>JANJSZ010000039.1 GCA_024711405.1 Acidovorax sp.
TGGTAGGCGGCAAAGTCGGCCACGCAGGGCTCGGCGCCAAAGGTGAAATCATGTTCTTCCACCATGTGCGCCAGGCGCCGCAGATAGGAACGGTAGGCCGCCGTGGCGTCCTGCGGGCGCAGGCGCGGCATGCCGGCACTCATCTGGCGGCGGTCGTCGCCAAAGGCCTGGGCCACCTCGGGCGCCACATGGGCAAAAAGCGCCTGGGCGCCGCGCGGTTGCAGGCTGTAGGCCATGGCGCTCTGGAACAGGGTGCTGTCGGCCCACTGTGCAAACACCCGCGCCACGCCCTTGAGATGGGGTGGAAACAGCACCGGCTCGGGGTGCTCATGTTCGAGCACCTCGCAGATCAGCGCCGAGTCGCAGTAGATGTCGGCGCCGATCTGCAGGAACGGCGTCTTGCGGTAGCCGCCCGTGAGGGCCACCACATCGGGCTTGGGCGCGATGCTGGGGATGATCACCGACTTCCAGGGCAACTGCTTGAAGCCCAGCACCAGACGGATCTTTTCCGAGAAAGGCGATGAGGGGTAATGGTGCAGGATCAGTGCGGTCATGGGCAATCTCCAGTGCAAGCATTGAAACAAATGGCCGTGCAGGCATCAGCGCCGGCACTGCTCAGGGCGGGCTCCACAGCATCTCGATGTGGGGAATGCCATCTTCGAGGTACACGTCAGAGACCGCCACAAACCCCAGGCTGCCATAAAAACGCTGCAGATGCGCCTGCGCGCTGATGCGCACCGCCCTGCCCGGCCAGACCTGTTGGCAGCGGTCCAGCCCCTGCACCATGAGCGCGCGCCCCATGCCGCCACCGCGCGCCGCGCGGGCCGTGACCACGCGCCCGATGGAGGGTTCGGGGTAGTTCACGCCCGGGTCCACCACGCGCAGGCAGGCCTGCAAGGCCCCGGCATCGTCATACCCCAGCAGGTGCCAGGATTGCTTGTCCGCACTGTCCGGGTCCTGGTAGGGCCCCTGCTCCAGGATGAACACTTTGCAGCGCAGGGCCAGCGCATCATGCAGGGCATGCACGCCCAGATCGTCGAAGCGCGCCCAGGTCCAACGCAGCACGGGCGGCAAGGCAGCCATGTTCAGACCAGCTTGACGAGCTGCTTGCCGAAGTTCCTGCCCTTGAGCAGGCCCAGAAAAGCCTCGGGTGCCGCCGCAATGCCTTGCGCAATGGTCTCGCGCGGGCGCAGCTTGCCGGTGCCCACCAGGGTGCCCAGCTCTTGCAGGGCCTCGGGCCACACCTCCATGTGCTCGCTCACGATGAAGCCTTCAACCTTCATGCGGTTGATCAGTATGAGCGCGGGGTTGGCCATGGGCAAGGGCTGGCCGTCGTAACCGGCGATCATGCCGCACAGGGCGATGCGGCTGAAGGCGTTCATGCGCAGCATCACGGCGTCCATGATCCAGCCACCCACGTTTTCAAAGTAGCCGTCGATGCCGTTCGGGCAGGCATCCTTGAGGGCCTTGGACATGGCCTTCACGTCGCTGTGCTCTTTGTAGTCAATGCACACGTCAAAGCCCAGCTCTTCCACCGCATAACGGCACTTCTCGGCGCCGCCCGCAATGCCCACGGCGCGGCAGCCGCGCGCCTTGGCCAGCGCGGCAAAGGCGCTGCCCACGGCACCCGTGGCGGCGCTCACCACCACGGTGGCGCCTGCCTTGGGCTCGATGATCTTCACCAGGCCATACCAGGCCGTCACGCCCGGCATGCCCACGGCGCCCAGGTAGTGCGACAGCGGCACATGGGTGGTGTCCACCTTGCGCAGCGCGCCCACGGCATTGCCATCGACCACGCTGTATTCCTGCCAGCCGCCCATGCCCACCACCTTGTCACCCACGGCGAACTTGGAGTTCTTGCTCTCGGCCACCTCGCCCACGGTGCCACCGATCATCACCTCGCCCAGAGGCTGCGAGGCCGCGTAGCTCTTGCTGTCGTTCATGCGGCCGCGCATGTAGGGATCAAGGCTCAGGTAATGGTGGTGCACCAGCACTTCGCCCTCCTGGAGCGCGGGGGTGTCAGTGGCCACCAGCTTGAAATTGCTGGTCACGGCCTCGCCCTGGGGGCGGTTGTCGAGCACGATTTGTTGGTTGCGTGGCATAAATGACTCCTTTTTGCTACTTTTTTAATAGCTTCTTGCGCTTATAAATTTTGCGCAAAAGCCCGATTTGATTCAAACTTGGTTCAGGGCATCCAGCGGCCGGAGCCCCCATCAATCCGTCGAAATCACCCGCTGCCCATCGGCTTGGGCGGGCTGGCGCCGCACATACTTGAACGTGCCCGTGGCGTGGCTGCAGACACGGCCTTCGGCGTCGAACACCGTGCCTTCGACAAAAGCGATGCTGGCGGTACGGTGGATCAGACGCCCCTTGGCCACCAGCGGCCCACGCGCGGGTTGCATGAAGCTGGTCTTCATCTCGATGGTGACCACGCCAAAGTCGGGCATGTCACTGCGCGCCGCGGTGGCCAGGGCCACATCCAGCAAGGCCATCGACGCGCCGCCGTGGGTCACGCCAAATGAGTTCAGGTGCTCGGGGAGCGCTTCGTAATGCAACTCGGACGCGCCCCCCGCCATGCGGTGCAGTCTGAAACCGAGATGGCTGACAAAGGGGATATCGGCACCAAAATTCAACACAGGCAACTCCAGGGTTTAAGAAAAGACACAAAGAATAGCCCTTGTGCCGCGGCGGCAACCTGTGCGGCCCGCATGGGCACATGGCCCCTGGGGCCGTCCACCGCAGCACGGCACCGGTCCAGCCAGCAAGGCCGTCCGCGCCGAACACGCCCCCCGAAAAGGCAGCGCCCACAGGCTCAGCCACCGGTGACCACGCTCACCCCGCCATCCACCGCCAGCCACTGGCCGGTGATGTGCTTGCCCGCATCCGAGGCATACAGGGCGCACAGGCCCTTGAGGTCTTCGTCGTCGCCCAGGCGGCCCAGCGGTGCATGGGCGGCCAGCGCCTCTTCGCCCATGGCCTTCAGGGTGCCCACCGTCATCCGGCTGGGGAAAAACCCCGGGCAGATGGCGTTGACGCGGATGTTGTACTTGCCCCATTCGGCGGCCAGCGCCCGCGTGAAATTGATGACCGCGCCCTTGGACGTGTTGTAGGCAATGGTGTTCATGCCGCTCGGGTTGCCACCCAGGCCCGCGATGGATGCCACATTGATGATGCTGCCGCTGCGCCGCGCAATCATGTTGTGCTTGGCAATGTGCTGGCTCAGGATGAAGTAGCCGCGCACGTTGAGGTTCATCACCTTGTCCCAGGCATCGACCGGGTGGTCTTCGGCGGGCGCACCCCAGGCAGCGCCGGCATTGTTGACCAGGATGTCCACATCGCCCATGCGCTGCAGGGTTTCGTCGGCCAGGCGGCGGATGTCGGCCTCTTGCGCGCAGTCTGCGGCGATCCAGCGCGCATCGATGCCGGCGGCCTGCAGTTCGGCCGTGGCCTCCTCCAGGTCCGACGCCTTGCGCGAACTCAGCATGATCCGGGCACCGGCTTCCCCCAGCGCGTGCGCCAGCTGCAGGCCCAGCCCGCGCGAGCCCCCGGTGACCAGGGCCGTCTTGCCGGTAAGGTCAAACAATTGTGGGACGGTGCGGGTCATGTCTTGTCTCCTGGTTTGAATGGGGTCGCTGCCAGCAACCAGCCTGGCACTGCGTTGCGATGCATTGTGCGTTGGCGCGGCGGCGGGGTCTGTCGCCTGGGCGATTGGAAGTCGCGAATGAGAGCTGCGTGGTACAGAAATCGGCCAGGAACACCAGTGCAAAAGCGCACAGCCCAGGTGTCAAGGCCCGCTCAACACTGGCGTGCGACGTCGGGTTCGCCAGAATTCCTTCGCCAGCCCCGCCCACAGAACCCACGCTTGCGCGGTTGCAATGCCATTCACAAAGTGAAGCCGAAAGCCCATCACCCCGGCTCGGCGTAATCGCCTTGTTGATCCGTCGGAATTATTTACAGCCAAGACGTTACCGACGGCTGAAAAAACAGCAAGTCATTGATTAATAACGACTTTGTTTGTTGGCACAAAGCGTGCTTTGTAACAGTGGTTTGAGAAAACCATCCAGGAGAACCACCATGTCGATGACAAAAAAACTCGCTATCGCAGGCATTGTGTCGAGTGCCTGCCTTGCTGTGCACGCTGCGCCAGTGACGTATCTGGCCGCAGACAATAATGTGACCACGCTCGCGCAAATGGTGAACTCGACCGCAGCCGCGGCATCGTTCCTTTCGGTGGCTGGCGCACTGAACACCGTGGATTTCGAATCCCCCCTGCCTGCCAACCTGACCATCACCGGCGGCACGACCAACACCGGAACCCCCGGCTGTGGCGCCGTGTGCGGATTCAATACCACTGCAGGTGGCGCACTCTTCCGGACCGTAAGTGGCGGCTCGGTCACTTTTTCCTTCGTCAACGCAGTGGATGCTTTCGGCTTTTTCGTAAACGGCCTGCAGACAGATCTGGTTCCGCAGCAAACTATCAATTACGTGGATGGTTCCTCGGTCACACAGACCATCAATATGCCCTCGGCGATCAACGGTGGCGGCGCTTTCATTGGCTTCATTGACTACGGTCAGCTGATCTCCAGCGTGACTTTCAATGCGACAAACGACATTCTTGGGTTTGACGACCTGCGCTTCGGCCGCTCGGCCAACAACCCTGACGATCCCAACAATGTGCCCGAGCCCGGCTCGCTTGCGCTGCTCGGAGTTGCTCTCGCAGGGCTTGCATCGATTCGCCGCCGCCAACAGCGCTGATCGTTTGCCCGCCCGCCCGGCGCGCGAGACATCGTCGGGCGTGCGCACCCGTGGCAGGCCGTCAACAATTCTCGGCAGTTATCAGCGCAAAAATAGCATGCAGCGCCCATCCAGCAAGCGCTGACAGCTATATTTTTATAGCATCCAAGTCGAGCGCGGCCAGCGCAGGGCCCACTGCAAGGTGATGTATGGTGTGATCCCGGATTCAGTGACCCGAGGCGCCCATGAAATCTGTCGATGATCGCTCGCGAGGCCTCCCGATCGCGCTGGCGCTGGTTGTATTGCTCGTTGCGTATGGCTCGCTGTTCCCCTTCCAGTGGAACTTCAATGCGCCGCAGGCGTTCATCTGGAGCGGCCGCATCGGTCTGGTGGACCTGGTCGAAAACATCGCGTTGTTTGTGCCGCTGGGTGGGCTGCTGGGCTGGGCTGGGCTGGAGCGTCCGCGCAAGTGGGTGTTTTTTGCCGCCTGGCTGGCGGCGGCGATAGTGTTGGCCAGCGCGCTGCAATGGCTGCAAAAATTCCTGCCCCGCACCCCAGCACTTTCAGATGTCATCTTCAACATGGCGGGCTATGCGCTGGGCTGGGGCGCAGGGTTTGCCGCACGGTGGCGTGTGGGTCACTTGCTGAACCGGCACCAGGGTTGGGCCGATGCCGACCGGTTCACGCTGGTGCTGATCGTGCTGTGGTGGGTGGCAGAGCTGTATCCGCTGATTCCCACGCTGGACGTTTCCTCGGTGGCACAGAACGTCAAGTCGCTGTGGCAGCAAGACCTGTGGCAACCGCGGCGCATGCTGCTGCATGTGGGTATGGCGGTGATTGGCTTGTCTGCCATTGCGCACCTGGCCCGCACCGCCCATCTGGCGCACCGCGCACACACGTTGGCCCTGCTGGCCACACTGGCGGTGCTGGCAGGCAAATTCGTGGTCGTGGGTCAGTCGCCGGGCATGGCGGTGGTGCTGGGCATTGGGGGCGGCTGGTTGCTGTGGCGGTGGCTGGATACGTGGGCGCCTGGGGCACGCTGGGCAGCCACAACATGGGCGGCCCTGGCCACCTATCTGCTCGACGCCCTCTGGCCCTGGGCGTGGCGCACGCCGCCGGCCGACATGGAATGGATGCCGTTTGCTTCCACGCTCTCGACCTGGGTGCAGTCTGCCATCACGGCGCGCGCGTTGGAATGCCTCTGCTTTGGCGCCATGCTCTGGAGCACGGTGCGCAACGGGGCCTTGCTGGCAGGCATGACCCTCTGCACGGCGGTGCTCGCTTTGGTTTGCGAATGGACGCAGCGCTATCTGCCCACCCGCACGGCCGAAATCACGTCGGTGCTGCTGGCCGTGGGCATGGGTTGGCTGCTGTCCGCTTGCACCCCGGCGCGCGGTACGCACAGGGCTGCGGTGTGAGCGTTGCCCTAAAACGCCTCTTCGCCGAGCGCGGCGCAGGTGGTATCGCGGCGGTTCACCACGTTGAGCCAGGCACCCATCTTCGGCAGTTCGTAATGGTAGAAATAGCGTGCAGCGCCCAACCTTCCTGCGCTAGCAGCTACTGAAAGCGCAGCATCCGCGCGCAGCGTGGCCAGTGCCACATCCAGCCAGGTCCAGGCCAGCACCATGTGGCCAAAGGCCTGCATGTAGGGCACGGCGTTGGCCAGGGCCTCGGCCGGATTGCCGGTGTCCCAGGCGGCCTGCGTGGCGGCGGTCACCTGCTGCAGCGCATCGCCCAGCTGCGCCGCATAAGGCGCCAGCACGGGCACGGCGGCGGCCTGCGCCATGGTGGCCTGCATGCGTGCGGCCAGCAATTGCATGCCCCGGCCGTTTTCCATCAGCACCTTGCGGCCCAGCA
>JANJSZ010000084.1 GCA_024711405.1 Acidovorax sp.
AGCAAAGCCTCTTGCGAATCGAACACGCGCGCCGGGGCTTCGACGATGTGGCGGTCTTCAGGCACGGCCGAGACCTTGATCACCGCGCGGCCCAGCCGCCCCTGCAGCAGGCGCAGGCCACCGGTCGCAGAAAACGGCGCGCTCACGGGCCGCAGCACCGACGTATCGCCCGACACCGCGGGCGCGCTCTTGCCGCCTGCTGCAATGCCACCGGCGTTCACGCTGAGCACATCGGGGTGCATGAAGCCGCCGCTCAGCAGCTCGCGCAGGATCCACGGGGGGCCGCCGGCCGCCTGGAACTGGTTCACATCGGCATCGCCGTTGGGGTACACGCGGGCCAGCAGCGGCACGGCGGACGAGAGCTCGTCAAAATCGGTCCAGTCGATCAGGATGCCCGCGCTGCGCGCAATGGCCACCCAGTGGATCAGGTGGTTGGTGGAGCCGCCCGTGGCCAGCAGCGCCACCATGGCATTGACGATGCAGCGTTCGTCCACCAGCTGGCCAATGGGCGTGAAGCGCGTGCCGCGCTGGCCGATGTCGAGCACGGTGCGCACGGCCTGGCGCGTGAAGGCTTCGCGCACCTCGGTGCCGGGCGACTCGAACGCCGCGCCGGGCACATGCAGGCCCATGGCTTCGAGCAGCATCTGGTTGCTGTTGGCCGTGCCGTAGAAGGTGCAAGTGCCGGGGCTGTGGTAGGCGGCCGACTCGGCCTGGAGCAGTTCGCCCCGCCCCACCAGGCCCTGTGCGTACTGCTCACGCACCTTGGCCTTGTCCTTGTTGGGCAGCCCCGACCCCATGGGCCCGGCGGGCACGAACACGCAGGGCAGATGGCCGTAGTGCAGCGCACCGATCAGCAGGCCGGGCACGATCTTGTCGCAGACACCGAGCAGCAACACGCCGTCGAACACATCGTGGGACAGCGCGACCGCCGTGGCCATGGCAATGGCATCGCGCGAGAACAGCGACAGCTCCATGCCGGGCGTGCCCTGCGTGATGCCGTCGCACATGGCCGGAACGCCGCCCGCGACCTGCACCGTGGCCTGGTGGCGTGCCGCTTCATCGCGCACGATGGCGGGGTAAGCCTGGTAGGGCTGGTGGGCCGACAGCATGTCGTTGTAGGCCGTCACAATGCCGATGTGGGGTGCCTTCTCGACCGTCACCCGGAACTTGTCGGCACCGGGCAGCGCCGCGTAGGCATGGGCCAGGTTGGCACAGCCCATGCGGTCTTGCGCGGGCTGGCGGTGGATCATGGCGTCCACCACGGCCAGGTAGGCGGCGCGGCTGCCTGCGCTGCGCTGAATGATGCGGTCCGTCACGCGCGCTACCACTGAATGCATGGGGTGCTCCCTCAGAAGATCGATCTAGAATGTAATTCGATAACCAATTCAGATCAAGCAATGCCCCTGCAAGCACTCCCGCTGCCGCCCTCGGAACTGGGCGAATCACCCTTCTGGCACCCACTGGAAAAGCGCCTTTACTGGTGCGATATCGCGGGCTTTGCAGTGAATGCCTGGGAACCCGGTAGCGGCCACACCTGGCAATGGAAGATGCCGTCCGAGCCGGGATGCTGCGCACCGTCGGTGCACGGAAAAATAGTAATCGGGTTACGCACCGGGTTCTACCATCTGGATTGCGCTACCGGCGCGCTGGCCTGTCTGGCATCCCTGCCGGCCGACGCGCACGACCCCCGCCTGCTGCGCCTGAACGATGGCCAATGCGACACCGCCGGGCGATTCTGGGCCGGCTCGATGATCACCCCGCGCACGCATGCAGGTGCGGCGCTGTGGCGCCTGGACTGTACCTCGGGCCGCTGCGTGCTCGATCGCATGGCCGGCGACAACTTCACGGCCAACGGCCTGGCCTTCAGCCCCGACAACCGCTGGATGTACTGGAGCAACACCCCCGAACACCGCATCGACCGCTTTGCGTTCGACGCCGCCTCGGGCCGCATCGGCGATCGGCAACCGTGGGTCCACTTCCCCCGCAAGATTCCCGGCGAGCCCTACGGCGGCCGCCCCGACGGCGCCAGCGTGGACGTGCATGGCAACTACTGGGTGGCCATGTACGAGGGGGCCGGCATTTTGCAGCTGGCGCCTTCGGGCGAGGTGCTGCAACGCATCGCCACGCCGGTGCAATGCCCCACCATGGTGTGCTTTGGCGACGACGACCTGCGCACGCTCTACATCACCTCGGCGCGGGCCGGCCGGCCGGCCAGCGAATGCGAAGCCGCCATTCCTGCCGGCAGCCTGCTGCGCCTGCGGGTGGACGTTCCGGGCCTGCCGGTCAACTTTTTCCGCCCCGGTTGAGACCCCGCGACCTCAGCCGCGCATGCGCTGCAGCAGGCCGGCGGTGGACGCATCCAGCCCGGCAACCTCCCCATCGGCAAGACGCTGCTGCAGGTCGCGCGCCAGCACCTTGCCCAGCTCCACGCCCCACTGGTCGAAACTGTTGATGCCCCACAGGGCTCCGCTCACAAACACCCGGTGCTCCTGCAACGCAATCAGCGCCCCCAGCGACTCGGGCGTGAGCGATTCCAGCAGCAAAAAAGTGCTGGGCCGGTTGCCCGGGAAATGCCGGTGTCCATCATCGCCGGCCTTGCCCACCATCAGCGCCTGCGCCTGCGCCAGGGCATTGGCCAGCACCTGCCCATGGTGGCCGTCAAGCTGGTGCGCGGGCTGGCGCACGGCCACGATTTCCAGCGGCAGCACATCGGAACCCTGGTGCAGCATCTGAAAGAACGCATGCTGCCCATTGGTTCCCGGCTCGCCCCACAGCACGGGCGACGTGGCATAGGCGAGCGTATCGCCGCTGGCGCCCACGCGCTTGCCATTGCTTTCCATTTCCAGCTGCTGCAGATAGGCCGACCAGCGCCGCAGCCCGGCGTGGTAGGGCGCGACGCAGCGGCTGGTGAAACCATGGAAATTGCGGTACCAGACATCCAGAATGCCCAGACGCACGGGCAGGTTGGCCTCCAGCGGCGCCGTGCGAAAGTGCTCGTCCATCGCATGGCCACCCGCCAGCAGCCCCCGAAAACCGGTGGAACCGATCGAGATGGCCAGCGGCAGGCCAATGGAAGACCACAGCGAATAGCGCCCGCCCCCCCAGTCCCAGAAACCGAACGTGGTGGTGATGCCCAGGGCCCGGGCGGCATCGGGTTGGGCCGTGAGCGCCACGAAATGGCGCGCCACCTCCGTGCCGCCCTGCTGCGCAAACCAGGCCAGGCAGGAGCGCGCATTGGTCATCGTCTCTGCCGTGGTGAACGTCTTGGACGCCACCAGGAACAAGGTGCTTTGCGGCCGCAGCTGCCGCAGCACGCCCGCCAGCTCATGGCCGTCGGCGTTCGACACAAAGTGAAAACGCTTGCCCGGCGCGCGCAAGGCATCCAGCGCCAGCACGGCCATGTGCGGTCCCAGGTCGGAGCCGCCAATGCCGATGTTCACCACATCGGTGATGCCATCGTCCGCGCGCATGCGGTCGGCGTAGGCCAGCATCGCCTCCAGCGTGGAATGCACCTCGGCCAGCGCAGGCGCCACGCCAGGCAGGTCCCCCGGCAATGCCTGCCCGGCGGGGCGGCGCAGCAAGGTGTGCAACACCGCGCGGCCTTCGGTGGTGTTGATGGGTTCGCCGTGCAGCATGGCGTCGCGGTGCTGCTCCAGACCGCAGGAGCGCGCCATCTCCAGCAGCAGCGCTTCGGTGGCAGGGTCCCACCGGTTTTTGGAAAGATCGGCGAACAGGTGCGGCGCCATCTGGCTGAAATATGCAAACCGCTGCGCATCCCCGGCAAAAGCCTGCCGCAGATCCAAACGTTCACCTTCCACAGAAAAATGGGCCTTCAGGGCAGGCCACTGGGGCGTCTGATCGCAACGAAGATACATGGGCATGTCGATGGTGCGCGAATAAAAAGTAACTAGATTACAAATTTTTTGGAAAATTCAGCAATGAAATACTGAAATAAGGCCTGCGTTACAGCATAAACCATGCATGAATGTAACCAGATTACAATTCAAACCCTGACAAGCATCGCCCCATCCATGGAGATCCCATGAGTTTTGACCTCGTCCTGTTCGGCGGCACGGGTGACCTCGCCTGGCGCAAGCTTCTGCCCGCGCTGTTCCAGGCCTTTCGCCATGGCACGCTGCCCGCGGGTGGCCGCATTATCAGCGTGGCGCGTGACGATCTGACCGATGAACAATACCGCAGCCGCATCCGATCGCGCTTTGACGGCGTGGAACTGGCCAAGCGCCCCACGGCGGACGAGTTTGCGCGCTTCGCGGCGCTGCTGCACCACCTGCGCATGGACCTGTCGCAGCCGCAGGATTATGCGCGGCTGGCCGCCATGCTCCAGGCACGCAACGCGGACTCGCTGGTGATGTACATCGCCACGGCGCCCAGCCTTTTCACCACCGTCTGCGAACAGTTCGCCGCCGTGGGCCTGAACGGCCCGGCCACCCGCGTGGTGCTGGAAAAACCCCTGGGCCATGACCTGCCATCGAACCGCGCCATCAATGCCACCCTGCGGCGCGTGCTGCGGGAAGACCAGGTGTTTCGCATCGACCATTACCTGGGCAAGCCGTCGGTACAGAACCTTTTTGCCATGCGCTTTGGCAATGCGCTGTTCGAGCCCCTGTGGCGGCGCGAAACCATTGCCAACATCCAGATCACCATCGCCGAAGAACTGGGCGTGGAAACCCGGGGCGCCTTCTACGACCAGACGGGCGCCCTGCGCGACATGGTGCAAAACCACGCCCTGCAGCTGCTGTGCGCCATTGGCATGGAGCCACCCATCAACGCCAGCGCCAACGCCATCCGCGACGAAAAACTCAAGGTGCTGCAATCGCTCAAGCCCTGGAGCCCCGACACCGTGGGCCAGCAGGTGATCCGCGGGCAATATGCGGCGGGCACCAGCCAGGGCCAGGCGGTTGCGGGGTATTTGCAGGAAAACGGCGTCGCCCCGGACAGCACCACAGAAACCTTTGTCGCCCTGCGCACCGAGATCTCCAACTGGCGCTGGGCGGGCGTGCCGTTTTATATCCGCACCGGCAAACGGCTGGCGGGCCGCAACGCCCACATCGTGGTCAACTTCCGCCCCGTGCCGCACCCGATCTTCCAGACGCCGGCGGGCGCAGCCAACCGCCTGGTGATCAACCTGCAGCCCCGCGATGGCCTGGAGCTGCACCTGCTGGCCCAGGGCGCCGCGCAGCACCAGAACGCACCCGCCCTGGCGCCGGTGCACCTGAACCTGGACTTCGACCAGCGCTTTGGCACCGAACGCGTAGGCGCTTACGAGCGCCTGCTGCTCGACGTGATCGCCGGCCGGCTGAACCTGTTTGTGCGCAGTGACGAGCAAGAGGAAGCCTGGCGCTGGGTCGAGCCCATTCTGGAGCACTGGCGCACCGACCCGCACGGCCCGCGCCTCTACGCGGCAGGAAGCTGGGGACCCAGCGCCGCCAGCGCCATGATTGCACGCGATGGCTTTTGCTGGAGCGAGGAGGTCTGAAATACCCATCGCTGGTGGCCCACGCAGCCACGGCGGAATGGAGGCAAAGGGAAAGGCTCAGCGCTTGCGCACCACCACGCTGCCGATGGAGTAGCCCGCGCCAAAGGAGCAGATCACGCCCAGGTCGCCGGCCACCAGATCGGCCCGGTGCTTGTGGAAGGCGATGATGGAACCGGCCGATGCGGTGTTGGCGAACTCGTCCAGGATCAGGGGCGCCACATCGGCACCCGCGTCCGCACCCACCAGCTTCTTGATGACCATCTGGTTCATGCCCTGGTTGGCCTGGTGCAGCCAGTAGCGGCGCACCGCCGTGGGCGCCTGGTCCAGCGCCGCCAGATGGGCCTCGATGTGGGCGGCGGCCAGCGGCACCACTTCCTTGAACACCTTGCGGCCTTCCTGGCGGAAGGTCTTGTCGCGCGCATTCGGATCGCTGTCCTCGCTGCGGTTGAGAACACCGAAGTTGTTGCGGATGGCGTTGGAAAACTGGGTGGCCAGCCGGGTGCCCACCACCTCCCACTGGTCGGCCGAGGTGGCGCAGTCGGCCCGCTCGATCGCAAAGGTGGCCGACGAGCAGGCCACGTTCATGTCGAAACCATAGCCCCCAGCGCCTGCTGGATCTCGATGGCCATGGCGGGGTAGGCGCGCTGCATGTTGGCCGCCGAGCACAGCACGGCATCGATCTGGTCGCCGGTCTTTCCTGCCGCGTTCAGCGCCTGGCGCGCGGCCTCCACGGCAATCTCGGCCATCAATGACAGCTGATCGTCGGGCCGCTCGGTAAAGCGCGGGTACATGCGCGCGGGGTCCAGCACGCCGGTTTTTTCCAGAACATAGCGCTGCTGGATACCCGAGGCCTTTTCGATGAACTCCACGCTGGAATAGGTCAAGGGCTCACGCACGCCGGCCGCAATATCGTGGGCAAAGCGCGCGTTTTTCTGGTCCACATGGCGGTTGAAGGACTCAACCAGCTCGGCATTGGTGATGGTGTGCGGGGGCTGGTAAATGCCGGTTCCGCTGATGACAACTGCGTGCATGGATCCATTCCTGTTGCCCGAACTCCAGGCAGGGTGCGCAAGTGTGCGAGCCCCGGCAAGGCCGGCGCGAGCGCCAGAGGCCGGAGCCAACGCATGCGATCAGGCCGCCTGGATGAGTTTCTCCAGCTTCACGGCATCGGCCGCAAAGCTGCGGATGCCCTCGGCCAGCTTTTCAGTGGCCATGGCGTCTTCATTCAGCGCGAAGCGGAAACCCGCCTCGTCGTACTGGACCGCGGGCAGCGGCATGGCGCGTGCGGCTTCGGCATTGAGCGCCGGTTGCAAGGGGGCATCGGAGGCCGCCAGCTGCGCCAGCAGCTCGGGGGCAATGGTGAGCAGATCGCAACCCGCCAGCGCGGTGATCTGGCCGACATTGCGAAAGCTCGCGCCCATCACCTCGGTGGCAATGCCGAAATGCTTGTAATGGTGGTAGATCTGCGCGACCGACTGCACGCCGGGGTCGTTGGCGCCGCTGCGCGCGGCCTCGTCCCAGCTGGCGCCGGCCTGCTTCTTGTACCAGTCGTAGATGCGGCCCACGAACGGCGAGATCAGCTGCACCTTGGCCTGCCCGCAGGCCACGGCCTGGCAGAACGAGAACAGCAGCGTGAGATTGGTGTGGATGCCGCGCTGCTCCAGCTTTTCCGCGGCCTTGATGCCCTCCCAGGTGGCAGCCACCTTGATGAGCACCCGGTCGATATGGATGCCCTGCGCCTGGTACAGCTCGATGATGCGTTCGGCCCGCGTCACGGTGGCGCTGGTGTCAAAGCTCAGGCGTGCATCGACCTCGGTGGATACGCGCCCCGGAATGGTGGCCAGAATCTCGCAGCCAAAGCGCACCAGCAAGCGGTCGATCACCTCGTCCATGGGGCGATCTTTCCACTGGGCCACCGTGGACTGCAGCAACGGCGCGTATTCGGGCTTTTGCACCGCCTTGAGGATCAGCGAGGGGTTGGTGGTGGCATCCTGGGGCTGGAACTGCGCCAGCTGCTTGAAGTCGCCGGTGTCGGCAACCACGGTGGTGAACTGTTTGAGGGCGTCAAGCTGATTCATGGCGAAAGTCTCATGGAGTGGGCAGTGGACAAGCCGGCGCCCACGCATGTTTTGCCAGGGCGACGGCAATCCGCAAGTGTAGACGGCCCGTTTCCGAGACCACCGTCGCCATGAAACCAAGTTACATTGGCGTGACATCGTTTCTGTTTTTCCGTGGAATTGACATGCTGGACCGCATCACCGCCTCCCTGCCCTCCCTGGCCCCCGCCGAGCAACGCGTGGGCCGGCTGGTGCTGGCCGATGCCCGCGCGTTTGCCCGCCTGCCCGTGCGCGAGCTGGCGGAGCGCGCCAACGTCAGCAAGCCCACCGTGGTGCGCTTTTGCCGCAGCATGGGCTATGACGGGCTGGCCGATTTCAAGCTCAAGCTCGCCGGCAGCGTGAGCGAGGGCGTACCCTTCATCCACCGCAGCGTGGACGCCGATGACAAGACCGGCGATGTGCTGGTGAAGGTGGTGGACAACGCGGTGGCGGCCTTTTTGCAATACCGCAACGCCGCCAGCACCGGGGCCATCGAGCGCGCCGCAGAGGCCATCACCAGCACCTGGAAGGCCGGCAAGCGCATCGAGTTTTATGGTGCGGGCAATTCCGGCTTTGTGGCGCAGGACGCGCAGCACAAGTTCTTTCGCCTGGGCGTGACCTCGATCGCCACCAGCGACGGCCATATCCAGGTGATGAGCGCCACCCTGCTCGGCCCGGGCGATTGCGCGGTGATCATCTCCAACTCGGGCCGCACGCGCGACCTGATGGACGCCGCCGACATTGCGCGCAAGAACGGCGCCACCACCATCGCCATCACCGCCAGCGGCTCGCCGCTGGCCAGTGCCTGCAATATCCACCTGGCCGCCGACCACCCCGAGGGCTATGACCGCTACAGCCCCATGGTGTCGCGGCTGCTGCACCTGCTGGTGATTGACGTGCTGGCCACCTGCGTGGCACTGCGCATCGGCCCCTCGCTGCAACCGGTGCTGCAGCAGATGAAAGAGAACCTGCGGGCCAAACGCTATACGTGAAACCCCCTGAGCCGCTTCGCGTCATCCCCCAAAGGGGGACGCCACCCGTGGCCCGGCAAAGCCGGTTCCACGGTGGCACTGGTATGGGGCGCGCTGGGTTCAAGGGCGGCTGTTGATGCAGGCCCTTAATCCAGCGTCACGCCGGCGTCGCGGATCACCTTGCCCCATTTGGTGGTCTCGGACGCCAGAAAAGCGTCGCAAGCCTCGGGCGTTGTGCCTTCGGCAAAGGTGCCCATGGTTTCGAGCTTGGCGCGGGTTTCTTCGCTGTGGATGATCTGGTTGACCGCCTCCGACATGCGCTTGACGATGTCGCGCGGCGTGCCGGCGGGTGCAATCATGCTGGCCCAGGTACTGCCCAGCATGCCTGGAATGCCCTGCTCCACAAAGGTGGGCACATCGGGCAGGATGGGCAGGCGTTTTTCACTGGCTACGCCAATGAGACGGATGCGACCGGCCTTGGCGGGCTGAATCAGGTTGGGCGGGGGATCGAGGAACAGCGGCACCTGGCCGCCCAGCAGATCGGTGAGCGCGGGCGTGGCCCCACGGTAAGGGATATGCACCATGAAGGTCTTGGTCAGCGTCTTGAACAGCTCGCTGGTCAGGTGCGCCGCCGAGCCGCTGCCCGACGAGGCAAAGCTCACCTTGCCGAGGTTGGCCTTGGCATAGGCAATGAGTTCCCTGGTGTTCTTGAACGGTGCATTGAGGGACACGGCCGCCACCAGCGGTGAAATGCCCATCAACGATACGCCCACCAGATCCTTGCGTGCGTTGTAGGGCAGCTTGGGGTAAAGCGTGGTGTTGGCCGTAAAGGCCGGAATCACCACGCCGAAGGTGTGCCCGTCGGGCGCCGATTTGGCCACCGCGTCGACGCCGATGATGCTGTTGGCACCGGGCTTGTTGTCGATCACCACGGGCTGGCCCAGCTGCTTTTGCAGGCCCACCTGCAGCAGGCGCGCCATCTGGTCGGTAAAGCCCCCGGCCGTGTAAGGCACGATGATCCTGATCGGCTTGCTCGGCCAGGCCGACTGCGCCAGCGATGGCAAAGCCGCGCTGGCCAAAGCGGCGGAGGCGGCCTGCACGAGGGCGCGGCGGGAAAGGTCGATGCCCATGGATGTTGTCTCCTTTTGCATGGAATATGGCGATGCCGCTTATTTAATAAGCACTTCGGCCATCCCATGGATAGCCTTCAAATACCCATCAAAGCGCCTTGACCAGTTCCGGCACGGCCGCAAACAGGTCCGCCTCCAGCCCATAGTCGGCCACGCTGAAGATCGGCGCCTCCGGGTCCTTGTTGATCGCCACGATCACCTTCGAGTCCTTCATGCCCGCCAGGTGCTGGATCGCCCCCGAGATGCCCGCCGCCACGTACAGCTGCGGCGCCACGATCTTGCCCGTCTGGCCCACTTGCCAGTCGTTGGGGGCGTAGCCCGCGTCCACCGCGGCGCGGCTGGCGCCCAGGGCCGCACCGAGCTTGTCGGCCAGCGGGGTCATGACTTCGTCGAACTTTTCCTTGCTGCCCAGCGCCCGGCCTCCGGAGACGATGATCTTGGCGGCGGTGAGTTCGGGCCGGTCGCTCTTGGCGATTTCGCTGCCCATGAACTTGCTCTTGCCCGCATCGTTTGTGGCTGTTGCGGTTTCCACTGCGGCGGAGCCTGCGCTGGCAGCGGCGGCGTCAAAGCCGGTGGTGCGCACGGTGATGATCTTCACGCTGTCTGCGCTTTGCACGGTGGCGATGGCGTTGCCGGCGTAGATGGGGCGCTCGAAGGTGTCGGCGCTCACCACCTTGGTGATGTCGCTGATCTGGGCGACGTCGAGCTTGGCGGCCACGCGCGGGGCGACGTTCTTGCCGCTGGCGGTGGCGGGAAAGAGGATGTGGCTGTAGTTGCCTGCGATGGCCAGCACTTGCGCGGCGACGTTTTCGGCCAGGCCGTGTTCGAGGCCGGGGGCGTCGGCGTGCAGGACTTTGGCAACGCCGGCGATCTGGCTGGCGGCTTGTGCGGCGGCGCCGGCGTTGTGGCCGGCGATCAGCACATGGACTTCGCCGCCGCAGGCAACGGCTGCGGTGACGGTGTTGAGGGTGGCGCCCTTGATGGTGGCGTTGTCGTGTTCGGCAATAACGAGGGTGGTCATTTCTTGTTCCTTTGATCGGTTGAGGACAGAGCTAAAGATCTGTCCCGCAAGGCTTTAGATAACCTTCGCTTCGTTCTTGAGTTTTTCCACCAGGGCGGCAACGTCGGCCACCTTGATGCCGGCGCCGCGTTTGGCGGGTTCGGTCACCTTCAGGGTCTTCAGGCGCGGGGCCACGTCCACGCCGAGGTCTTCGGGCTTGACGGTGTCGAGCTGCTTTTTCTTGGCCTTCATGATGTTGGGCAAGGTGACGTAGCGGGGCTCGTTCAGGCGCAGGTCGGTGGTGATGACGGCGGGCAGCGAAAGCTGCAGGGTTTCCAGGCCTCCGTCCACTTCGCGGGTGACGCTGACTTGGTCTGCCGTGAGTTCAACCTTGCTGGCGAAGGTGGCCTGGGGCAGGTCGGCCAGGGCCGCGAGCATCTGGCCGGTCTGGTTGGCGTCGTCGTCGATGGCTTGTTTGCCCAGGATGATCAGGCCCGGTTGTTCTTTGTCCACCAGGGCCTTGAGCAGCTTGGCCACGGCCAGGGGCTGCAGTTCTTCGTTCGTCTCCACCAGGATGGCGCGGTCGGCACCGATGGCCATGGCGGTGCGCAGCGTTTCCTGGCATTGGGCCACGCCGCAGCTGACGGCAATCACTTCGCTCACCAGGCCTTTTTCCTTCAGGCGCACCGCCTCTTCAACGGCGATTTCGTCAAACGGGTTCATGCTCATCTTCACGTTGGCAATGTCTACGCCCGTGCCGTCCGATTTGACGCGGACTTTCACGTTGTAGTCCACCACGCGTTTGACGGGGACCAGGATTTTCATGGGGGCTCAGAGAAGGAAGCAATCGGCGTAAGCGAGCCAGCTCCCGGTTAAAGAATGCGGAGGCAAGTGAGAAAAGGGCCGACAGCCAACGCAACCGCAAGCCCAAATCTCACCAAATGCGCTTATTTGGTCGAGGCAGCGGCCTTCTCGGCTTCGGCGTAGGCGCGCTTGACGAAGTCCTCGCCCACGGACTTGGCGTGCGATGCCGCGCCCTGCTTCATAAGGTCGCGCATCTTGGCTGCTTCTGCAGCCGGGAACTCGTCCACGGTCACGCCGGATTTGCGGATTTCTTCAATGAAGTACTTGTCCGTCTCGCGGGCCACCTTGCGTTGGTAGTCGCGTGCTTCTGCGAAGGTCTCCGACAGAATCTTGCGGTCGCCTTCGGGCAGCGAATCCCAGCTCTTCTTGCTGCCGACCATGACCATCGCGCTGTAGATATGACGGGTCAGAGACAAGTACTTCTGCACTTCGCCGAACTTGCCGGTGTAGACGCTTGACAGAGGGTTGTCCTGGCCATCGACCGTGCGCGTCTCCAGAGCGGTGTACAGCTGCGTGTACGACATCGGAACAGGGTTGGTCTGCAGCGACTTGAACATGTCGATGTAGATCGGTGCCTGAATGACTCGAACCTTGAGACCCTCGAAGTCCGAGGCCTTCAGGATACGACGCTTGCTGTTGGTGAACTGGCGGAAGCCATTCTCCATGAAACCCAGGCCAATGATGTTGCGCTCCTTGAGCTTCTCGAGGAGTTCGTTGCCGATAGGGCCGTCCAGCACCTTATCTGCCACTTGAGGCGTGGGCAGCAGGCCCGGGAAGTCCAGAACCTGCATTTCGCGGACGACAGACGCCAGCGGAGGGGCTGTGAAAAGGCAAAAGTCTTGCGAGCCGCTTTGCATGGCACCAAGCTGCTGCACTTCGCTGCCCAGCTGACCGGAGCTGTAGATGCGTAGCTTGATACGACCATTGGTACGGGAGGCCACGAGGTCGGCCCACTTCGCCAGGCCCTTGCCGTGCGGTGATTCGTCGGTGTTCCAGTAACCGACCTTCAGTTCGCGTGTGGAGGCAGTTTGGGCTTGCGCCAAACCACCTGTTGACATTGCCACCAGCCCTGCGCCCATCAAACCCAGAAATTGAGAACGTTTCATGTTTATCTCCTATAAATTTGCTAACGCTCGTGGGTTAGAGGAACCACTGCAGCGGGACCAACACGAGCTTGGGGAAGAACACCAGCAGCAGCGCAACACCGACTTCCGCAATGAGGAAGGGGAGCACAGACTTGGACACGGTGTCGAAAGAGAGCTTGCCGACGCCACTAACGACGTTAAGTACGGTACCCACAGGCCAGGTAATCATTCCTATGGCGTTGCACATTATGAAAACGACGCCGAAATACACAGGATCGATGCCCGCTTGCTTGATCAGCGGGAGCAGCACCGGAATCAGGATGAGAATCATCGGCGTGAAGTCGAGCGCCATGCCAACGATGACCAGCAGCACCACGATGACCAGCATCAGTTCGGTAGGACTGTCCATGAAGGGCGCCAGCATGCCGGCCAGCTGACCTGGGAGGTCTGCCGTGGTAATCATCCAAGAGGAGATGAAGGCAGCAGCCACGACGAACATCACGACGCCGGTGGTCTTGGCCGAGTTGACGAAGGAACGATAGATGGCAGCCCAGGTCAGTTCGCGGTAGACGATGCAGCCAGCAAACAGCGCATAGGCCACTGCGACCACAGCCGACTCGGTCGGGGTGAAGATGCCGAACTTCATGCCGCCAACGATGATGGCGGGCAGCAGCAGTGCCCCGATGCCGCTCTTGAGGCTACGAAGAACTTCTGAGAGCGGCTGCTTGGGCATCAGGCTGACGCTCTCCTTGCGGCTGACCCACCACCAGGTACCGACCAGGGCGACGCCCATCATCAGACCGGGAACGATGCCGGCCAGGAACAGCTTCGTGATGGAGATACCACCGATGGCACCAATCATCACCAGCCCCATAGAGGGAGGCAGCATCGGGGCGATGATGCCGCTCGAGGCAATCAGGCCAGCTGCGCGCTCGGGGTTGTAGCCGACCTTGCGCATCATGGGCAGCAAGATGGCGGCCAGAGCCGCGGTGTCGGCGATAGCCGAACCGGAAAGCGCGCCCAACAGGATGGCCGCGATGATAGTGACGTAGCCTAGACCGCCTCGCACATGACCGACGATAGTCGAGGCCATGTAAACGATTCGGCGCGACAAGCCGCCTGCATTCATCAGTTCGCCAGCAAGCATGAAGAACGGGATGGCAAGGAAAATGAAGTTATCCAAGCCGTTAATCATGTTGCCCGAAATCAGGTCAACATCCAGACCTCCGCCACCGAACACCATTAGCGCAACGCCGCAGATGATGAGGGAGAAGGCGATGGGCATGCCAAGGCTCATGGCCCCGAGCAGTGAGAAGAGAAAAACACCGACGGTCATACTCGAGCTCCCAGTTTCATTTCGGATTTCTCCGCTTCTTCGGCAATGCGACTCACATCATCGAGGCCTTCTTGTTCTTGAACCATGACCAGGTCATCCTCTGCCATACGGCCGCGCATCAGGCGAATCAAGTTCGCGAACAGGAAACCACCACAACCCAGGCTGCCAAAGACGCCGGCTGCATACATCCATGAGAGCGGATACTCAACCGCGCCCATAGCCATGATTTGCTGGTTTTGAACCATCTGGTTCCAGCACCCCACGAGCAGCATCCCCACCATCACCAGCATGAGCACGTGACTAATCAATGCGAACACCACCTTCCCTTTTCGCGGCAGAATTTTCACGATCGCATCCATACCCAAATGGGTTTTCTCCTTCACTCCGATAACTGCGGCGATGAAAACCATCCAGATGAAAAGAAATCGAGAGACGTCCTCAGAAGAGGCGATTCCCGAGTTGAATCCGTAACGTAGTACCACATTGGAAAGTACCAATACGACCATTACGGCGAGCATCAGCGCAATGAGCGCCTCGAAGCCTTTTAAACACTTGTTCATTTGTCTTCCTTTGTTTTAGGTATTGATGAATCGTAGAAACTTCTTTTACTCCAATACTCTTGAGACGTAGAGAAAAGGAAATTGGCATGAAACCACTCACCATCCAAATGATCTGCACTTTTGATAGGTGCAAATCTACACACTGTCGATGTTCCTGAGCTGCCGGAAAAATGCTGAGCTGAAAATCATAGCCAACGAATTACTTTCTATATATCCAGCGAATTGCTTTGGTGGTGGGGGGGGGGGGGGGTGTTTTGGTGGGTGTGTATCGGTT
>JANJSZ010000115.1 GCA_024711405.1 Acidovorax sp.
GGTGCCGGCCGGGGCGCAGGGTTTTCTGAACGAGGTGGACAGCCTCGCCCTGCTGGCGCACCACGGCGTGCCCACGGTGCCCATGCACCTGTGCCGCACCGCCGACGAGGCCCGCGCGGCGTTCGACGCCATCGGCGCACCCGCCGTGGTCAAGGCCTGCTCGGCCGAGGTGCCGCACAAGTCCGAGCACGGGCTGGTGGCCCTCAACGTGCAGACGCGCGAGCAGGCGGCCGAGCTGTTCGAGCGCTTCTGGTCCAAGATGGATGCCATGGGCGTGCAGCGCGATGGCGTGATCGTGGCGGCCACGCGCAAGGGCCAGCACGAGTTCATGGTGGGCGCGCGCAGCGACCCCGTCTTCGGCCCCGTGGTGGTGGTGGGCGACGGCGGCAAGTACGTGGAGGCGCTCAAGGACTGTGCCGTGCTGCTGCCACCCTTCAGTCAGGATGAGGTGGTGCGGGCGCTGCGCACGCTGCGCATCGCGCCGCTGCTGGACGGGGTGCGCGGTGACCCGCCACTGGACGTGCAGGCGCTGGCGAACATCGCTGTCGCCGTCGGCACCGTGATTTCCTGCGCGCGTGGCACCATTGCATCCCTCGACCTGAACCCCGTCATGGTGGGGGCCGCCGGTGGCGGTGCGGTGGTCGTGGATGCCCTGGTGGAGTGCGCCGGGGCAGCCGGTCGTCCCTGAAAAAATGTGAAGGAATTTGCCGTATGGACTTCAACCTTTCTCCTGAAATCCGCGAACTGCGCGACAAGACGCGCGAGTTCATCGCCGAGCAGGTCATTCCCCTCGAAAACGACGAACGCCAGTCGTCGCATGGCCCCAGCGAGGCGCTGCGCCGCGAGCTGGTGGCGCGCGCCCGAACGGCCGGCCTGCTCACGCCCCATGCCTCGCGCGAGATGGGGGGGCTGGGCCTGAGCCATGTGGCCAAGGCAGCGGTGTTCGAGGAGGCGGGCTACTCGTGGCTGGGCCCCACGGCGCTGAACATCCACGCGCCTGACGAAGGCAACATCCACCTCATGGAAGAAGTGGCCACCGCCGCACACAAGGAGCGCTGGCTGCGCCCGCAGGTGGCGGGCCACCTCCGCTCCTGCTTTGCCATGACCGAGCCCTCGCCCGGTGCCGGTGCAGACCCCTCCATGCTGGCCACCACGGCGGTGCGCGACGGCGGCGACTACGTGATCAACGGCCTCAAATGGTTCATCACCGGTGCCGAAGGGGCCGACTACGCCATCATCATGGCGCGCATGGAAGACGGTTCGGCCACCATGTTCCTCTCCGACATGGACCGACCCGGCATCACGCTGGAGCGCAGCATGGACGCCATGGACAGCTGCTTCACGGGCGGGCATGGCGTGCTGCGCTTTGACAACCTGCGCATACCCGCCACCGACGTGCTGGGCGAGATCGGCAAGGGCTTCCGCTATGCGCAGGTGCGCCTGGCCCCCGCACGCCTGACGCACTGCATGCGCTGGCTGGGTCAGGCCCGCCGCGCGCACGATGCGGCGCTGGCCTATACCCGCAAGCGCCAGGCGTTTGGCAAGCCCCTGGCTGAACACGAAGGCGTGGGCTTCATGCTGGCCGACAACGACATGGACCTGCACACGGCCCGCCTGCATATCTGGCACACCGCCTGGCTGCTGGACCAGGGCGAGAAATGCAACTTCGAGTCGAGCCGTGCCAAGGTGGTGTGCTCCGAAGCGCAGTGGCGCGTGGTGGACCGCAGCGTGCAGATGCTGGGCGGGCAGGGGGTTACGTCCGAGTCGCCCGTGATGCGCATCTTCACCGACATGCGGGCCTTTCGCATCTACGACGGCCCGAGCGAGGTGCACCGCTGGAGCATGGCGCGCAAGCTCGTGCACCTGGCCGAGAAGGCCGAGGCCGGGGGGCAGGCATGAGCGGCGCCATCGATCGCTTCCGGCTCGACGGCCGGGTGGTGCTGGTCACGGGCGCGTCCAGCGGGCTGGGCACCCATTTCGCCCGGCTGCTTGCCGACGCCGGGGCGCGCGTGGCCGTGGCCGCGCGCCGTGCGGACAAGCTGCAGAGCGTGGTGGACGCCATCGTGCAGGCAGGCGGCCAGGCGCGGGCGCTGGCACTCGACGTGACCGACGCGGCCAGTGTGCATGCCTGTTTCGATGCGCTGGCCAGCTGGGGCGCGCCCGACGTGGTGGTGAACAACGCCGGTGTCACCGTGACCCGTCCGCTGCTGGAGCAGACACCGGAAGATTTCGACCATGTGCTGGACACCAACCTCAAGGGCTGCTGGCTGGTGGCCACCGAGGCAGCGCGGCGCATGGTGGCGGCCGGGCAGGGCGGCAGCATTGTGAATGTGGCTTCCATCCTCGGTGAACGGGTGGCCGGCGGCGTGGCCCCCTACGCGATCTCCAAGGCTGGCGTGGTGCAGGCCACCAAGGCCATGGCGCTGGAGCTGGCGCGCCACCGCATCCGTGTGAATGCGCTGCTGCCGGGCTATGTGGTGACCGACCTGAACCGCGACTTCCTCACCAGCGAAGCCGGCGACAAGCTGCGCAGCCGCATTCCCAGCCGCCGCTTTGGCGAGCTGAGCGATCTCGATGGGCCGCTGCTGCTGCTGGCATCGGATGCCGGGGCTGCGATGTCGGGCGCGACCGTGGCGGTGGATGGCGCACATCTGGTGAGCTCGCTGTGAGCGCCGGCGCCGCATCCCTGCCCCTCGGGCCGCTGACCGACTACCTGCGCGCCCAGGGCCTGGCCGGGGCTGAAGCGATCGAGGTGTCACCGCTGTCCGGCGGGCAATCGAACCCCACCTTCCGCATCACGACCGGTGACAACGCCTACGTGCTGCGCAAGAAGCCGGCCGGCCTGCTCGCCCCATCGGCCCACGCCATTGATCGCGAGTACCGCGTCATGCGGGCGCTGCAGGGCAGCGATGTGCCCGTGCCGCGCATGCTGGCCTACTGCGAGGACGAATCGATTGTCGGCACGCCGTTCTATCTGATGGATTTTCTGCAGGGCCGTGTGTTCATGGACCCGGCGCTGCCCGGCATGGCACCGGCCGAGCGCGGCGCCATCTACCGCGAGATGGGCCGCGTGATCGCCGCGCTGCACCGCGTGGACCCTGCGGCCGTGGGCCTGGCGGACTTCGGCCGCACGGGGCGCTATGTGGAGCGCCAGATCGACCGCTGGTCGCGCCAGTGCCGCGCGCTGTCGGTGCCGCTGGACAAGGCGATGCTCGATCTGATGGCGTGGCTGCCCGCGCACCTGCCCGAGGGCGACGAGACCACGCTGGTGCATGGCGACTACCGCATCGACAACCTGGTGTTCCACCCCACCGAGCCGCGGGTGCTGGGGGTGCTGGACTGGGAGCTGTCCACGCTGGGCCATCCGCTGGCCGACCTGGCCTACCACTGCATGGCCTGGAACGTTCCGCCCGCGCTGTGGCGCGGCATGGGCGGGCTGGACCTGGCCGCGCTGGGCATTCCGAGCGAGGCGCAGTACCTGGCGGACTACCAGGCCGCCACCGGGCGCGATGCGCAGGGGCACTGGTCGTTCTACATGGCCTACAACCTGTTTCGCATGGCCGCCATCCTCTACGGCATTGCGCAGCGCGCGGCCGACGGCAGCGCGGCTTCGGCCGACGCCGAGGAGACCGGGCGCAAGGCCGGTCCCCTGGCCCGGCTGGGTTGGGAGTGGGCGCAGCGGCACGGTGCTGCGGCATGACCCACAGCCAAGCCGCTGGCGTGCGCAGCGGCGGTGCCGCGATGTGAGCAAGCCAGCGGCGGGGCAGGACGTTGCTGGTTTGCGGTGTGCCATCCGACACACGCCCGGCGTTGGTGCTAGAGTGAAAGCCACCGAGGTAACGCCATGAAGATGACTGAAGAATCCATGAAGGTCCTGGAGGCCGGCATCCCTAAATTGGCCCAGGGTGCTTTTCAGCGCGCGCACTACCAGGCACTGACCACCAGCGGGAAAGTCATGCGCGCCGTCAACGGCCAGCTGGTCGAGACGCATGCCGACGGTACCGAGAAGGTGGTGCGCACCATCCACAGCCCTGTGAAGGTTGCCATGGGCGCCAAGTTCAAGCTCAAGCCCCGTGTGACCGCTGCTGGATGAGTGCCGTAAAACCCCGGCTGCGCATGTTCGCAGGCCCGAACGGCTCGGGCAAAAGCACCCTCAAGGACGTGCTGGAACCCAACTGGCTGGGCGTCTATGTCAACGCCGATGACATAGAGGCCGAGATCCGTGCGCAGGGTTTCGCGTCGCTGAAACCCTACGGTGTCAACACCACACAGGCGCAGCTGCTGGCTTTCTTCGCAGGTTCCGACTTCCTGCGCCAGCAGGGCCTGGACGCCGGTGCAAAAAAGATCCGACTGGAAGAAGACCGTGTCATTTTTGATGCCGTGGCGGTGAATTCGTACTTCGCCTCGGTGCTGGTGGATTTCATTCGGAATGACCTGCTGCGCCGCAAGGAGTCGTTCACCTTCGAGACGGTGATGTCGGCACGGGCCAAGGTGGAGTTTTTTTGCCGTGCGCGCCAGCAAGGGTTCAGAACCTATCTGTACTACGTGGCCACCGAGGACCCAGAGATCAACATTTCGCGGGTGGCTCACCGGGTTCGCATGGGCAAGCACGATGTGCCGCGAGACAAAATCGTTGAACGCTACCACCGGTCTTTGGCTTTGCTGGCGGATGCTGTCACTTGTGCAGACCGGGCTTACTTGTTTGACAACTCGGGCAGCGAGCGTGTGTGGGTGGCAGAGGTGACGGACCGTGCCGATCTGGAAATGAAAACAGACTTGATGCCGTATTGGTTCAAGACCGCGTTATTGGACAAGTTAGCGAGCGACGAGTAGGCGAAGCGACGAGCGCGGCCGCACCAACCTGCGCCCCGAAACCTCACAGAACATCGACGTGACCCTGAAGAAGACCAGCGGCGGCGGCACCTTTGGCGTCAGCGTCTTCACGAGCCGCATTAGCAACTAGATCTACGACCGCACGCTCAATGAACTCGATGGGCTGCAACTGCTGCAAAACAGCCAGCAGGCTGCCAGCGTCACCGGCATCGAAAGCCAGGTGCGCCGACGCCTCGCCCGCGCCACTTGGGGCTACCGCTGTTTGGCGGCGCCATGCGCACACGCCTGAGGGTGGGGTTTTGAGGCCGTAAATCAGCGCAGCCGGGCTGGTGGGTGAGGCTGCCTGGTTTGCCGAATGAGGGGCTTGTGTAGAGGCTTGGCGGGGCGGGTGCTGTAGCATATGGTTACATTTCTCGTTCTTTCTGTTGCTCTCCGGAGATTTTTAGGTTTGCCTAAATGGTGACAACCGGCAAGCATTCAGGGGAATGCCCGCTGCGTATTATTTTTATCTGACGAGTGCGAGGTGGTCGGCAGTCGTCTAAATCTAGTTCGGCGTCTTTTGGCTCCATGCCCCCACGAATTAATTCCGCCATTCTCCCGAGGAGAAATACATGCGCGTAAATCTACTGGTCGTTGCGTCCCTGATGGCACTCGCGGCATGCAGCGGGCCTAAAGATACGCCGCTTCCCAAAGACCTGGAGAAGATGGAGTCAATCAAACCCGCGATGGAAAAGCTCACTCCCGAAGAAAGAGAGCTTGCCGCTGGGTACATCATGCGCCATACCATTGGCGCGAAACTCGGCGGCCTATTCGGCGGCAAGGAAGTCCCCGGCATTCCAGAAGGAATGACCCTTGGGAAAGCCATTGAAGAACAACGGAAGTTCAAAGCCGACGCAGCTCTCGTAGAAGCAAAGCAGCAGGCCCTCAAGGCGAAACTTCAGGCCGAGCGTGAAGCTGCCATGAAGCCAATGCTAGACGCTGTTACCGTTACCCTGGTCTCAAAAAAAGATCGCCACAGAGCGCGGCTACAGCGGGATGGTTATGGACGAGAATCTGGAAGTTTCCTTCGGGTACAAGAACAACACCGCCAAAGATATTTCCGGGGTCAAGGGAAGAGTCTCTGTAAAGGATATTTTTGGTGACGAACTCTCCGCCTTCCAAATTTCAAATGACAGCACGATCAAGGCGGGACAGACTGCCACATGGACGGGATCACGCTCTGTCCGCTTTTCAATGGGCAATAACAAAGATCGCAAACTCGCTGAGCTAAGCGATGACAAATACAAAGTCGTCTGGGAACCTCAAGCTATCGTGTTCGCTGATGGAACCAAGTTGGTGCTCCCCGAGAACTGACCGTTACCTCCGTGGCACCCAAGACGCCGAACCCATCATTCCACCGGACCTTGCGCATAAAGCCGCGCAAGGCCGGTGAATTCAGACGTTAGCCTGCACAGGAGAGATCGATGGGCGTTGACCAACTTGTTGCATTTGTTAGCCTCGCTCTCTCAATCGTTTTTTGGTGGAACGCTCGCCAACAAGCTGCCGCTGCGGAAAGAACATTGCAGGAGATCAAATCTCAGATCATTGGGTGGCAAGACGAGCTCAACAAAACTGCCATAGAGATGCTTTCCTCGCGCCCAGAAATGATCGCAATGCGCACCTCGTTGGCGGATGCAGACGCAGATTCTGGCTTCACTAACAGAATGGCTGAGCTGGTAGAGCGCCTGTCAATGTCCAACGACCTGGGCAAAACGGAGCTTGTACAGACCTTGCTTACGCATCACGCAACAATCGTCCTTGAGCGGCAGCGCATCGGGATGAACGCAGCTGTTTCTCGCGGCGGTTCCTCGGGTGCAGGCTAACAATTCATTCAAGCCGAAGCCGCTTCGCGGCTCGGCTTAATTCAGGTGTTGTACCCCGCGATCACGGGCAGTTCACCCAGCCCGGTCATGCCCTCGTCGGTGTGCATTTGCACAATTACGAGGGTGTGGCCCGCCATCGTGGTCATGGCCAGCCGGTGTGCTCGATGCAGGCGCAGATCGACGATGGTGCTTGCAATGGCCGTGATCTTCATGCCAGGGGCCGGGCCTGCGCAGCCGTGGGCAGCAGCCGGCGCTGCTGCAGCTGGCCAAACCACTTGCGGAACATGTCCTCGGTGTCGATGCAGGCGGCAAAGCCGGCCTGGCGAATTTTTACCGAGCTCATGATCACCGGCGGCAAGGTACCTGTCTTGCCGTGGTTCATCTGGAAGTCCGCGTAGGTGGCGCCCTGGCCGATGAAGGCCGCCAGCTCGCGCGGCGCCGCCAGCCGGTATTTGTCCACGATGCGCTCCCAGGCCTGTTGCTGCCCCGCCAGGGTGGCACCGAGCGACTGCGGCTCGGGCTCTCCCACGGCCATGCCCAGCGCATCGGCAATGGTGGGCCAGACGTTCTGCCACACGAAGACGTCGCCGTTCTCCAGGTTGAAGGTTTCGTTGCGCGCGTTGGGCGCCTCAGCGGCCCAGGCGCAGGCCTGGGCGATCAGGTCGGCATCGATGGCCTGGTTCACCCGCGCGGGGCCGCCGGGGTAGGCCAGCGGCAGGCCTTGTTCATGGCGCAGCCAGGCGTAGACGCCAATGGCCGGGATCGGGTTCATGTGGCTGCCCATGGCGTCGCCGAACACGATGCGCGGGCGCAGGATGGTGAAGTGCCAAGCGTCCCCGGAGCGGGCCTGGCGCTCGCGCAGGAAATCTTCTTGCAGCCAGTAGAAGTTTTCGTGGTCGTCGCGCGGCCACCGTTCACGCGCGGGCACCGCGATCTGGGGGTGGATGTGCACGCCGTAGGCCTTGCCACCCTGCATGATGGTGACATGGCGCAGCGGACCGCCGGGGCGGACCAGCGGCTCGACCACATTGCGCAGCATCTGCAGATTGATGCGCATCTGGTCCTGGTCCTGCCAGCCCCCGACAAGACCGCCGGGCTTCTCGTAGACAGCGGCGTACACCACGTGGGTGATGTCGTCGCGGCCTGCCAGGGCGGCCGCGCAGGCACCCGCGTCTTGCAGGTCCAGCTGCAGGCCTTCGGCGCCGGGCGGCGGCTGGATCGGGCGGCGCGCCACGCCGATCGCACGCCAGCCGGGCAGGCTGGCGAAGTGGCGCAGACAGGCCTGGCCCACCACGCCCGTGGCGCCGACGATCAGTGCAGTGTGCAGGGGTGTCGTCATGGCCGCCCGGTCCTCACTTCTTGACCATCGGGCACTTGGACTGCGACAGCGGCAGGAAGGCCTTGTCGCCCGGCACCGTGGCCAAGAGCTTGTAGTAGTCCCAGGGGTACTTGGAATCGGCCTGCGACTTGACTTCGAACAGGTACATGTCGTGCACCATGCGGCCG
This sequence comes from Acidovorax sp., assembly GCA_024711405.1. Classification (GTDB taxonomy): domain Bacteria; phylum Pseudomonadota; class Gammaproteobacteria; order Burkholderiales; family Burkholderiaceae_C; genus Acidovorax. The sequence continues at coordinate 8,202 of JANJSZ010000115.1, forward strand.
TCCTCGCGGATGCGGCCATTCTTGGCAAAGAAGTCGTTGATCGGTGTGGCCTTCATTTGCGCCATCACCTTGGTCGTGTCGTCGGTCTTGGCGGCCTGCACGGCCTTGAGGTAGTGCATGGTGGATGAGTAGGCGCCCGCCTGGCTCATGTTGGGCATCTTCTTCATCTTCTCGAAATAGCGTTTGGACCAGGCGCGTGTTTCGGGGTTCATGTCCCAGTAGAAGGCCTCGGTGAGCATCAAGCCGCCCGCCGTGCGCAGGCCGATGGCGTGGATGTCGTTGATGTACATGAGCAGCCCTGCCAGGGTCTGCTTGTTCTTGCCCTGGGTCAGGCCAAACTCGCGCGCAGCCTTGATGGTGTTCACGGTGTCGCCGCCGGAGTTGGCCAGGCCGATGACCTGGGCCTTGCTGTTCTGCGCGCTGATCAGGAAGGATGCGAAGTCCGTCGCGCCAATGGGGTGCTTGGCCGATCCCAGTACCTTGCCGCCCTGGGCCGTGACCACGGCGCTGGCCTGGTCCTGCAGGCTGTGGCCGAAGGCGTAGTCGGCGGTGACGAAGAACCAGTCCTTGCCACCGCGCTGCGTGATGGCGCTGGCCGTCACGTTGGCCAGCGCATAGGTGTCGTACACGTAGTGCACGGTGCTGGGCATGCACAGGTCGCCGGTGAGGCGGTCGGTGCCGGGGCCGTTGAAGACGATGACCTTCTGCTTTTGCTTGGCCACTTCCAGCACGGCCAGTGCCGGGGCGGAGACGGCCACGTCCATGATGGCATCGACCTTGCCGGTGTCGAACCATTCGCGCGCCTTGCTGGCGGCGATGTCGGCCTTGTTCTGGTGGTCCACCACCAGCAGTTCGATCTTCTTGCCCAGCACCTGGCCGCCGAAGTCGTCGATGGCCCTCTGGATCGCGGCGGCGCTGCCCGGGCCGGTGATGTCGGCAAACGGGCCGCCCAGGTCCGTGAGGATGCCCAGGCGCACGACGTCGTCGGAAATCCTGGCGTCCTGCGCCGTGGCGGCCGTGGTCGCGGCGGCGATGACCAAGCCGATACATGCCGCGCGACAGGCGCGCTGCAAGGCGCTGCGGGGAGTAGAGGTGAGGGGGGTGCAGTGGCTCATGTTGTCTCCTGGTGTGTGTAGGGAGGGTTGGGGGGATCAGAGGGTGGCGATGGGCGTGACCGGCGAGCCCACGGCACCGGGAAGGCGCAGGGGCGGCGCGGTGAGCAAAAAGCGGGTGCGCCCCCGGGCGTGCAGTGCTTGGGCGAGCTCGTCGAGGTACCACAGCTCACCCAGCGGCAGCCCGAGCTTGAACAGGCAGTGCTCATGCAGCGGCAGCACGGGGTAGGGTGTGCCGTCCTGGGGCACGCGTGTGGGCGGGTGGCGCTCCACGGCGTAGTTGTCGGCCACCAGGGCGGCGATGCCGCTGTCGGTGATCCATTGCAGCAGCCGCTGGTCGCCGCCGTCGAGTGCGGCGCAGCTGTGGTGCAGGCGCTCGGCGTCGGGCTGGCCCTGCATGGACAACACCAGTCCCGCAAAGCCGGTGCGCAGCAGCAGCATGTCGCCGGGCTCTACCGTGGCGCCGCACTGCGCCATGGCGTGCATGAGCTGGTCGTAGCCGATGTCCTGGAAGGCGGTGCCGCAGACCCGGGCCAGGTCCACCAGCACGGCGCGGCCCTGCATGCCTTTTCGGGCCAGGTTCTCCACGCCCAGGGCCCGGGCCACGCTGGCGTCGGCGGGGCGGCCCGCGCAGCACACAGGGCGGTAGGGGCCGGGTGCGCCTTGTGCGTCGCGTTGCGGCAGGCCATGGTCTACGGGCCCCAGCACATGTTCGTGGCCCCGGTAGCCGTTGTAGTAGGTGGTGCGCAGCTGACCGTCGCCCTCGGCGTCGAACAGCGAACCGACATGGGCCAGCGAATCCCACTGCGTGGAGTACTGCAGCGACAGCAGCACCTGGTCGTCGCTGATCACATCGGTGGCGCCTGCATACACATGGCCCAGCGGGAAGTTGAGGTATGGCCGCTCACCATTGCGCGTGGGCGACAGGCGCGGAGGATGGCGCCGCGCATTGAGCGCGTTGCCGCCCGGGTAGTCCAGCGGCAGCGAGAGGCAATAGCTGAGCCCCTCACGCACTTCCTGCGCGCCCTTGCGCACCTGCTCCGGCCCGATCAGGTTGGCGCGCCCCAGTTGGTCATCGGGCCCGAAATCGCCCCAGTTCGAACCGGGCGGGCGTTGTTTCCATCGCATGCTGTTGTCTCCTGCCGCTGGTGACCGCGGATGTGGAGACTATGGTGTTGGGCGCGTGTGGTTTGTGTCAAACCCCGTAGTGAATATTTCGAAGAATGAAATTTGATATCGGGTAAACCCTTCTGTCTGGCGCAGTAAAAGAAGCCAATGAGCGTGTAAACCGAGTGTCTTCGCTGGATTAGGTTTCGTTCAGCAAAACTATTAACCGGGGCATTTCAGACCCCCGCGAGCGTCCGCGCGAATGTTGCGCGTCCCCATTGCCGCCGGTGAGCGTCACTCCCACCGCCTGCTCCGCGAGCCAGTCTTTTTCCTGCAGCGCGGTGACGGGCGCTTGCAGTAGCGGCCGACGGGCAGCGCGTCCGCGCAGGTGGTGGTGTGGCTGCTGACCATGCTCTCCACGCGCACCGGGCGCGGCAGTGCACGCGTGGCGGGAATGGTCGAGCACGCGCCCAGGCCCTGACCGATGGGAACGTACACATTGTTCAGTTGGGATACGTCGCGCAGGAACTCCCACCATCAGTGCCATGCCGAACAAGTCCCACGTCATCCAGTGGTGCGCGGTTCAAATGGCGATGGCTTGTCCAGATGGTATGGGCGCCTCCCTCCCGCTGCGACTTGCACTGCGCCCTGCCAAGTGCCAGATTGCCGATCCCGTCGTCAACATCGAAATGGAGACCATCATGGAACGTACCATCATTGCCGTCGACATTGCCAAGAAGGTGTTTCAGCTGCACTGGGTCGAGATGGACACCGGTTGCATCGAGCGCTTGCAGTTGAAGCGCGCCAAGATGCTCGAGTGGTTTGCCAACCGTACTGCTGCGCTGGTCGTCATGGAAGCCTGCGGCGGCGCGCACGACTGGGGCCGAGCCTTGATGAAACTGGGCCACGAGGTACGACTCATCTCCCCCCGCAAGGTGCGTCCGTTCGTGCAGCGAAACAAGACTAACGCTGCGGACGCTCAAGCGATCTGGACCGCATGCCAGCAGCCCGGCATGCGCTTCGTTCCCGTCAAGAGCGAGGCTCAGCAAATCGTGCTGTCGCTGCACCGGCTGCGCGCGCAGCTCATGAAAACCCGCATCATGCAGACCAACGCGCTTCGGGGCCTTCTCTATGAGTTCGGCATCGTGCTGCCGGAAGGTCACGCCGCACTGCTCAAGGCCTTGCCCGAGGCCATGTGCGACGCGAAGGCCCGGCTGCCGGCCATGCTCATGGACAGCCTGGACGAGCAGCTCAGGCGAGTGCAGCAACTGCAGGCCGACATTGGCCTCATCGAGCGCAGGCTCTCGCAGCAGATGCGGGAAATGCCGGCCTGCAAGGCTGTCGCCGAAATCCCAGGGGTTGGTCTTCTGACGGCGACCGCAGTGGTCGCCAGCATGGGGGCGCCGACTGCGTTCAAGGACGCACGGGAATTTGCGGCGTGGGTCGGACTGGTTCCGCGCCAGACCGGCACCGGCGGGCGGATAAGGCAGCTTGGCATCAGCAAGCGTGGCGATGCTTACCTGCGAACGCTGCTGATGCACGGCGCGCGCGCCGTCGTGATCAGATCCAAGGATGGCCCGACATGGCCATGGCTGACAGCTTTGTTGCAGCGCCGACCGTACAGCGTGGCAGTCGCTGCGGTGGCCAACAAGCTGGCGCGAACGATCTGGGCGGTGCTGGCACACGGACAAGCCTGGCGCCCCGAGGCCTGGCAGGTCATGCATTGATGAAATTGAAAAAACAACCGATTTGAAGGAGAGCAAGCGACCACGCGTGTGATGGAACAGACAGGTCGGACCGGGACGGGGACACTCCGATAGGGCATAAGAGCATCCAGCTCGATGTTCAGATGGGAACTCCGCCAGCGAAAACCATCAGGGCCAGCAGGCATATCAGCCTGCACAACAGGCCGGATATAAGACTGCAGCCCTGCCTCCTGAATCTTTACACAGACGAGTTCTTGCCATCCGGGAGGCGCCCATATAAGCGGCGGCGTTGGTTGCGGGTTGTGGTGGGGCAGCTTCCTGGGACAGGGAATATGTGTGCGAGGGCCAGGAGTCCTCGGTGTCGCAATTCAAGGGAGCCTCAGCCGTGCGCCAGTCTTACCCCCTGTCCCTCGACCTGCATGTGCGCGATCCGTATGTGTTCGTCAAGGGCACCACGAGCGACGTGCGCTCACGCCGTGATGGCGATACACATTTTGCGGTGCGCTCCGCGTCGTTCTGGATGGCCGGCGGCTTCGACGAGCCCAAGGGCCTCCTGACCCTGGTGGAGGAGCGCACGCTGACCCTTGCGGGCCAGGAGCAGCAGGTGCGCATTTCGGGCACCTACCGTTGTCATCGAAAAGGGATGCCGGGTGTCGGATCCTGATCTGTGTCGTGCCCCGGAATTTGAGTGATAAGTACCTCTTGCACTTTTCCAATGGGGGTGAGGTGCCATGGCTTTGATAGGAATGCAGTAACGTCTTCATGCGCCGTTGCCGGGGTTTGAACGTGTCCTGCGGTGCCGGCGGGCCCCGCAGGGCGAATCCGGTCATCGATTCCGGCCCGTGACGTAGCCACCACGACGACGGAGGGGCACTGGCGAAGTTGTCCGACAGCGGCCTGCGCAGCACGCCCGCACACTGGCAAATGCGCTTCGGCGCAGGCAACGAAAGGGGGATTCCATGAACATTACCATTGCACGATGCATCGGGCGACTCACCGCCGTGTGCATCACCTGCGCATCGCTGGGACTGGCCCAGGCGCAACCTCGTGATCAGCGGGACCACCGCGGCCCGCCCGGCGATCGGGGGGCGTGGGGCCAGCGTGGCGAGGCGCGCCATCCGCCGCCACCGCGCGCTCATCCGCCAAGCCCGCCCCAGCGCCCCCACTGGGCCCCTCCACATGACCGCCCCATGAACGGGCCCGGATGGCGGGGTGCAGGGCCCGAACACAACTGGTATCGAGGCGGGCGTCTTCCGCCGGCCTATCGCAGCTATCACTATGTGGTCGATGACTGGCGCCTTCACCGCCTGCCGCCGCCGCCGCGTGGCTACCACTGGGTGCAGTACGGCGGTGACTACCTGCTGGTGGCCATCGCTACCGGGGTAATCCTGCAGATCATCCTGAGCAACTGAGGCTACTGGCCCCGCACGCTCAGTTGGTCGGGCGCAGCACCTGGCTGAACACGGCGGCATCCACATTGCCGCCCGTGAGCGCCAGACCCACCACCTGGCCGCGCAGTTGGCTGCACTCCTGCAGCGCCGCCGCCAGGGCTGCAGCGCCCGCGCCCTCGGCCACGTTGTGGGTGTCGGTGTACAGCGCCAGCATGGCGGTAGCCACCTCGCAGTCGCTCACCTGCACGATGTGGTCGATGTGCGGGGCGATGATGGCCAGCGCCTCGGGGTCGGCCACGCGGCAGGCCATGCCGTCGGCCAGATGGGTGGTGACCGGCGCCTCTACCACGCGGCCCGCGGCCACCGAATCGGCGTAGGTGGTGGCGTGGCTGCTGACCACGCCCACCACACGCACGCCGTGGCCCAGCGCCCGCTTGGCGGCAATGGCCGAGCATGCGCCCGAGCCCTGGCCGATGGGCACGTAGACCACGTCGAGCTGCGGCACGGCGCGCAGGAACTCCCACCAGTAGGTGCTGACGCCGCGCAGCAGGTCGGGGTGGAAGCTCGGGACCATGTGTGTACCGCGCTCGGCTGTGATCTGCATGGCGTGTTCGCGCGCGTCCTGGAAGTCGCTGCCGTGTTCGACAAGCGTGACGCCTAGGGCGCGCATGGCGGCATTCTTCTCCACCGAGTTGCCCTTCGGCACGACGATGGTGCAGGCCACGCCGTGGCGGCGCGCGGCCCAGCCCATGCTCTGGCCGTGGTTGCCACGCGTGGCGCTGATCACTTCGCGGGGCAGCGCGCCGCGTTGGGCGAGCTGGTCGAAGTAGGTGAGGCCGCCGCGTATCTTGAACGCGCCCACGGGGGTGTGGTTCTCATGCTTGAGCCAGCAGTCGGTGCCCAGGCGTTCGCTCAACAGGTCCCAGCGGTATTGCGGCGTGGGAGCGAAGTCGCGGTACACCACCCGCGCGGCGGCTTCGATGTCGGCGAGGCTGGGAAGATGGGCGTCTGCGCCCGGCGCAAAGGTGCTCACAGCAGCACCTCGCCGCGCACGCAGGTCACCGTGCTGCCGCCCACCCAGATGGCGCTGCCTTCCTGGGCCACATGCACCCGGCCGGCGCGGCCCAGCGCGGTGCCCTGGCTGGCTACATAGTGCGTGGGCGCCAGGCCCGCGCCGATGAGCCATTGCGCCAGCGCCGCATTCAGGCTGCCCGTGACGGGGTCTTCGCTCAGGCCGTTGCTGCCAGGGAAGAAGGCGCGCACTTCGAAGGCGATGCCGTGTTCATCGCTGCTGCCCACCACTCCGACCTTGCTGCGCGGACCGACCACGCCCACATCCAGCCCGCCAAGGATGGCGCCATCGGGCTTCAGCGCCAGCACCTGCGCGGCCGACTGCAGCATCACGCCGCGCCAGTTCGGGCCGTTGTCGCACCAGGCATGGTGCAGGATGTCGCTGCGCGCCACGCCCAGGCCCTGGGCGATGCGGGCCACATCGGCTTCGTCGAGCGGGCCGCTGCGGATCAGTGGCGGCGCGGCAAAGGCCAGGCGGTCGCCGTCCTGGCGCAGCGCCACCAGGCCCACGCCGCATTCCTGCACCACCCGGCCCGCTGTGTGGGGCTGGCCGCCGGCTTCGAGCCAGGCGTGGCAGCTGCCCAGCGTGGGGTGGCCCGCGAACGGCAGCTCGCGGCCGGGGCTGAAGATGCGCACGCGGTAATCTGCCCCGGCCACGCGGCCTTCGGGCGTGGGCGGCAGCAGGAAGGTGGCTTCGGACAGGTTGGTCCAGTCGGTGAACTGCTGCATGGCCTCGGTGGTGAGGCCTTCGCCGTCCAGCACCACGGCCAGCGGGTTGCCCAGGTAGGGCTGGTCGGTGAACACATCCACCTGCCGGAAGGGGCGCTGGCGCATGGTTTCAGCCCTTCGCCTGGTGGGCGCGGATGGCTGCCGCCAGCGCGGCGATGGCGGTGCGGATCTCGTCGCTGCTGGCCGTCACGTACGACAGGCGCAGCGTGCGCGTGTCGGGGTGCTCGGCATAAAACGGTGCGCCGGGCACAAAGGCCACATTGCGCTCCACCGCAGTGGGCAGCAGCGCCTGCGCATCCACGCCCTCGGGCAGGCGAACCCACAGGAACATGCCGCCCGCCGGGCGTGTCCATTGCACGCCGAGGCCGGCCATCTCATGCTCCAGCGCGGCCAGCATGGTGTCGCGCTGCTGCTGGTAGAGCGCGCGGATGGTGGGCACATGGCGGTCGAGGAAGCCGTCCCTGATCACCTCGGCCACCACACGCTGGTTGAAGCCGGGCGTGTGCAGGTCGGCGGCCTGCTTGGCCTGCAGCAGCTTGGGGTAGATGGCCTTGGGCGCCACCAGAAAGCCCAGGCGCAGGCCCGGGGCCAGTACCTTGGAGAACGAGCCCATGTAGATGCAGCCATCGGGGTTGCGCGCTGTCAGGGGGGCGGGCGGGGCCTCGCCGAACCACAAGTCGCCGTAGGGGTTGTCCTCGATCAGCGGAATGCCCAGTTCGGCAGCCTTGGCCACCAGCGCGGCACGGCGTGCTTCGGTCATGGTGCGACCCGTGGGATTCTGGAAGTTGGGCAGCACATAGGCCAGGCGGGCCTTGTCGGCGCCGGTGCCGGCCTTGGCGGCAAAGTCTTCCACGAGGATGCCGTCGTCGTCGCTGGCCACGCTGACGGCCAGGGGTTCCTGCGGCGCGAAGGCCTGCAGCGCACCCAGGTAGGTGGGTGTTTCCACCAGCATGCGGCTGTTCTTGTCGAGGAACACCTTGCCGATCAAATCGAGCGCCTGCTGCGATCCGGTGGTGATGAGCACCTGGTCGGGGTCCACCGCCCAGGGCAGCATGTCGGCCACGGCCTGGCGCAGGGGGGCGTAGCCCTCGCTGGTGGCGTATTGCAGGGCCGCGGCGCCGTCGCGCGCCATCACGGTGTTGCAGGCTGCGGTGAACTCCTGCAGGGGAAAGGTCTTGGGCGAGGGCAGGCCGCCGGCCAGGCTGATGATGCCGGGCTTGTCGGTGAGTTTGAGGATCTCGCGGATCGCGGAAGGGTTCATCTTGGCGGCGCGTGCGGCCAGGGTCCAGTTCGTCATGCAGTCATCTCCAGTGGCGCCCGCCAGGGGCGCTTGTCATCCATAAAAAAGCCGTTGTGCGGCGTGGTACCGGCCTGCGGGTGGGCCGATGGGTCCGCACTGTAACCCGCCCTGCGGCCGCAATGTCCCGAGGTGTCGCCATCGTCATGCCGAGGCGGGCCGTGGCCGCACCGGCATGCGCCGGCCCAGCAATACGGTGGCCATCACGGCCAGGCCAAAGCCCACGCTCACGGCATCGAGGCCCTCGCCCAGCAGGGGCACGGCAAACAGCATGCCCAGAAAAGGCTGCACCAGTTGCACCTGGCTCACGCGCACCGTGCCACCCAGCGCCAGGCCCCGGTACCAGGCAAAAAAGCCCAGCCACATCGAAAACACCGATACATAGGCAAAACCGCCCCAGGCCAGCGCTGGCATGGGCGTTGCGGGCAGCGACAGCGCCGCCAGCGGCACCGTGGCGGGCAGCGAGATCACCAGCGCCCAGCAGATCACGAACTCGGCCCGCATGTGCTGCGACAGCCGTGCACCAAAGGCATAGCCCACGGCCGCGCACAGCATGGCGCCCAGCAGCAGCAGGTCGGCCGGATGCAGCGAAAGCCCCGTGCTGCCCGAACGCAGCACGGCAAAAGCCACGACCAGGCCGGTGCCCAGCAGCGCGCAGGCCCAGAACGCCGGCGACGGGCGCTGGCGGTGCAGCAGCGCGCCCACGGCGGCGGTGGCCAGCGGCAGCACCCCCACGATCACGCTGGCGTGCACGGCGCTGACATGGCGCATGGCGATGGACGTGAGCAGCGGAAAACCGAACACCACGCCCAGCGCCGTCAGCACCAGCGGCCCCCGGTCGGCGCGCTGCGGCAGGGGTGCCCGCAGGGCCAGCAGCAGGGCGCCCGACAGCAGCCCGGCCACGGCCGCGCGCCCCATGGCGATGAACAGGCCCGACATCAGCGGAGCCTCGGGCGTGCCCACGGCCAGACGCGTCATGGGCAGGGTCAGGGCAAAGATCATGACGCCCAGCAGGCCCAGGGCCAACCCACGGGCCTCGGGGGCGGTGTGCGGATGGGGCGCGGGCGCGGTGGATGGCATTGCAACGTCCGGGCTGGCAACGGATGCGGACCCGGGCGCGCTCATGCGCGTACCATCCAGGCCGCCGTCACCACCAGCACCAGCGCCATGGCACGGTTGAACCACAGCAGGCGCCGGCCGCGCGCCAGCCAGTGGCGCAGCAGCGCGCCCACGGCGGCATATACCAAGTTGCTGGACAGCGCATACAGCGCCATCACCGGCAGCACCACGGCCAGGCGCTGCAGGCTGTCGTCGCGCCCGACGATCCATCCCGCCACGATGGTCAGCGACAGCAGCCACGCCTTGATGTTCACGAACTGCAGCGCCGCACCCTGCCAGAAACCCACGTCCATGCGGGCCGCGTCGGCCTCGCCGAGCTGGCCGCTCTGGCTGAGCTTCCAGGCCAGCCACACCAGGTAGGCAATGCCCACGGCCTTGATGCCCCAGCGCAGCGCCGGCACCGCCACCACAGCGGCCCCCAGACCGCCCGCGCACAGCAGCAGCAGGGCGCTCCAGCCCACGGGAACAGCGCAGACAAAGCGCATGGCATGGGGCAGCCCCCGGTTGGCCGCCAGCGCGGTGGACAGCGTGGTGTTGGGGCCGGGGCTGAAGCTCATGGCGGTGGCCAGTGCCAGCAGGGCAGTGAATTCAACAGGTGGCATGGCGTTGTAGGAGGAGGTTTGGCTGTTACTGTAGAAGCAATAGCAATACAGTGCCGATACAGATTGACCGACAATGGCACGATCTGTAATGGCGATTGTGTCAGCACAGTTGGCATTTCTGCACGAGGCCCCGCATGTTGACCCGTTCCAGCAACCACACCCTGACCGAGCAACTGGCCGAGCGCTTTGCCGAGCGCATCCGCTCGCGGCTGCTGCCCGCGGGCACGCGCCTGCCCTCGGTGCGCGAATGCGCGCGCCAGCAGGGCGTGAGCCCCTACACCGTGGTGGCTGCCTACGACCAGCTGCAGGCCCAGGGCCTGGTGGAGGCGCGCAACCAGCGCGGTTTCTATGTGCGTGATTTTGTGCAGAATGGGGCTCTAGCGCAGGAGAAAAAAGCGCTTTCAGCTATACAAAATGTAGCAGTCGCGATGCCGGATGGACGCCTGGACTCCGGGCCTTTGCCCTCGGGTTCGCGCATCAACGCCACGGCGCTGATCCGGGGCATGTTCCACCAGGCATCCTCCCACCCGCAGCCGGGTTCCGGCGTGTTTCCTTCCGAATGGCTGGAGGCGGGTTTCATGGCGGCGGCGGTACGCAAGGTGACGGCCAGCCGGGCGCTGCAGGAGGGCTCGCTCCAATATGGCGACCCCATGGGCGACCCCGGCCTGCGCCAGGTGCTGGCGCGCAAGCTGGCCGGCCTGGACATTCCCGCCCCGGCCGGGCAGATCATCACCACGGTAGGGGCCACGCACGCGCTCGACATTGTCAGCCGCACCCTGCTGCGCCCGGGCGACCCGGTGATGGTGGAGGAGCCCGGCTGGTCGGTGGAGTTTGCGCGGCTCGATGCCCTGGGCATGCGCATCCTGCCCGTGCCGCGCCGCGCCGACGGGCCCGACCTGGAGGTGATGGCGCGCTATTGCGAGGCCCACGCGCCCAAGCTGTTCGTGAGCGTGAGCGTGTTCCACAACCCCACGGGGTATTGCCTTTCGCCCGGCAGTGCCCACCAGGTGCTGCAACTGGCGCAGCGGCACAACTTCCACATTGTGGAGGACGACACCTACAGCCACATCGCGCCCGCGCACGCCACGCGGCTCACGGTGCTCGACGGCCTACGGCGCACCATCTATGTGAGCGGCTTCGCCAAGATCCTGGCGCCCAACTGGCGCGTGGGCTACTTGGCGGCGCCGCCCGATCTGCTGGAGCGGCTGCTCGATACCAAGCTGCTGTCCACCCTGACCACGCCGTCCATCCTGGAAAAAGCGCTGGCCCTGTGCATCGACCAGGGCCAGCTGCGCCGCCACGCCGAGCGCATGCGCCTGCGCCTGGCCCAGGCGCGCATGCGCAGCGTGCAGCTGGCGCTGGAGGCCGGGTGCAGCTTTGCGGCCGAGCCGGCGGGGCTGTTCGGCTGGGTGGAGACGGGCGTGGACACCGATGTGCTGGCCCAGCGCATGCTGGACGAGGGCTACCTGCTGGCGCCCGGGGCCTTGTTCCACGCCAGCCGGCAGCCCTGCACGCTGATGCGCATCAACTTCACCACCACGCAGGATGCCGCCTTCTGGCGCGTGTTCCAGCGGGTGGTGGCGCAGAGCCGGTAGCCCCATGGCGCTGCGACGGGCAGCGCCGGTTCAGGCGGCGGGGCGTTCCACTTCCAGATCGGCCAGCAACCGCAGCAGCGCGCGGTTGACTTCTTCCAGGTCCAGCCCGTGGGTTTCGCTCAGCTTGCGGATGGCGCTGGCGTCGTTGGACTCCCGGGCGCGCGCCATCTGCAGGCCCGAGGCGTAGGGACCGGTGTCGAGCACGTTGGCATCGTAGGCGCGTTCGGACAGCGGGACGCGGCGCTGGATGGAGCCCAGGGGTTCGTCCATCGCATCCTCCAGTGGCGACAGCAGCCCGCACAGGCAGAGCTCGCGGCGCAGGTTGTTTGCCATGCCGGCATCGAGCAGATGCGTCATGCGCTGTGCCCGCATCACCATGGCTTCGCGCACGGATCGCAGGTTCAGGTGGGTGCTGTAGAGACCCCGGCCCACGGTGCAGCAGACAAGGTGCTGCCCTTGAACCAGCGCGATTGCGCGGAATCACTGACCGCCCTCACCATCGGATCCAATGGGTTACCGCAAGGCTCGGAGGGCGCCTTGCGTTGGTCGACCGTTCGTCAGGCAGAAAGTGCCGACCAGCGCTCCAATGCTGCCATCAATTCTTCCTCGATCTCACCTTCGCGCGCATGCAGGGTTGCCGCGCGGGCCGGGTCCTGGCTGTAGAGCTGCCCGTTGGACAGCTCCTGTTGCAGGGCCTTCTGCTCGGTCTCCAGCTCGGCAATCCGTTCAGGCAACTGGTCCAGCTCACGTTGCTCTTTGTAGCTCAGTTTCTTTTTTTGGAGTTGTTCCGGCTTGTCTGGTGTGCGCGGGGGGGCATTTTTCTCTGAAATATCTGTTGCCCCCGAACGTGCCTGAGGCGCAGCGGCGGCCAGTGCCCGGCTGCGCTTGGACTGGACCAGCCAGTCTTGCACGCCGCCCTCATACTCCCGCCACCGTCCGTCGCCTTCGAATGCAATGGTGCTGGTCACCACGTTATCGAGGAAAGTCCGATCGTGGCTGACCAGAAACACGGTGCCATCGTAGGACTCCAGCAGTTCTTCCAGCAAATCCAGGGTGTCGATGTCCAGATCGTTGGTGGGTTCGTCCAGCACCAGCACATTGGCGGGGCGGGCGAACAGGCGCGCGAGCAAAAGCCGGTTGCGCTCGCCCCCGGACAAGGACCGCACGGGGGAGTGCGCGCGCGCGGGCGAAAACAGGAAATCGCTCAGGTAGCTCTTGACATGCTTGCGCTGCCCGCCGATCTCAATCCATTCGCTGCCTGGACTGATGAAATCCTCCAGCGTGGCATCGAGATTGATGGCATGGCGCATCTGGTCGAAATAGGCTACCTGCAGGTTGGCCCCCTGGCGGATCGTTCCTGCGTCAGGCTGGAGCTCGCCCAGGATCAGCTTGAGCAGGGTGGTTTTGCCCGCACCATTCGGGCCAATCAGGCCCACCTTGTCGCCGCGGAGAATGGTGGCGCTGAAGTTGCGCACGATGGTCTTGTCGCCGAAGGCCTTGCTGACCCCGCTCAGCTCGGCCACGATTTTGCCTTGGTAGCCGTTTTGCGAACCGGTGGCCACATCCATCTTCACGCTCCCCACCACATCCCGCCGCGCCTCGCGGCGCGCGCGCAGATGCTCCAGCCGTGTGATGCGGCTTTGGCTGCGTGTGCGCCGCGCCTCCACGCCCTTGCGGATCCAGATTTCTTCCTGGGCCAGCAACTTGTCTGCCTTGGCGGCGATCACCGCTTCCTGCGCCAGTTGCTCTTCCTTCTGGACGAGGTATTGCGCGAAGTTGCCCGGGTAGGAGCGCAACTGACCCCGGTCGAGTTCCACAATCCGCGTGGCGACCCTGTCCAGAAAGGCGCGGTCGTGGGTGATGGTGATAACACTGCCCGGGAAATCGAGCAACAGATCTTCGAGCCACTCGATGGAATCCAGATCAAGGTGGTTGGTGGGCTCATCAAGCAGCAGCACGTCAGGCCGAGCCACGAGTGCCTGGGCCAAGGCGACGCGCTTCTTGGTCCCGCCCGAGAGTGTGCCAACTCGGGCATCCGGGTCCAGGTGCAGGCGCTGCAGCGTCTCCTCAACCCGCTGTTCCCAGTTCCAGGCATCGTAAGCCTCAATCACGGATTGCAGTGCGTCAAGGTCGAGCCCTTCCGCTCCGGAAAGATACTGGTCCCGGATCGCAATGACATGCTGCAAACCTTCCGAGGCCGCTTTGAAAATGGTGGCTTCCGGGTCCAGTGCGGGTTCTTGTGCAACGTAGGCGATGCGCACGCCTTGCTGTACCTGCAGGGTGCCATCGTCCGGTTTGGCCAATCCGCCCAGAATCTTGAGCAGGGACGACTTGCCAGCTCCGTTGCGCCCGATCAAACCAATGCGCTCCGTGGTTTCCAGGGAGAAGCCGGCGTGGTCCAGCAACGCGACATGCCCAAATGCGAGTTGGGCGTCCAGAAGGGTGATAAGTGCCATAGTGGCGCTGATTATCGGGGGCATCCGTTTCTGTCCTGGGGCGATTGGCCTCCCCCGGTTCAGGACAAAGTGGCGCAGATCGTGGGAGTCTGGCTCCGGACGTAGCTTTCCCGTGCTATAGTCGATGGCTTCGCTGCCGTTGGCCTTCTTTGTGAGGGTTCTGGGGGTGGAGGAAAAAAGAAGATGGTTTTGGGTTTTGCTGGGTAAAAACCCGGTATATAATTCAAGGCTTCGCTCGGTGGATCTGGTTGCTGCAAGCGGCTGGGTTTGGAAGGTGAAAGTTTTCGAAAGTTTGACGGTTCTTCAAAA
>JANJSZ010000129.1 GCA_024711405.1 Acidovorax sp.
CCATGAAATTCGATTTGCGCGCCTACGCCTATGCCGGCGACGTTCAGTGGGTTGCTGCACGCGTGTATCAGGGACAAACCACGAACTTCCGCCAGCCGGGCAGTGGCTTTGCCCCCGTCTACACCACCGTGGATGGCTCCGGCCGCGGAATGTGCGACTCGGATGGTGAACACGCGTCCTATGTGTTCCTGCTCGACGAGGCGGGCGAAGTGCACGCCTTGCCGCATGCGCTGTATGTGGCGCTTGCCAGGGGGCAGGCCTTGGCACCGATGTTGGCGGATCAAACTCTGCGCCTGGCGGACTGGTATGTACGGCTTCGGGCCGATGGGGTGCCGGGTGCTGTGGTCAACGAGACCTATGGGTTTGTCCGCTTCGACCGAGAGGGGCGGTTCAAATTGGAGGCTGCGCCAGGAGATGCCGCATGGCCTACTCCTGAGGAGCGCCGACGGATGCAGGAGCTGCTGTTCTCCATAGACCTGGAGCCCAACGGCGCCTGATCATAGGAGCCGGGAGGAGGGTGGGCCGCCCAACGAAGTGAATCATTTGGGTTGCTGCAAGAATGGTCAGACGATGATGCGTGGCTTCTGGCCTGGCACCATGCAGATGGTCACGTCGCACGGGCGAGCGCCAACTGTTGGTCAAATGCACCCGAAAACAGAGAGATGACGCCTGCAGCCATTGCGACTGCTTATGCGAGGCTCGAACCGAATGGTTTGCGCCTTGCACAGCCTTCTGACAAGAAATAAGCTTGGGCCTAATCTCAGATTAAGCAGGACGTCCACCTTCCAAGTTTAGTAACTATCCCCCGGGGCATAGCCGGTGGCGGCGCAGTCAGGCGGGCGCGGTTCGTGAGCCTGCCCGCCTGATTGCTGAATCAGAGCGTTGCGTCCTTGAGCTTCTTCAGCGCGCGCGTCTTGATCTTCACCGACGCCGGTTTGGCGGGGAACCAGCGCTCTTCACCCGTGAAGGGGTCCTTGCCAAAACGCTTCTTCTTGGCAGGCACCTGCTGCAAGCCGATCTTCATCAGACCTGGCAGGGTGAACTCACCCGATCCCTTTTTGTGCACCGAACCGAGGATGGCGGTTTCCAATGCCGCGAAAACTGCCTTGGCTGCCTTGGGCTCCACACCAGATTGCTCAACCAGATGGGCGATCAGCGTGGTCTTGTTGAAAACCGTCTTGATGGGCTTGATGGCGACCGCAGCTGGTTTGGTGGCAACAGGCGCGACCTTCTTGGCGGCGGGAGCCACTTTCGTAGTCTTCTTGGCGGGGGTGGATGTCTTCTTTGCAGTTGCCATGGTGGATCTTGTTGGGTTTGTGGGTCGAAATTCGCTGCCGGATGAATTCAGGCAGGCGATCCGGATTCTAGGAGCAGTGTTCTGACAGTTCCCGTGCAGCGTACTTGTGGGCTCTCCAATAAACTCAATCTTTCACGGCAACAGCATCGAGCAGCATGCCAAGCCAAGATACCTTTTCAGGAGCTCACATGTCCATTTCTCCCTCGACCCTGTTGGCCCTGCAAAAGGCTGGGGAGGGCTTGCACACAGCCCGACAGGCATTCGCGCAGGAAGTCCAGTCCAACGCTGGCCGTGTGGTCGGTATCGTTGCCAGCGAACCTTTTAGTGCCGACGCCGACCGCGCCTATGCCCAACTGCGCGCCGTGGCTCGCATGGCACATGAGTTGCAAAGCATCGAAGAGCAACTCAAAACAATGTACGGGGCGGCGGCGGAAGCGATGCAGCCCGAGACGCCAGTCATTGTTGCGTTGCTAGACCGTGGAAGGCACTCTCGTGTTCGTCAAGGCGCGGAAAGCCTTGACGAGGCGGAAGACGTGGTCGTCAAGCCCGCGCCGCGCCGGCAGTCGCTCAAGACCAAACCGCTGCGAAAGCGGACGAAGGAAACGGCAAGCCAGCCTCAACGCTTGAGTTCAAACGACGAAAAGGTCCTGGCGCACCTGAAAAAGGTATTGGACCGCCGCAGTTGGGTGACGTTGACCCAGGGGAGCATTGCCCAAGGGGCGGGAATCCCTCTGGGTTCCGTCGGCTTGGCGATGAGGAGGTTGGTTGCCGCCGAGGCTGTGCGCGAGCGGGGCAAAGGGACTTATCGGCTGGCATAGTGCGGCATGCAATTCACTTTTGAATCCACCTGCCTTAGTGGACCATTTATGTCGTGGTGAGCAACGACACCTTATGGGTAGTGGAATGCATTCTTAGTCTGTCCAACGAATTGCCTGGATGCAATCCGCTGACGAAAGAATACCGAAACAGATCAGTAGGTTAGCCAAGATATCTCAAAAGATGTCAAACGCATTTCCTCGCGATTGTTAAACTAGTTACCTCACCCGCCTGGTCCGAACTGATGGCGTGTGCGATTTTCATCACCTATTTTTATGCTTAAGATAATGTAGCATTATCTTATAAACAACTATCCGAGTGCTGGAAAGCCCAATCATTTTGTCAGACCAAGGAGGAGCTGGTCAGGAGTGGGCGAGCCGTTTCGTTGCCGAAAGACGCGCCGATGGCATTGCGCAAGGCCGCAGGGCTGGCGGTGAGGGCAGCCCGAGGCCAGGACTATGGGGTGGACTTGTGAATCCTAGTGCGACTTTGCCACTATCACCTGATGACGATAGACAGCACGCCACTGCCCACAATAGGAGATTTATAAGTGAAAAAACTTACCGTTTTGCTGGTTGTAGCAGGCACGTTGTCGATGGTATCCGGGTGCAAAGAGAACAAGCCGGCCGAAGTCGTTCAAACCGTCGATTGGTACAAGGCCCACGAGGCCGAACGCACCGAAGTCCTGGCGAAATGCAGGTCGAATCCCGGCGAGCTGGCCGCCACGCCAAATTGCGTGAACGCCAGCCGAGCCGAGTCGTCTTCCATTTGGAGCGCGAGGGGCAGCATCCAGGTCAAGCCATTGACGGCTGACGACATCTACAAGAAATAAGAAGAGCCAACTTGGAACTACCCAACGACCAGTGCGACGATGCGAAACTTGCCCTGGGGCGGGGCCGGGTCGGGCCGGGCCGCTGAAACCGTGGCCGGCGCCCAATCCAGCTGGGCGAGGTACGCGGCATGACCGCAGACGGCAGGTTGGGCAATGACCGAGGCAAAGCGTTCGATAGGGGCGGTCTAAGCAGGCATTGGCCTCAAGACCAGCGCCATGCATGACAAGGCCAAGGCGGAGCGCCAGGAAGCCCAAAACAGCGGGCCAGACGAATCATCAGAGGTCTCCGGGAGAAGCTGCCGCTCGAAGTTCGTCAGGCGAAGGAGAGCTAGTCAGAAGTGGCCAAGCCGTGTCGCTGCCGAAGGACGCGCCGATGGCATTGCATAAGGCAGTGGAATGGCAGTGAAGGCAGCCCGAGGGCGGGGCTATGACGTGGACTTCTAATCCTAAGGAAACGCATAGAAGCGAGCTTCGTGAGCATTCCTCTGCAGACTAAGGTTCTGCCGCGTCAGACGCCAATACCAGCAGACAGTCGATGGCCTGCAAGCTGCTCAAACGCATCTTTGCCTCCAGATACGACGCACGTTTGCCATCCATTCCTTGAAATGCCGGGGCCGTAGGCCCCGTTACCTCGGGGTGAGTAGTTCGCTCGCGGCGAGTTCACCCATATGCGTACCGTCAATTGACCGCAGCGGTCACGATGATCTCCACCAGAATGTCCTTCGCGCCCAGATCGCACTGGGCCGTGGCACGCGTGGGCGCAGCGCCCGGCGCGGTCCAGGCATCCCAGATTTCGTTCATGCCCGCAAAGTCCCGCTCCAGATCCTTGATCCAGATCTGAGCCGTCAGCAGGCGGCTCTTGTCCGTGCCTGCGTCGGCCAGAAACTTTTCTATCTTTGCCAAGGTCTGGAGGGTCTGTCCGCGGATGTCCTGGCTCCGGTCATCGGCGGTCTGCCCGCCGACAAAGACCATACCGTTGTAGACGACCGCACGCGAGCGGCGTGTATCGGTGGCGATGCGTTTGATTTCCATAAGAAACTCCATGGTTGGTTTATTGAAAGAGGGATACTGCCTTCACTCGCTGCCCGCGAGCTCGCTCAGCGTGATGGGCTTCAAAGGCGGACGGATGCGGTAATAGCCGACCTCGGCTGGGCTCAGCCGGCGTTCGCTGGCAATGATTTCCGTGACCGTGAGGCCGCAGAGCCGGCCCTGGCATGGCCCCATGCCGCAGCGGCCAAAGGCCTTTGTCTGATTGGGGCCGATGCAGCCCACCTCGACGTAGCGTTTGATCTGCCCAGCCGTGACTTCTTCGCAGCGGCAGACCGTGACCTGGTCGTCCACAGGAATGCGGTGCGCATCGAGCGGCCGGTAAAGACTGTCCAGGAAAGGGCGTATCTGCGTGCTCTTGTTCAGCTCCCTGGCCATGTCTTCCCGTGTCGCGTCAAGCGCGCCAGGCGCGACCTTGTCCAGTCGGCGAGCAATGTCCAACGCTGCGAGCCGCCCTTGAGCGGCAGAGGCTTTGGCGCCGACGATGCCGCGGCTGTCGCCGGCGATGTAGATGCTGGTGTCCTCGATCTGGCCCGCCGTGTCGGTCACGGGCACCCAGCACAATTGCTGCTCGTCCCAACGATGTTCGGCTCTGAGCGACCAGCTCAGCTGTGTGTTGGGCACCACCCCCTGGTGCAACAGAACCAGCGAGGTCTCTATGCGCTTTTGCCGCCCGCCATGGGTGAACGAGATGGCTTGGGCCCGATCCTGACCTTCGATGGAAAAGGCGCTCGCACCGGCGTAGGTTTCGACCCCATGCGCACGGATTTTCCTGAGCATTGCTGCACCCTTGGCAAGGTCCTTCCAGCCACGCAATGCGCCTGGAAGATGGGGAGCAGCGCGCAGGTAGTCCGCCGTTGCCGTGGTGTGGATCAGCGCCTTGATGCGCACTCCCGCCTCCAGATATTGCTGCGCCAGCAGCAGCAGCAGCGGACCGCAGCCTGCGAGAACCACCGGTTCGCCTGGAACGGCTCCGGAGGTCTTGTAGAGGATCTGCGCCGCGCCCGCGCCCATCACCCCCGGCAGCGTCCAGCCAGGAACCGGAAAAGGCCGCTCCATCGCGCCACTGGCGAGCACCAGGCTGCGGCCGCGTACAGTTTTGCTGCGCCCGTCCTGGAGATAGGAAACGGTTTTGTCCCGGTCGACATTCCAGACCGCGGCCCCCGCCACATGCTGCGCACCGCAGGCAGCAAAGGTCTCGGCAAGCAGCGCGCCTGCCGCATAGTCCGGACCGAGGACCTGGCGCCGGCGCTGCGTCGAGTCCTGGATCGCGCGGTAGATCTGCCCGCCGACGCGCTGCTGTTCATCCAGTACCGCGACGGTCAGGCCCAGGCGGCGGGCTTCGATCGCCGCACTAAGGCCGGCGGGGCCGGCGCCGATGACCACCAAGTCAAACGTTTGCACGATGTTTTCCATGGTCAATCCTCTGCGCGCTGAATGACGAGTTCCGAGGCACCTTCCTGGCGCTGGATAACCATTCCGTCCTTGACGGCGACAAGGCACGACTGGCGACCAGGACGGCCATCGATGGCGACCAGGCACTCGAAGCACACGCCCATCATGCAGTAGGGCGCGCGCGACGCACCCGACACCGGGGTCGAACGAAAGCTGCGCACGCCCGACATCAGCAGCGCCGAGGCCACGCTGATGCCGGCAGGCACATTCAATGGCTGGCCTTCAAAGTGGATCTGCACCTTCTGCGCGTCTGCATCGGCTGACTGGACAAAAAGAGAAGTGCAGGGGGCTGCGGATTTAGTGTGCATTGCTGAATTTCCTGTTGGGATCCAAGAATCTTTCGCCGGCAAACTGTTCGATGCCGTCGGGCGCGGCAGTGACGCCGGCGACCCAGGAACCGATTTCAAAGGCATGCGAGCCGGCCAGGGAAACGCCGCTGTGGCTGGTTGCCACGAAGGCTCCGGGTGTTTTCTCGGATTCCTGGTAGATCGGGGAGCCGTCCGGTGTCATCACCCGCAGCGCCCCCCAGGCCCGCACCAGCTTGGCCGAGCCGAGAATCGGGAACGTCGCCACTGCGCGCTTGGCAATCCACTCGACGGCCGATACCGTGGTGCCATCGTCCCGCCCCACGTTTTCCACAGAAAAGCCGAGTTGGACCGTGCCTTCGGCGGTCTGGCGCGCCTTGTTGGTGGGATAGGGAAGGAATTTCTGCAGCCGCTCGGTGATGAGCACCTGCCCGCGATTGGCGATCACGGGAGCATGCATGCCCAGCTGCGGGGCCAGCGTGTCGTTGTTCAAGCCGGCAGCCAGAACGACTTTGTCCGCGGCCCATTTCTCGCCGTCCGCGCCAGTGGCGACAAAGCCTTTGTCGAAGCCGAGCGAGCGCACCTCGCGCACATCGACGCCGTTGCAGATGCGCCCGCCGTGGAGCTTCAACCCGGCGTGCAGCGCATGCAGCAGCTTGAGCGGGTTCACATGGCCATCCAGCGCGCACCAGCTGCCGCCCACGACGGACGGACCGATGGCCGGAAGGCGCGCCTTGAGTTCGTTGTGGTCGAGCATCTCGAACGGTGTGCGGCCGTCGGCAGCGTTGATGTCCGCCAGCAGCGCCTGCCGCTCGGCCATCTCCTTTTCGCTGAATCCCAGCCAGAAGCCACCGTTTTGCTGCAGGTCGACATCAATGCCGGTGCGTTCGTACAACTCCCTGGCTAGCGGCCCAAAGTGATCGACCGCATCCCGGCTCCAGCGTGCATAGCGCGCAAAGCCCGCGCCCTTGCTTTGCAGCCAGACGAGGCCGAAGTTGCCGCGCGACGCCCGATGGGCCACGTCTGCCTGGTCCAGCAGCGTCACCGAGCGGCCGCACCGGGCGGCGCCGTAGGCGATGGCGGCGCCGACCAGGCCGCCCCCCACGACAATGATTTCATTTGAAGACATAAGGATGCTTTGGATGGGTTCGGGCGACAGCGGCTGCACGCACTGCCTGGCTGCACGGTGCCCGGGAAGATGCGGCCGTCAATCCAGCGTGATCTTGTTGCGCTTGACGACTTCGCCCCAACGCGCGCTGTCGTTTTCCAGCATGCGCTTGTATTCGGCAATCGAACCAGGCGCGACCTTGGCACCGAGGGCTTCATGCCTCCTGATGACTTCGGGGTCCGCCAGCACGGCATTGATTTCGCGATGGAGCTTGTCGACGATGGCTTGCGGCATGTTGGCCGGCCCGACGATGCCGCCCCAGGTTTCCATCTCGAGATCGGGATAGCCCGCCTCGCGAATGGTGGGCACGTTGGGCAGCAGCGCCGAGCGCACCGGTCCCGTGATGGCCAGCGCCCTGATGCGCCCGGCACGCACCTGCGGCTCCATGGAGGTGAAGTTGCTGAACATCATCTGGATCTGGCCCGACGCCAGATCCAATTCCGCCGCGGGCGCGGTCTTGTATGGAACATGGGTCAGCTGCGCGCCCGAGAGATTGCCAAACAGGGCGCCCAGGACATGCAAGGCCGTGCCGCTGCCGGTGGAGCCATAGAAAACCTCGCCGGGATGCGATTTGGCATGAGCGGCCAGTTCTTCCACGCTCCTGGCGGAAAAATCCTTGTTCACGCCCAGCAGGTTTGGCTGCGTCCATTGCCGGGCGATCGGCGTGAAGTCCCGGGCGGGTTTGTAGGGCAGGGATCTGGCGGTCAAGGCTGTCACGGTGTAGGTCGCCAGATTGGCATTGCCGATGGTGTAGCCATCCGGCGCCGCCTTGGCCACGGCATCGAGGCCGATGACACCCGACGCTCCCGGTTTGTTCTCGATGACGATCGGCTGACCCAGTCTCTTGCCCAACGCCTCGGCCAGGATGCGCGCCGTCCCGTCCGCTGCGCCGCCGGCACCCGCATTGACGACCAATCGAATCGGCTTTTCCGGCCATTCGGCCTTTGCCGCAGTCGCCATGCACAGTAATCCCGCACCAATGACGCCCACTATCTCTGACCGAAAAGCGAATTGAGACCGCATGAAACCTCCGTTGAATAAACGTTCGAGGTTTCATCGTATGGACATATCGCTTTGTTATCCATGGACGCTAGAACATCTATCCATCCGCTTATGTGATGGATTCGCGGCTTGCTGCAGCCAGCAGTCGAATGAGCTCCCGCGCCGGCGCGGACAGCCGGGCATCCCCCATGGCCGTCGCATAGACCGTGTAGGCAATGGGGGGGCGCAGCGGCAAAACGATACCTCCATGCCTTCGGTGTTTCGCGCCGGTCATGGGATCGACCACGGCAATGCCCAGCCCTTCGAGGCACAGATCGCTGATTGATTGGAACAGCGAGGCTTCGACCATCGCATCCACCTGCACGCCGTTGGCATTGAGCCAGGCATTGAGCCGGGTCTGGAACGTCCCCGAGGGGCCGACGAAGGGCTTGCCCGCCAGCTCCGATACATCGACATATTGCGCCTTTGCATCGAGCCATTGCGAAGTGCCGATGCAGACGCATTCCGAAGAAAATTCGGCAATGGTCGCCAGCTCGCCCAGGGACAAGGCGTCGGCCGTCAAGCCAATGTCGGCCTGCCGGTTCTTGACGTGCCGCGCGACATCCACGTACGACGTGACGCGCAGCGTCACCAGAACATCCGGGAATTGCTGCCGGAGTTGCCGCACCACGCCAGGCATGATCGAGTGGCCGATCGAAGGCACCGCGGAGATGGAGAGATGGTCGAGCTTCTGTTTGCGCAGTTGGTCGGAGAAATCGACGATCTGCTCCAATCCCAGAAATGCTTGCTGCACCTTGGCCATGAGTGCATGGGCTTCCTCCGTTGGCTGGATGGAGCGTCCCCGCTTGGTAAAAAGCAGAAAACCGACCGATTTCTGCAGGTCAGCAATCAGCCGGCTCATTGCCGGCTGCGATATGCCCAGTGCCTCGGCACCGGCGCCAATGCCGTTGTGGAGCATCGCTGCGCGGAAGGCCTCGAGCATTCGGTAAGTGACGTCGCGTTTTGTCATGGTGAAATCAAGGGCTGTTTTCCGGCACGCCTGCGCCGTGTTGGCGCAAGCACTGGATTTTGCCAAAGGCAGGCACCGAGGCCCCACGCGGATGGGCGCCGGACTGAGCACTGCAATCGGGATGCGCCGCCTCAACACTCGACGATATTCAAGGCCAGGCCACCTCTGGAGGTTTCCTTGTATTTCGTGAGCATGTCGGCACCCGTTTCGCGCATCGTTTTGATCTAATGCGCAGCAAACCCTGTCGTTCACAGCAGGGTCAGGAGCGCGGACGGCGAAGCCGTCCTGGAGAAACGGTGAATTTCCCTGCGCGGCGGCAATATCCCGCCGCGAGCAGGATGCTGTTCACAGGTGGAGTTCCTCGAAGCATGGGCCGGGATTGGATGCCTCAGGCACAGCATCGGCGCCTTCGTAGACGCGCGGTACGCGCTTCACATTGCACAGCAGCTCGTAGGCAATGGTTCCGGCGCCGGCCGCCACCTGGTTCACATCGATGGTCCTGCCCCACAGCTCGACCTTGCTGCCGATGCCGCACGCGGGAAGATCCGTGAGGTCCACTGTGAGCATGTCCATCGACACGCGCCCGATCAGTCGTGCGGCGTGCCCTTCGATGGCCACCGGGGTGTCCGCGGGCGCGCTGCGCGGATAGCCGTCGGCATAGCCGAGCGCGACCAGGCCGACGCGTGTGGGTCGCTCGGCAACGAAGCCGCCGCCATAGCCCAGCGGCGCGCCCGGCGGCAGCAGTCGCTCGGCGAAGACCTGGCTTTGCAGCGTCATCACCGGCTGCAGCGGCGCCTGCCGGTACGTCGGCGGCAGCGGGTCGGCGCCGTACAGCATGATGCCGGCCCGGCCCCAGCTGCGGCAGGCCTCTGGCCAGGCCAGGATGCCAGCAGAATTCGCCAGGCTGGCGCGCGCATCAAGCCCCCCGCAGGCTGCCTGAAACGCAGCGAGTTGCTTGGCAGTGGTGGACATGCCCGGTTCGTCCGCGCGCGCGAAGTGGCTCATGAGCACGACCTCGGCCACTGCCGGGCAGGCCTGCAGGCGCGCAAAGCCAGCGCGCATCGCTTCAGGGGCCATGCCGGCGCGCCCCATGCCCGAATCCATCTTGAGCCAGACATCCAGCGTGCCTGCCAGGCCACGTGCGCTCTCCAGCATGCGCAGCTGTGATTCGTGGTGCACCACCACTGCCAGCGCGTGCCGTGCCGCGACCTTCAGCTCTTCCCCGTCGAATGCTCCTTCGAGCAGCAGGATCGGTGCGGTGACGCCCGCGGCGCGCAGCTCCATTGCCTCTGACAGGAACGCGACGGCGAATCCATCCGCCATGCCGGCAAGCGCCAGGGCGCAGCGCACGGCCCCATGGCCGTAGGCGTCGGCCTTGAGGACCGCGAGCACCTTGCGGCCATGCAGCTTGCGCGCGGTGGCGTAGTTGTGGCGCAGCGCATCCAGGTCGATGCGCGCCGAGCTGGGCCGGCTCATGCCGCCATAGGGGCGGGTGCGGATGACGCACGGCGTCCCGAAGCGGCGTAACGGTCCACGCCCAGGCCCGCAGTATCGATTTCCGGCCGGCGCCCGGTGACCAGGTCGGCGACGACGCGGCCGCTGCCGCAGGCCATCGTCCAGCCGAGCGTGCCGTGGCCCGTGTTTAGGAACAGGTTGGCATAGCGGGTGGCACCGATAATCGGCGTGCCGTCGGGCGTCATCGGGCGCAGGCCGGTCCAGAACGCAGCGCGCTGCAGGTCGCCGCCCGGGAACAGATCGCTGACCACCATCTCGAGCGTCGCCCGCCGCCGGGGATCGAGCCGCATGTCGAAGCCCGCCAGTTCGGCCATTCCGCCCACGCGGATGCGGTTGTCGAAGCGCGTGATCGCGATCTTGTAGGTCTCGTCCAGCACGGTCGACTGGGGTGCGCGCGAAGCGTCCACTAGCGGGATGGTGAGCGAGTAGCCCTTGACCGGATAGACCGGAAGCTCGAGGTCCAGCGGCCGCAGCATGCCGCGCGAGAAGCTGCCCAGTGCCATCACATAGGAATCCGCCTGGAGCAGCCGGCCGCCGGCGCGGATGCCCTGGACCCGGCCGGCATGCGCTTCGATGCGTTCGATGTCCTGGCCGAACAGGAACCTTACCCCCAGGCCGCGCGCCATGCGCGCCAGCTCGGTGGCGAACAGCTGGCAGTCGCCGGTCTCGTCCCCGGGAAGGCGCAGGCCGCCGGTGAGCCGGTCCTGCGCATGGGCCAGCGCGGGCTCGGCGCGCGGCAGGGATTGCCGGTCCAGCAGCTCGTACGCGACGCCGCACTCCTCAAGGACCGCGATGTCGCGCTGCGCCGTGTCGATCTGCGCCTGGCTGCGAAACAGCTGCAGCGTGCCGCCGGTGCGCTGCTCGTACTGGATGCCGGTGTCGCTGCGCAGCGCGCGCAGGCAGTCGCGGCTGTATTCGGCAATGCGCATCATGCGTTCCTTGTTCACCGCGTAGCGCTGCGGGGTGCAGTTGCGCAGCATCTGCGCGATCCACATCAGCTGCCACAGGCTGCCGTCGGCGCGCACCGCGAGCGGCGCATGCTTCTGCACCATCCATTTGAGCGCCTTGAGTGGAATGCCCGGCGCAGCCCAGGGCGTCGAGTAGCCGGGCGAGACTTGGCCGGCATTGGCGAAGCTGGTCTCCAGAGCCGGGCCGGGCTGGCGGTCAATGACGGTGACCTCGGCGCCGGCCTTGGCCAGATAGTACGCAGTGGCGGTTCCGACGATGCCGCTGCCTGTAACAATGACTTTCATGGAGTGTTCGATGGTTGACGGTGGATCAGCAAATTCTAGAAAAGAATGTGCAGCAGATTTCACCGTTATCGATATCATCGGCAATTTAATCCACTGTTTTAAAGTTGCTTTGTGGGGATCGACAGACAATGTTCCAGACCGACCGGATCGACCTTGCCATCCTTGATGTCCTGCAGCGCCAGGGACGCATTTCCATGACGGAGCTGGCCGAGAAGGTGGGACTGTCGGCATCGCCCTGCACCGAGCGGGTCAAGAGGATGGAGCGCGAGGGCCTCATCGAGGGCTACCATGCGCGCCTGTCGCCCGAGGCGCTGGGCAGGACCCTGCTGGTGTTCGTGGAGATCAAGCTGTCCGCGAAGTCCGGGGATGTGTTCGACCAGGTGAAGAGGGAGCTATCGCAGATGCCCGAGGTCATGGAGGCCCATCTGGTCTCCGGCGACTATGACTACCTGGTCAAGTTTAGGCTGCGCGGCATGGGCGAGTACCGGCACCTGCTGGGAAACATCCTCAAGCGCTTGCCCGTCACGGCCGCGTCGCGCAGCGTGGTGGTGATGGAGGAGGTGAAGGAGTCGCTGCACCTGCCGTTGGACCGCTGAGCAGCGCGCCGCCTTATCCTTGCACCATGCCGCATCCAGACTGGCTCAGATCGACGGACGACGAAGTGAGCTTCCGCAAGCTGCGCGTGCTGCTGGCGTTCATGGAGTCCAGAAACCTTGCCCGCACGGCTGAGCAGCTTGAGACCAGACCGTGAGTGTCCACTACGCGCTGCACTTGCTCGAGGAAGGCGCGCGCTGCGCGCTTTTCCGCCACCAGGGCCGCAACCTCGTGTCCACGGAGGCCGCCCATGTGCTGGGGGAGGTCGCCCGGGAGGTGCTGCGCAGCATGGACAGCGACTTGCGCGCCACCCGGGCGGCAGGGGGCAGCGGCACGGGCTGGTTCAAGATCGGGGCCCGCTACTCGCTGACCATCCAGTTGGTGCCGCAGCTCATCGTCTCCCTACGGCACAGCACGCCAGACCTCGAGACCGAGCTCACCCTCGGCTCGAACGCGGAGCTGCTGGGTAAATTGCGCGAAGGGCACATCGATGCGAGTTCTCAGCAGTTAAACGAAAAGGGTTGCGTTATAGCGCGTGATAAGCAGCCGGTGTTATCGGTAGCTATTCCTGGCCAGCGTTGGCTCTCGATCCATGGGTGCGATTTGAGCCGATGGGAGTGTCCAGCCTGCTGACCGCCCAAGACCTTCGCAGAGCATTTTCGGGAATGGCGTGCCGCCCTCGCAGGCATGAGCGTGATCTACGCTGGCAACCAGGGAGAAAAATCCGATCATCCAGGCGACATGGTTGTTTTGGTTGACATGGTTGTCTAACTCCGTTAGATTGGAAACTCTGAAAAGGAGTTGCCATGTCCATTACCGCCCGTATGCGTGCCACGCAGAAGGTCGACATTCCGGCGTTTGTCGACAGTCTTCGCGAGTTCAATGATGGCATTTTGCGCATCGTCCCCTCGCCTGTGGACGGCAGCAAACACTTGGGGCCAAGCTTGCGTAAGGAGCTGAAGATTGCTTTGCAGGAGCTGGAAAACACCGTCCGGGTCCTGCGGGTAG
Organism: Acidovorax sp.; assembly: GCA_024711405.1. Classification (GTDB taxonomy): domain Bacteria; phylum Pseudomonadota; class Gammaproteobacteria; order Burkholderiales; family Burkholderiaceae_C; genus Acidovorax. The sequence continues at coordinate 13,302 of JANJSZ010000129.1, forward strand.
CGGCAGTCGAGACCCCGGCAGCATCCGAGCGAAGCAAAGAGCCGGGAAAGCAGTCTGGCGAGCATGAGACGCGCGCTGCCTTGGTTTTGGACAGCACTGAAACCATGGTCCGCAAGGGACAGCTGGTAACGCCTGTGGAATTCCAGGAGTTGATGGGATGGAGCTCCCGGCAGGCCGTATCCAAGGCCGCCAAGAACCACCGCATTTTCTCTCTGACACATAGAGCCGAGCGGTACTTCCCGACCTTCTATGCGGATTCTGCCTATGACCGCAGGCACCTGGAGGCGGTGACCAAGGCGCTCGGTGACCTGCCGGGAGGCGCGAAGCTGCAGTTCTTCCTCACGCGCAAGGGATCGCTGGGAGGCGAAACCCCGCTGCAGGCCCTTGCCGCCGGCCGGGTTGCGAAGGTCAAGGATATTGCCGCTGCGTTTGCCGAAGAGGCATGAGCCCAGTGTCGCTTCCATCGCCATCTGTCGACTTCTCCGACCTTCCGTTGCGCATCAAAGAGATCGCCGTGACTTCGCTCAAAAGGATCGGCCGGCGCAATACCGGGGAGCCTTATTTCGGAAAGCATGCAGCCAACCGGTTCGACGACCCGGACAGGCGGTTTGGGGCATGCTACTGCGGCCTGCAACTGGACACCGCCATCGCGGAGTCGGTGCTGCACGATGAATTGCCCGAGAAGGGGCAGTTTAGGATCCAGCAGGAAGAAATCGCAGCGCGCTATCTGGTGACTTTTGCTGCCGGTAACCATGAGGGCGTGCTGAGACTTGCCGACCTTACGGGACAGCACCTCAAACGCATTGGCGGAAACAACAGCCTGTCGGCAGAGTACCCCTACGACGTAACCCAGCAGTGGGCTGCGGCCGTCCATGCGCACCCGGCCCATGTGGATGGCTTTCTCTTTGTCTCCAAGCAGCTCAACGACAAGCGGGCCGCAGTACTGTTCGATAGGGCGCAAAACAAATTGGGCGCTCCATCCTATACACCCTTGTTAGGCGTCAGGGGGCTGACCCAGGCCAACAACAGGCTGGGCATTGTCATCGTGCAGTAGGGCTCGCGGTGGGACTTGGGCACCTGCGGCATGAAGCGCGGGCGCTGGGCGAGGTCACGGCCAGCGCCTTGATCTTCATGACCTGGATCGGCATCGAAATTGCCGCATGGGCGCCGCGGCGGCAATCGCAGGGAAGAGTGCGGGTTGCAATGGCGAGTGGATCGAGAGCGCACTATAAGCGGCGCTTATAGAGATGAGCATCAGCTTGAAATGCACGTCTGCCCTTCCCGCCGACACGCAGGAGCTGGCCCCTGCTGGGACGCCACGTTGATGCCAACACTTTTACTACCGCCATCTACCAGCAGGGCAAACGCGCTTCCGAATGCTCAGTGCATCTCGGAGTAGCGGATTCAGGAGCAACGGTCGGAGCTCCTTTCCTGCCTGAACGCTCGGAGTCCTAACATGCTGTGCAGAAACAGCTTCCTGCACAGTCACTTCGGCGAGTTCCTGCTTCACCGCGGTTGGTTGCGCGGATGTCTTTCGACCTCGGCCAGAGCCGTCTTCTCCATAGGCAGACAAACGTGGTCGCCATGGCCACAGGCTTGGCACAGGAAGATCACTTGAGTGCGGCGGTTTTCGTGGCTGGCATGGCCAAAGTGCGGGCATGTCTGGGCTGGCGTAATGCGCTGACACGGCCAGCACGATGCCACCTGCCCATGTCATCTTGTGTTCCAGTTGCCGCCGTAACTCGTTCTAGCCCCGGCTCAGTATGGCTTTGTTCAGGCCCGCCTTTTGCCTGCCCCATCGGCCAGGACGGCCTCGCTGTCCGCGCTCTTGAACCCTGTCGTTCACGGGTCTGCCATGCATCGGATCAAACGAGGCACGTTCGCCCTGTATCCCGTGAAAGAAAAAGCTGCACCAAGTGCAAGAAAAACACGTTCGACTAAAGGGCAGTCGCGTTCCAGAATTCGTTTCATCCCTTCACGGAGAGCGAAATAATGAAAGTCACACCATTTGAAAACGGCTTCGGTGCCGACATCAGCGACATTCCTCCGACCATGCAGGTGAGCGATGCTGATTTGAATGGAATCGTTGCTGCCTGGCACAAGCATTCCATTTTGCGTTTCCGCGGGTTGGATATGACCCCGGAGCAGCATATCGCTTTCACCCGCCGCTTGGGTCCGACGCACGTCATGCAGCCGCTGAGCGCCAACTTGGAAGGCTATCCCGAAGTCTTCGTCATCTCGAATGCCAGCAAGGAAGATCCGTCCAAGCCGGTTGAAAAGGGCGGCACCGCTGCGGGCCAGATGCGGGTCGGCGAAGGCTTCCACACCGATGGCGAAGACAAGGCGATCCCCAATGCGGGCTCGATGCTCTACGCCAAGGTATGCCCACCCGAGCGCGGCGACACGCTGTGGGTCGATGTTGACGCCGACCGAAAACTGAGCCACTTTTTGGTGTGATGCCGACCTAAAACTGAGCCAGGTGTTTTACCTACCCTGCTGTTTTGTGCAGCAAGGGAATGAAGAGGGTGATCACCATGGACATGATTGGCAAGATACGGCGGATGCACCGCCGGGACAAGAAGACGAAGCGGGAGATATCGAGGACCACGGGCCTGTCTCGCAACACGGTGGCCAAGTGGCTGGACGAGGCGCAGCCGGTCGAGCCCAAGTACCGCCGGGAGGCGGCGAAGGCGACCAAGCTGTCGGCGCACGAGGCGGAGCTCAAGCAAGCCTTGAAGGCCGATGCCAAGCGGCCCAAGAAGGAGCGGCGCACGGCCAAGGCCTTGTTCACGCAGATCAAGGCAGCGGGCTACGAAGGTGGCTACACGCGGGTGACGGACTTCATCCGCAAGTGGCGCCAAGGTGAAGGCCAACAGGCGGCCTGCAAGGCCTTCGTGCCATTGACCTTCGAGCTTGGCGAGGCCTTCCAGTTCGACTGGAGCGAAGACGGCTTGCTGGTGGGCGGGGTGTACTACCGCATGCAGGTCTCGCACATGAAGCTGTGTGCCAGTGGGGCCTTCTGGCTGGTGGCCTACCCCAGCCAAGGCCACGAGATGCTGTTCGATGCGCACACCCGCAGCTTTGCAGCGCTGGGTGGCGTGGCACGCCGTGGCATCTACGACAACATGAAGACGGCGGTCGACAAAGTCAAGAAGGGCAAAGGCCGCGTGGTCAATGCGCGCTTTGCAGCCATGTGCGCGCACTATCTGTTCGACCCTGATTTTTGCAACCGTGCCAGCGGCTGGGAGAAGGGGCGCGTGGAGAAGGATGTGCAAGACAGCCGCCGTCGCATCTGGGTGGAGGCGGGGCAACGGCGCTTTGGCAGCTTTACCGAGCTCAATGCGTGGCTGGGCGAGCGCTGCCGGGCTCTGTGGCGAGAGCTGCGCCACCCGCAGCACAAAGCGTTCAGCATCGCCGAGATGCTGGAGCTGGAGCAAAGCCACCTGATGCCGATGCCGGTGGCCTTTGATGGCTATGTTGAGAACCCGGCCAAGGTGAGCAGCACCTGCCTGGTGACGGTGGCGCGCAACCGCTACTCGGTGCCCTGCGAATGGGCGGGGCAAATGGTCAGCACACACCTGTACCCGGCGCAGATCGTGGTGGTGGCCGGCGATGCTATGGTGGCCACGCACGAGCGCCTGAGCGATCGCAACCAGACCCGCTACGACTGGCAGCATTACGTGCCGCTGATCGAGCGCAAGCCGGGCGCGCTGCGCAACGGCGCGCCCTTTGCAGACCTGCCCGAGCCATTGCAGCGCATGCGCAAAGGCTTGCTGCACCAGGAGGGGGGCGACAGGGTGATGGCGCAGGTACTGGCCGAGGTGCCCAAGCAAGGGCTGGACGCCGTGCTGGTGGCGGTGGAGTTGGCCCTGGAGAGTGCGCCGCCATCGGGGCGGGTGAGCACCGAGCACGTCATCAACGTGCTCGGCCGCCTGCAAGCGCAGCCCCTGCCCGAGACGGTTGCGACCAACCTGCAAGTGAGCCAGACACCCCTGGCCGACACGGCGCGCTATGACAGCCTGCGCGCTGGCAGCGACATGCAGGAGGCCGATCATGCGTGAGCTGGACAAGGAGTTCAAAGAGCTGCGCCTGTACGGCATGGCCGGGGCCTGGGAGGACCTGGTCAAGCAAGGCGGC
>JANJSZ010000266.1 GCA_024711405.1 Acidovorax sp.
CATCTTGGCGAGCGAGCCGGCGGGCAGCAGAAGTTCGGGGCTTTTCAGGGTCATGTGTCGATTGTGGCCGAGGCCATGAAAACGGCTCTGCGCTGGCTCAGCAAAACGGCAGGTTGGGGTCGGGGTGCGCCGAAGCGGCGCCACAGCCCGTGCGCCGGGTTTTTCAGTCCTGTGGGCGAAAACCTATATCCAGCGTGGACGGGACGCGCCCGTCCACATCGCGGGGCAGCGACCCGGTCTTGTCGAGTGCGCGCAGTACGGCGTCGTCCCAGGCCTTGTTGCCGCTGGACTGGATCAGTTTCGTGCCCACGATGGTGCCATCGGGGGCGGCGCGCACCTGCACCACGGCGCGCGGGTTGCCTGCCACGGCGTCGGGGTACACGATGTTGGGCCGGACCTTGGCGGCCACCTTGCCCCCATAGCTGCCCGAGGGGCCGGAGCTCTGTCTGGCGGTGCCCGTGGCGGTTTCGCCTCCGGTCGCTCCGGCGAGGCCCTGCATGCGGCGGATATTTTCCTGACGGCGGGCTTCGGCGGCCTTGGCGCTGGCCTTTTCGGCGGCTTCCTGCTTGCGCTGGTCTTCCTGGGCCTGGCGCTTCTTGTCCTCGGCCAGCTGCTTTTGCTTTTCCAGCCGCTCTTTCTCGCGCTCGGCCTTCTCCTTTTGCAGGCGGTCCTTTTTTTCTTGCTCCAGGCGCTCGCGGCGTTCCTCTTCCTTGCGTTCGCGCTCACGCTTCTCGCGGTCGAGCTGCTGCTGGCGCTCTTTCTTTTCTTGTTCCAGGCGCTTTTTCTCGCGCTCGATGGCGATGTCGGCTTCGCGGGTGTCCGGTGCAGCCTGCCGTGGAGGTGGCGGCGGGGCAGGGGTGGGCCGGGGTGGCACGGGCACCGGCTCGGGTGGGGGCGCCGGGGGTTCGACCGCGCGGGGGGCTGCCTGTTGCGGGACGGCCGACCACAGTTCGGCCTCCACGGCCGGCATGTCGGCGCTGCTTTTCCAATTCACTCCCCATGTCAGGGCGCCAATCAGGATGGCGTGCGCCAGCACGGCCAGCGCAATGGCGCGCAGGCGGGCCGGCGGGCGGGGTGGGGCAAACTGGTCGCGGTCGTCGTGGGCGTGCATGCGATTTCGATGGGGGCGGGTCGGTGCTCAGCCGCCGCTCTTGACGGCCAGTGCGACGCGGGGCACACCGGCCTGTTGCAGGGCCGACATGGCCTTCATGACCGATTCGTAGGAAACGTTCTTGTCGGCGCTGATGAGCACGGGCGTGTCCTCGGGCTGGTCCTTGAGCCAGTTCCTGGCCGTGGCGCCCAGGCTTTGCAGCGGCACCGGGCGCTCGTTGCCGTCGGCCTTGAAGCGCACGCTGCCGTCCTTTTCAACGATCACGTCGGCGCGTGTCTTGGGCACCTTGGCACCTTTGCCGACGGAGGGCACATTGACGGAACTGGGCGTGAGCATGGGCGCCGTCACCATGAAGATGATGAGCAGCACCAGCATCACGTCGATGAAGGGCACCATGTTGATCTCGTTCATGGAGCGGCGGCGGCTGCCGGTGCGCGAGGCCATTGCGGGCATGTCGGTCTCCAGGCTCAGTGGCCCGAGGGCGAGCCGGGGTGGGCGCCCAGGTTGCGCTGCAGGATGTTGGAGAACTCCTCGATGAAGGTCTCCTGGTGGGTGGCCACGCGGTCGATGTCGCGCGCGAAGCGGTTGTAGGCAATCACGGCGGGAATGGCGGCAAACAGGCCCAGGGCGGTGGCCACCAGCGCTTCGGCGATGCCAGGTGCCACGGTGGCCAGCGTGACCTGCTCCATGCCGGCAAAGCCCGTGAAGGCGTGCATGATGCCCCACACCGTGCCGAACAGGCCCACATAGGGGCTGACCGAGGCCACCGAGCCCAGGAAGGACAGGCTGGATTCGACCACGTCCATCTCGCGCTGGAAGCTGGCGCGCATGGCGCGGCGGGCACCGTCGAGCAGCGTGCCGGGGTCGGTGATGCGGCGTTCGCGCAGCTTCTGGTGTTCGCGCATGCCGCTGGCAAAGATGCGTTCCATCGGCCCGGCGCTCTTGGCGTTCTGCGCGGCGCTGGCGTACAGGTCGTTGAGGCTGGTGCCCGACCAGAAGTCGCGCTCGAAATCCTCGTTGAGCGCCTTCACGCGCTTCAGGGCGAACAGCTTGCGAAAGATGGCGGCCCAGCTGGCGACGGAGACGCCCAGCAGCAGCAGCATGACGAGTTGTACCACCCAGCTGGCGTGCAGCACCAGGGAGACGATGGACATGTCTTGGGAATTCATGAAAGTTGTTCCAGAAGGGTGTTCGGGATTCTTGCGGGACGCATGCTCGCGGCGTCCACCCAGCCGATACGGATGGTGCCTTCGCTCAGCAGAATGGGTGGTTGGCTGGATATTTGCTCATTATTCAATAGCGCCTGCTGCACTATTGTCAAGGATGCACGGCCTGTTTCCTGCAAATGGGCGGTAACAATGAGTGCATCGTCAAGGCGGGCCGGGCGCAGATAGCGCAGGCGGGCATCGGTTACGACGAACATCCCGCCCGTTTGTTCCCGCAATCGCTGCTGGCCCAGGCCCAGCGAGCGCAGCCACTCGGTGCGGGCACGCTCGAAGAACTTGAGGTAGTTGGCATAGAAAACGATGCCGCCGGCATCGGTGTCTTCCCAATAGATGCGGATGGGGAATTCGAACGCCATGGTGGTCATCAGCCCAGCAGCGAGCGCAGGCGCGCCACCGATTCCTGCAATTGCGCCATCGAATTGGCGGTGGAAAAACGCACGAAACGCTGTGTTTCGGCAGTGCCGAAGTCGCGCCCCGGCGTCACGGCCACATGGGCGCGGCGCATGACTTCATACGCAAAATCCCAGCTGCCCTGCACGCCGAGTTTTTCGCAGGCGCGGGTGCAATCGGCCCAGGCATAAAAGGCGCCGTCGGGCATCACGGGCACGGCCAGGCCCAGGGCCTGCAGTTCGGGGATGAAGTAGTCGCGGCGGGCCTTGAACTCGGCACGGCGGCGTTCGTATTCGGCGATGCTCTCGGCCTCGAAGCAGGCCATGGCCGCCAGTTGCGACACGGTGCTGGCGCAGATGAACAGGTTCTGCGCCAGGCGCTCGACCACGGGCACCATGGCATCGGGCACCACCATCCACCCGAGGCGCCAGCCGGTCATGTTGAAGTACTTGCTGAAACTGTTGATGCTGATGACGTGGTCGTCGATGGCCAGCGCCGTCTGGCCGAAGGCGTCGTCGTACGACAGGCCCAGGTAGATCTCGTCGATCATCGTCACGCCGCCGCGCTCCTGCACCACGCCGTGGATGCGGCGCAGCTCGCCCGGCGAAATGGACGTGCCCGTGGGGTTGGAGGGCGAGGCCAGCAGAACACCGCGCGTCTTGCTGTTCCAGGCCGCTTGCACCTTCTCGGCGCTCAGCTGGTAGCGCTCGGCGGCGGTGGTGGGAACCAGCACGGCATTGCCTTCGGCGGCGCTCACGAAATGCCGGTTGCAGGGGTAGCTGGGGTCGGGCATCAGCACCTCGTCGCCGGCCTCGATCAGTGCCAGGCAGGCCAGGTGCAGCGCCGCCGAGGCGCCCGCCGTGACCACGATGCGGCGGGCCGGCACGTTGACGCCGAAGCGCTGCTGGTACCAGCCGCTGATGCGCTCGCGCAGGGGCTCGTAGCCCAGCGACTGTGTGTACTGCGTGGCGCCGTCGTGCACGGCGCGTGCGGCGGCTTCCTGCACCAGCGGGGGCGCCGTGAAATCGGGCTCGCCAATGTTCAGGAAGATCATGGGCTGGCTGCTGCCCGCCACCTCGCGGGCCATGGCCTGTGCGGCCTTGGCCACTTCCATCACATAAAACGGATCAATGCGCTCGGCGCGCCTGGAAAACTTCATGGGGAGAGGTCCTGCCCGCGCGGGGCGGCGTGGCGAAAAAGGGCGGGCCGCAGGCGGCCCCTGGGGTGCCGTTTCAGGCGCTGGCGCTGGTGCCGGCGGCTGCGGGCGCTGCGCCCTTGTCGGCCGCCACCTCGGCTGCGCGCAGGCGGGGCGCCAGGCCGTTGAGCACGGCATTCACATACTTGTGGCCATCGGTGCCGCCAAATTCCTTGGCCAGCTCGATGCACTCGTTGAGCACCACGCGCCACGGCACATCCAGGCAGTGCTGGAACTCGTACACGCCGATCCACATGGCGGCGTGCTCGATGGGCGAGATCTCGGCCATCTTGCGGTCGAGCAGCGGCGTGATCAGGGCATCGAGTTCAGCGGAGGCGTTGATGCAGCCGTGCAGCACGGCGTTGTAGTGCGCGGCGTCGGCCTTGTGAAAGCCGGCCAGGTCGCGCGTGAACGAATCAATGGCCGCGGCCTCGTTGCGCCCCACGAGGTGCTGGTACAGCGCCTGCAGCACAAACTCGCGGGCGCGGCTGCGGTTGGATTTGGAGGCTGCCTTGCGCACGCCATTGCTTTTCAGCCCGGTGCGGGCCTGTTTCGGGGGGCTGGCAGACGGGGGCGCGGCGGGGGTGGTGGGATCGCTCATGACAGTTCTTCCAGCAGATTGGCCATTTCCACCGCCACGCGGGCGGCATCGCGGCCCTTGTCGGTCTGGCGGGCAATCGCCTGCTCCAGGTTCTCGGTGGTGATGATGGCGTTGGCAATGGGCAGCTGGTAGTCGAGCGACAGCCGGGTCACGCCCGCGCCGGATTCGTTGGCCACCAGTTCGAAGTGGTAGGTTTCGCCGCGGATGATGCAGCCCAGGGCGATCAGTGCGTCGAAGCTGTCGCTTTCGGCCATGGCCTGCAGGGCCACGGGTACTTCCAGGGCGCCCGGCACCAGCACATGCTGGATGTGCTTTTCGGGCACGCCCAGGGCCCGCAGCTCGTCGAGGCAGGCTTGGGCCAGCGCGTTGGTGATGCCTTCGTTGAAGCGGGCCTGGACGATGCCGATGTGCAGTTTCTTGCCATCGAGCTTGTCCGCTGTTCCTTTGTCTGCGCCAAACATGGTTTATTCCTTCGGGATGTAGCCGGTGATTTCGAGTCCGTAGCCGGCCATGCTGGGCATGCGCCGCGGCTGGCCCATGAGCTGCATCTTGTGCACGCCCACTTCGCGCAGGATCTGGGCGCCCACGCCGTAGGTGCGCAGGTCCATGCGGCCGCGCTCGGGGGCCTGCGAGGCACGCGCCGTGCCTTCGAACTGCTCCAGCAACTGCGCGGCGCTTTCGCCGCAATTGAGCAGCACGGCCACGCCCTGGCCCTGGCTGGAGATGTAATGCAGGCTGGTGTCCAGGCCCCACGAGTGCATGGAGCGGTTCACTTCGAGTGCATCGAGCACCGACAGCGGCTCGTGCACGCGCACGGGCACCACGTCGTCGGCGCTCCACTCGCCCTTGACCAGGGCCAGGTGCACGGCCCGGCTGGGCTTGTCGCGGTAGGCGTGGGCGGTGAACTCGCCGTAGGCCGTCTGCAGGGTGCGCTGGCCCATCTTCTCGATCAGCGATTCATTGCGGCTGCGGTGCTCGATCAGGTCGGCGATGGTACCGATCTTGATGCCGTGTTCGGCGGCAAAAATCTGCAGATCGGGCAGGCGCGCCATGGTGCCGTCGTCTTTCATGATCTCGCAGATCACGGCGGCGGGGCTGCAGCCGGCCATGGCCGAGAGGTCACAGCCGGCCTCGGTGTGGCCCGCGCGCATGAGCACGCCGCCGTCCACCGCCTGCAGCGGGAAGACATGGCCGGGCTGCACCAGGTCGGCGGCCTGGCTGCCCTTGGCCACGGCCACCTGGATGGTGCGCGCGCGGTCGGCGGCCGAGATGCCGGTGGTCACGCCCTCGGCGGCCTCGATCGAGACCGTGAAGGCCGTGCTGTACACGGTGCCGTTGCGCGTGGCCATGGGCGGCAGCTTGAGGTGCTCGCAGCGTTCGCGGGTGAGCGTCAGGCAGATCAGGCCGCGGCCGAAGCGCGCCATGAAATTGATGGCTTCGGGCGTGACATGTTCGGCGGCCAGGACCAGGTCGCCTTCGTTTTCACGGTCTTCTTCGTCCACCAGGATGACCATGCGCCCGGCGCGCATCTCGGCCACGATGTCTTGCACCGGTGAGATGTGCGCGGGGGTGAGGGGGGTGTTCATTGGGAGGGCTTTCGTTGGGGGCCGCAGTGAGCGGTCGGGCGGCAGCGCAGGTTCCCGAGGCCAGACGGCTGTGCGGGCCCGCTAGGCCCGCCCCAAAGAACATGCGATGCGGCGCCGCCGCACGGTGCAGAGGTCGGCGCGGTGCGCAGAACTCCGAAGCCGGCGATTTTAGTTCAGTCCGGGCTGGCCTGCAGTTCGATATCGCTCACGGGATAGGCCACGCAGGGCAGCACGCAGCCATCGGCCATTTCTTCGGCCGACAGCCCTGGCCACTCGATCTCGTAGCGCACGCTGCCCTGGCGCAGCTGCGTGAGGCAGGTGCGGCAGGTGCCGTTGCGGCAGGAACTGGGCCAGTCGATGCCACCCTGTTCGAGCGAGACCAGCAGCGGCTGGTCGGGCCAGGCATCGCACTGCGCGCCGCCGGGCGCGACGCGGGCCGTGAAAAAGGGGGCGGTCATGGGGGAAAGAAAAGAATCGCTCATGGTTCCAGGGCAGGTCAGTGGCTGGGGGCGGTGCGTTGCCACACCAGCAGCAGGTTGTTGGCGGGCAGTGCGTGGCGTGCGGCCAGGTGCAGGCCGGCGTGTTGCGCCTGGCGGGCCACGTCGCCGAGGGCGCGGATGCCCCAGGCCGGGTTCTGTGCGCGCAGGCTGGCATCGAACGCCAGGTTGCCGGGGGCGGTGGGCACGCCGTCTTCGAGATAGGGACCGTAGGTGACGAGCTGCCCCGTGGGCGCCAGGTGGCGTGCGGCGCCCTGCATCAGGCTGGCGCAGCACGCCCAGGGCGCGATGTGCAGCATGTTGGCGCAGTAGATCAGGTCAAAGGGCGCGGCAAAGGCGGGGCCGGTGCCGGGCCAGCCATCGGACAGCACATTCAGCAGCAGCGGCGCACGCACGTTCGGGGCGTCGGCGCTCCAGGCGGCTATCGACGCAAAACCCTGGGGTGTGGCATCCGTGGGCTGCCAGGTCCAGCCGGGCAAGGCTGCGCCAAAGCAGGCCGCGTGCTGGCCGGTGCCACTGGCAATCTCCAGCGCGGCGCCCTGCTGGGGCAGCAGGGCCTGCAGCACCGCCAGGATGGGGCCGCTGTTGCGCTCGGCGGCAGGGCTGTGTGCACGGGCATCGGTGGGCATGGTTGGGGTCAAAAGAGGTTGCAGCGCTTTTCCAGCAAGCAGTAATAGCTATTGAAAAAGGAGTGTGAATGGCGATGGGCGGTGCACGCGGTGATTGCTTAAAAATCGGGCAATGCGATGGATTTCTTTACGAATCAAGGACTTGGCGGCGCCATACAGGACTTGTCAAAAGTTATCCACACCATTGTCCAGTGCGGGCTGGGATAAGCCGGTATTGCTGCGGCCGGCGCTGCCTAAAAAACAGGCGGCGCAGGGGATCGCTTTACAAATCAAGCACTTGGCGTTGCCATACAGGGCTTGTCCACACTTATCCACATGATTGTCCAGCGCACGCAGGGATAACCGGCGCGGCTTGCCGGCGGCTCAGGCGGTGACCTGCACGCCTTTCCAGAACGCCACGCGGCCGCGGATTTCTTCAGCTTCTGGTTTGGGGTCGGCATAGAACCAGGCCGCGTCGGTGTTCATCTCGCCATCGACCAGCAGCGACAGGTAGCTGGCCTGCCCTTTCCAGGCGCAGGTGGTCTTGTGGTTGCTGAAGGTGAAGTACTCGCGCTTGAGCGCGCTCTCGGGAAAGTAGTGGTTGCCTTCCACCACCACGGTGTCATCGCTCTCGGCAACGACCACGCCCTTCCAGCTGGCTTTCATGGGAAATCCTTTCTCCGTAAAAATGGGTTGAATCGCTTGTTGATTAAGCGTTTGAAGCTATCAATGAAATAGTTTGACCTGCGCCACTGGTGCCTTTTCACGCGTCAGTCAAACAGCGCGTCAAAGCCCGCTTCGGGGGTGAAGCGGCGCGCGCGGTAGTGCAGCCGCGTGGGGCCGGGCAGGGCGCGCTCGCGCACCGGGTGCATGGCATCGCCGGGGTAGCAGAGCACGCGCACGCCGTCGTGGTCAAACGGTTCGGGCAGGATGAGCGGCGGGCGCTGGCTGCGTGCGGCGCTCAGCACGCTGGCCACGCTGGCGTGGCGCGCCAGATGGGCCAGGCTCATGATCTGCGGCGGGGCCAGGTCGATGGCGCCGTCGCGGTATTGCTCCAGCGCCTTGCGCGGTGCCAGCCACACGCTGTCGGTGGTTTCCTCGTCATCGTGCCGTGCGGTCTGGCCGGCGGGCGCCTGGGCGACAAAAAAGCGGGTGTCAAAGCGGCGCGTGCCCATGGTGGGTGCCAGCGGCGTGATCCAGCGCGACCAGGGCGCGAGGTGGCGCGTTTGCAGGCGCAGCCGCAGTGCCGACAGCACCTGGGCAAAAGGCTGGCCCGCGCGCAGCAGCGTACGCGCCTGGTCGGCATCCAGGGGGGTGCCGGCATCCAGCGGCTCGGCCAGCAGCAGGCCGCATTCCTCCAGCGCCTCGCGCAGCGCGGCCACGTACAGGCCGGCGGCGATGGGGCCGTCGGTGTCGGGTTCGTTCAGACTGGCATGCAAGGTGGCGTGCGGCTGGTCGAGGTGGGTGGCTGCATCGAGGGTGGAGTCCTCGGCATCCAGCTTGCCGCCGGGAAACACATACACCCCCGCCATGTTCGATGCCTTGGCGTGGCGGCGCAGCAGCAGCACCTCGGGGCCGGTGTCGGCCTCGCGCAGCAGCACCACGGTGGCGGCGGCGCGGGGAGTTTCGGAATCAACGGGTGCGGCAGGCTGCATGGGGGGCTTTCAGTGGGCCTGGCAGTCACGGGCCGGACTGGCAGGCGGGGCGTTGTGGCGTAGAGTGCAACCCTATTTTGCACATTCACAACACAGGGGGGTAATTGCAGCATGGCGATCGAATTCAAGGGCCGCGTGGCCATCGTGACGGGCGCAGGCGGTGGCCTGGGCCGTCAGCATGCGCTGGCACTGGCGGCGCGCGGCGCCAAGGTGCTGGTCAACGACCTGGGCAGCGGCGTGCATGGCGAGGGTGGCTCGGTCAGTCCGGCCCAGTCGGTGGTCGATGAAATCCGCGCCGCCGGCGGCGAGGCGCTGGCCAATGGTGCCTCGGTCACCGACTTGGCCGCCGTGCAGGCCATGGTGCAGCAGGCCATTGACGCCTGGGGTCGGGTGGACATTCTGGTGAACAACGCAGGCATCCTGCGCGACAAGAGCTTTGCCAAGATGGACATGGCGGACTTCCGCCTCGTGGTGGACGTGCACCTGATGGGCGCCGCCCATTGCTGCAAGGCCGTCTGGCCGCACATGGTGGCGCAGGACTACGGCCGCATCGTCATGACCACCTCGTCCACCGGCCTGTACGGCAACTTCGGCCAGACCAACTATGGGGCGGCCAAGCTGGCGCAGGTGGGTCTGATGCAGACGCTGGCCATCGAGGGGGCCAAGCACCACATCCATGTCAACGCCCTGGCACCCACCGCCGCCACCCGCATGACCGAGGGCCTGATGCCCGAAGAGGTGCTGGCCGCGCTCAAGCCCGAGGCCGTGGTGCCCGCCATGCTGGTGCTGGCGCACGAGAGCGCGCCCACGCGCACCATCCTGTGCGCGGGCGCGGGCACCTTCGAGGCGGCGCACATCACGCTCACGCAGGGCGTTCATCTGGGTCTGGGCGCCGATGTTCCCGAGCAACTGGCCGCGCGCCTGGCCGAGGTGACCGACCGCACTGGCGAGCTGATACCACAAAGCGGCGCGGCCCAGGGCAGCAACGAAGTGGGCAAGGCCCTGGCCGCAAGGGCTTGATCTGGCGGCAGGCGGACGGCGCGGCGCCGTGCTAAGTTCCGGGCCGACCCCGAAAATCGATAACCAAGATATGAGCACCTTGCAGCAACACATCACCGCCTGCCCCCCCGAGGCCCTGGCCGGCATCCGCCGCGGCATCGAAAAAGAGGGCCTGCGCGTGCTGCCCACGGGTGATCTGGCCCTCACGCCGCACCCGGCGGCGCTGGGCTCGGCGCTCACCCACCCCCACATCACCACCGACTACAGCGAGTCGCAGATCGAACTGGTCACGGGCGCCCACCGGGGCGTGCAGCAGTGCCTGGACGAACTCACCGAGATCCACCAGTTCGCCCTGCGCGCGCTGCACGAGCAGGGCGACGAGATGCTGTGGGTGTCGAGCATGCCGTGCCGCCTGCCCACCGACGAAACCATTCCGCTGGCGCGCTATGGCAGCTCCAACGTCGGGCGTGCCAAGAGCGTCTACCGCATGGGCCTGGGCCACCGCTATGGCCGGCGCATGCAGACCATTTGCGGCATCCACTACAACTGGTCGATGCCCGGCGTGACGAGCGAACAGTATTTCGCGCTGATCCGCAATTTCCGCCGCCATGCCTTCGTGCTGCTGTACCTGTTTGGCGCCTCGCCCGCGCTGTGCCCCTGCTTTGCGCAGGGACGCCCGCACGCCATGCAGCGCCTGAGTGAACAGGCGCTGTACCTGCCGCACGCCACCTCGCTGCGCATGGGCCGCCTGGGCTACCAGAGCGACGCGCAGGCCACGCTGGCCGTGAGCTACAACGGCCTCAGCGGCTATGCCGACTCATTGCACGAGGCGCTGACCAAGCCTTACCCCGCCTACGAGGCCGTGGGCATCGTCAACCCGGGTGGCGACTACAACCAGCTGGGCACCAGCCTGCTGCAGATCGAGAACGAGTTCTACGGCACCATCCGCCCCAAGCGCGTGATCCAGCCCGGCGAGCGCCCGCTGCACGCGCTGCGCGAGCGCGGCGTCGAATATGTCGAGGTGCGCCTGATGGACCTGGACCCATTCGTGCCCGTGGGCATCACGGCTGAAACCATGCGGCTGCTCGACGTGTTCCTGCTGCACTGCCTGCTGTCCGACAGCCCGCCCGACACGCCGCAAGAGATCACCGAGCTCAAGCACAACCAGCACCTCACGGCCGCGCGCGGCCGCGAGTCGGGCCTGTGCCTGCTGCGCAACGGGCGCAGCGTGCCGTTGGTGGACTGGGCCGCCCAGGTGCTGCAAGAGTGCGCGCCGCTGGCCGCCGCGCTGGACGCCACGCACCACAGCAGCGACTACAGCGCCGCGCTGGCCAGCGCCCGCGCCACCCTGGCCCACCCGGAGCAGACGCCTTCGGCCCGCGTGCTCGAACGCATGGCGCAAGCGCACGGCAACAGCTTCACCGGCTTCAGCACCCAGCAGTCGGCCCTGGCGCGCGATGCGCTGCTGGCCTTGCCCTGGAGCGCTGCCCAGCAGGCACGTTTTGCCGCACTGGCCGACGAATCCGTGGCGGCGCAAAAGGCCATCGAGGCAGCCGACACGCTGCCCTTTGAAGAATGGCGCCAGCACTACATGGCGGCGCAGGGCTTGGGCTGAACCGCTGGTCCACCCTGGGCGCAGGGGTGCCGGCCGGGTGTTGGTGGTTTGCAAAAATGATGGCTGCAAGCGCTTGTTCGGCAAGCGCTGGATGCCATTTCCGTTAAAAAATGACGGGCGTGATCTGCAGCAGTACCTCTTGCCGCCAGTATTCGGCCGCATCGAGGTAGTCCTCCCACACGCAGCCGTTGCAGCCGCGTCCGCAGCAGGTGGTGGGCTCGGGCGGGGGCGCGCGCAGCGCCAGGCCCTGGGCCCGGGCCTGCTGCTGCAGCGCCGCGAACATGGCGCGGGCCGAGGGGCCGTCGGTGGCGCGGGCGGGTTCCAGCATCTGAAGGGCCGCCGTCACTGCCGGCCGCGTGCCTTGGCCGCCGCTGCCCGGCGCATGGCATAGCGCACCAGGAACGCGCCGCCCAGCACCAGCGCAAACCAGCCCACCAGTGCCGACTGCGCCATGATGTCCTGCACGCCGGGCGAGCGCGCCACATAGGGCGCGATCAGCACCACCAGGCCGATCAGTGCGCAGGTGACCCCCTTGAACAAAAGCTCTTTGTCGGCCTTGTCGGCGGGGCTGGCGGGGCGGTGGGATGGTGAGGGCATGGCAGGCGTGGAACGTGAGGAGACGGGACGCGATTATCCTTGCCACCCTCAGTCCGCACCGAAACTCCAAGAAAGTACCCCTCGCATGGCCATCCAGTGGTTCCCCGGTCACATGCACCTGACCCGAAAAGCCATCACCGAACGCATCAAGGACATCGATGTGGTGATCGAGGTGCTGGACGCACGCCTGCCCGGCTCCAGCGCCAACCCGCTGCTGGCCGAACTCACGGGCCACAAACCCACGCTCAAGGTGCTCAACAAGCAGGACGTGGCCGACCCCGAGTGCACGGCGCTGTGGGTGGACTGGTACAACGCCCAGAGCGATACGCGCGCCGTGCCGCTCGATGCATCCGACCCGGCGCCCGCGCGCAAGCTCATCGACGCCTGCCACCTGCTGGCCCCGGGCCGGGGTGGCATGGCCAAGCCCATGCGCGTGCTGATCTGCGGCGTGCCCAACGTGGGCAAGTCCACGCTCATCAACACGCTCACCAACAAGCGCCAGGCCAAGACGGGCGACGAGGCCGGCATCACCAAGCTGGAGCAGCGCATCACGCTGGCCGACGATTTCTACCTGTGGGACACGCCGGGCATGCTCTGGCCGCGCATCAGCGTGGTCGAGAGCGGCTACAACCTGGCCGCCAGCGGCGCCATTGGCCGCAATGCCTACGACGAGGAACTGGTGGCGCTAGAGCTGCTGCGGCGTCTGCAGAAAAATTACGCACCGCTGCTGGAGGCCCGCTACAAGTTGGGCCTGCCTGCGGGCGTGGTGGCCGAGATGCACGACGAGGAACTGCTCGAAGCCATTGGGCGAAAGCGCGGCGCCATGCTGGGCGGCGGGCGCGTCAACCTGCAAAAAACCGCCGAGATCGTGATGACGGACTTTCGCACCGCCATTCTGGGGCGCATCACGCTGGAAACGCCGGCCGGGTTCGAGGCCTGGCGGGCCGCCGCTGCACTGCTGGAGGCCGAGCGCGAGGCCAGGAAGCAGGCGCGGGAAAACCGCAAGAAAAAGGGCAGCGGCACCCGCGAACCCTGATCAGCCGCCCGCCTGCGGTCGCCTATTTGTTCTTGTCCTTGCCGCGGGGAATGACCGCCGTGACAGGCGGCATGGGGCGGTCGGAACCGTGGCCCTCCTTGGGGGGCGATGTGTCTTTCTTCGGCTTTTTTGCCATCTTGTTGTTGTGCATTTGTCCTTTGGCCATGGATTCTCCTGGGTGGGTCTCGGGATGGGACCCCTCGGGGTGATGGTACGTCACAAAACGGCAGGGCCGGCCTGTGCCGGGGCGGTCGCTGGTGGGCCTTGGGGGTGGGACTCGGAGTCGTTCACGCGCCGGCCGTGATGCTGGGGCGCCCGCTCAGAACGACGAGCCCGGCTGGGCCAGAAATGCCAGCTCGCCCGGCGTGGACACGCGCCCCAGCGTGGCGTTGCGGTGCGGGTAGCGGCCAAAGCGCGCAATGATGTCGCGGTGCGCCACTTCGAAGCGCAGGTTGGACTCCAGTCCCGGCTGGTCGAACAGCACCATGGCCTGGGCGTGGATGGCGCTGGATTCGCTGTGCATGTAGGGCAGGTAGGCAAAGGCGCGCTGCGCCGGGGGCAGGGCCGCATCGTGGCCGCCGGCCACCAGTTCCTGGGCCAGCACCAGGGCCTGGGCATCCTGTGCAAACGCCAGCGGCGTGCCGCGATGGATGTTGCGCGAGAACTGGTCGAGCACCACGATCTCGGCCAGGCGGCCTTGCGGCGTGGCACGCCACCTCCACAGCGCACAGCGCTGCGCCGCCTCCCAGGTGGGGCCGAAGCGCACGCGGATCATGGCGTCGATCGCGTCTTCCTGGGCAAAGTGCTGCGCCGGCGAGAGTTCTTCGAACCAGAAATGGAGGATGTCTTCGGCTTGCATGGTGTGGGAATTTTGGTCGAATATGCTTGTAGCGCTGGATGATAAAGCGCTGCGTGCTCTTAAATATGTAGCGATAGGTTGAAGGCGCTCCCGGAAGGCCTGCGCAGACCGGCTAGCGCGCGCGGCTTGACGGCTTCCACGGCAGGCGTGCCAGCAGCCGTTGCCAGTCGGCGGTGGGGGCGTCGTCGTCGTGCGCTGGCTCCGCATGGAGGGGCTCCCAGGCCGCGCCGGGGTGGTTGCCTGTGGGCCATTGCAGGCCGCTGTCCAGCGCCAGGGCCACGCCCGTCACCGGGTGGGGCAGCGTGAGCTGCCAGGCATGCAGCCACAGCCTTTGCTGGCCCAGCCGCTCGGCCCACCAGCGGTTGAGCGGGCCCTTGCCATGCGTGGCATCGCCAATGATGGGGTGCGCCAGGTGCTTGAGGTGGCGGCGGATCTGGTGGCGTCTGCCGGTGGTGGGCACCGCCTCCACCAGCGAGGCACGGGTGCTGGCAAAGCGTGCGTCGCTGGCCTCGGGCAGCGTGAGCTGCGCCAGGCGGCGAAAACGGGTGTGGGCGTCCTGCACGGCGGCATCCGAAGGGGCATCGTCGGGTTTGAGCGCGTGGTCCACTTCGATGGCTTCGGGTGCCCAGCCGCGCACCAGGGCCAGGTAGCGCTTGGTGGTGGCCCCGTGCTCGAAGGCCTGCGACAGCGCGCGGGCCGCATCGCTGTGCAGCGCCATCACCAGCACGCCGCAGGTGCCCTTGTCGAGCCGGTGCACGGGGTACACATGCTGGCCCAGCTGGTCGCGCAGGGTCTGCATCACAAAACGTGTCTCGCCCGCGTCCAGCCCCGTGCGGTGCACCAGCCAGCCCGCGGGCTTGTAGACGGCCACCAGGTGCGCGTCGCGCCAGAGGATGTGCAAGGGGGGCGTCATGGGGATTGTCATGGTGGCAAGGCGGTGGCTGGGCATTGTGCTGCCTGCGTGGCGTGCATTCGGGTCATGGCGCTTTCGCCATGCACGCACGCGACAATCGCAGGCACCATGAAAACCATTCTCCCCCTGCAACTGCTGGTTGCCCCCGACAAGAACGACCCCGCGCCCCTGGTCCTGTACCACGGCCGCAATTGCCCCGATGGTTTTGGCGCCGCGCTGGCCGCATGGCTGTACTACGGCGACGGCGCTGAATACCGGGGGCTGGACCATGGCGAGGTCCAGTCGGTGGAGGACCTGCCGGCCCTGGACGGGCGCGCTGTCTATATTCTCGATTTTTCATTCGAGGCCGGCATCCTGCGCGCCATCGAAGCGCGTGCCGCCAAGCTGGTGATGCTGGACCACCACAAAAGCGCCGCCGAAAAACTCACCGGCTTTGCCTGCCGCTGCGGCGTGGTGCACTTTGACATGGGCAAGTCGGGCGCGCGCCTGGCGTGGGAGTTCTTTCACCCCGACCAGCCGGTTCCGGAGCTGCTGAAATACATCGAGGACCGCGACATCTGGAAATGGGAGTTCCCCGAAAGCGCGGCCTTTCTGTCTGCCCTCGACATGGAACCCCAGAGCTTTGTGCGCTGGCGCGAGATTGCCGCCTTCACCCCCGACCAGATCGCGGCCTTCATGGCGCGGGGCGCGGCCATGGATGAAAAATACCGCAAGCTCGCCGCTGATCTGGCCGAGGGCGCGCAGCCCCTGGTGTTCAACGGCATCGAGGGCCTGATGGTCAACGCGCCCGGCATGTTCCACAGCCTGGTGGGCGACATGCTGTCGGCCAAGACGGGCACCTTTGCGCTGATGTGGAGCGCGGGCGCCAAGGGTGTGAAGGTGGGGCTGCGTGCGCAGCGCAATTTCGACTGCATTGCGCTGGCCGAAAGCATGGGCGGTGGTGGCCATGCGCAGGCCTGTGGTTTCAAGATGGGGGCCGAGCGGCTCACCGAACTGCTCAGCGGCGTTTTTAACGCCCGGCCTGGGGCCACCGATTGAAACCTGCCCGAAGGCATGGCGCGGCGCGATCAACGCTGGTGCCGGTGCCGATAGGCCCACGGTGCCTGCGGGCGTGGCTGCGCCCACAGACCCCTGCGGCTGGCGCGGGCCTGCTGCTGCAATGGCGCCAGGTGCGGGTGCTGGTCGGCATAGGGCGTGTACACCCATGCCAGGCCGGCGCTGACCTGCGCCGCCGCGGCATCGGTGGTGCCGCAGCGCACGGTGGCCACGGTGCGGCCATAGGCATCGTGTGACAGGCGGTGCAGCGTGGCGCGCTGCCGAAAGCAGATCTGCGCCAGGTGCTGCCGTGCCTTCTGGCCAAAGGCCTGCTTGCGCTCGGGGGCGTCGATGGCCGCGATGCGCACCTTCACCTGTTGGTAGGCACCGGGTGCACCGCAGCGGGCGGTGAGGGTATCGCCGTCGCTGATGGCGACGACCAGGCAGAGCAGGACAGAAACGGACACGGGTACGTGGGTGGAGCAGATCAGGCCCATGGCGATGGGCGTGTGGTGGCCGGCGCAGGCAGTGCGCACGAGGCGGTGACTATAAGCCCGGCGTACCCCCCCGCGGCGAAGCTGCAGGGGTGCAACGGGGCGGTGGGGCCCTCCGGTGCCAGGTGCGCCAGGCCAGCGCGCTTCCCACCACCAGGCCCACGGCGTCGGCCAGCCAGTCGCCCCATTCGCCATAGCGCCAGCCGGTGGCGGCCTGCGCCAGTTCGATGGCGCCGCCAAAAGCCAGCAAGCCCACGGCCAGGCGCCAGGGCCGGCGCGGATAGGCCAGCAGGCCCAGTGCGGCCAGCGCGGCAAATGCCAGGGCGTGCTGGGCCTTGTCCCACAGGCTGAAGACCGGTGGCGGCAGGTAGGCAATGGGCATCAGCGACAGCACCGCAACGCACAGCGCCAGGGCCCAGAACCCCACCACCAGACCCCGGTGCAGCCAGTGCGGATGGCGTGCGCCGGCCCTCATGCGGCACCGCCTTGCGCGGCGGGCAGGTTTTTTTCCAGCAGCCGCACCAGCGTGTGCAGCAGCCGGTTGACGGGCGTGGCAATGCCCAGCGCCTCGCCCCGGCGCACGATGAAGCCGTTGAGGTGGTCGATCTCGCTGCGTTTGCCGCGTGCCAGGTCCTGCGCGGTGGAGGACATCTGCGCGGGCATGGTGGCTGCGAGCCGCAGCACGGCATCCAGGGTGTCCGCGGGCAACGCGATGCCGCTGGCCTGCGCCACCCGTTGGCATTCGTGCACGATGTCCTGCATCACCCGGGGCACGTCAAGGGGGCTGTCCATGATCTCGCCATAGGTCAGCCGGGTGATGGCCGACAAGGCGTTGTAGGCGCAGTTGAGCACCAGCTTGGCCCACAGCGCGACCGCCACGTCGTCGGACACCTGCACGGGCACGCCCGCTGCGCCCAGGGTGGTGGCGATATCCGCACTGGCGGGCGAAGGGGCAATGACCAGTTCGCCGCGCCCGTGGTGGCGCACATGGCCGGGGCCGGCCATCTCGGTGGCCACGTACACCACGGCCAGGATGACGAGCCGCCCAATAACCGCCTGCAGGCGCTCGGCATTGTCCACGCCGTTTTGCAGGCTGAGCACGACCGTGCCCTCGGCCAGGTGCGGGGCCAGCGCGCGGCCCGCGCTTTCGGTGTCGGTGGACTTGACGCACACCAGCACCCACTGCGCGCCGCGCACGGCGCTGGCATTGGTGCCGGCCGCCACGCGCATCCGCTGCGTGAATGCCTGCGTTTCGAGCAGCAGGCCCTGGGCGTTCATGGCCTCGGCGTGGTGCGCGCGGGCAATCAAGGTGACCTCGTGGCCTGCGCGCGCCAGCATGCCGCCGTAGTAGCAACCCACGGCGCCCGCGCCCATCACGGCAATCTTCATGGAACCCTCTCTGTCGGAAGCCCGGCGGGCACTGGTGGCGGCGGCACCTTGCCCCGCTGCACCAGTCCGCCCGGGCAAAGGCGCCATTGTGCGATGCCGTGGGCCTGGGCCCCCGTTGCGGGGAACCGGAGCCCCGCTTTGCTGTCAGAACAGATTTTGAGAATCGGGGTGGCATGATCCTGCGATGCCCGAGACAATTTTCGCCCCGAGGAGTGCCCGGTTTTGAGTCTGCCCTGGATGCCCCAACGCACCCCTTTTCACACCGCTGCCCATGCGCCCGTGGCGCGCTGGAGCCCGATGATTGCTCTGTGCCTTGTGGCCCTGTCGGCCCTGCTGGCCGGGTGCTCCGCACCGTCCAAGGTGTTCTCACCGCAGGAAAGTTTTGGTTCGGTGGCCACCTATTCGCGCCTGTTCGACGCCTCGCCCGCGCAGACCTGCGAGGCCGCCCGGCGCGCCCTGCTGAGCCAGGGGTACATCATCAACACCCATCTGGCCGAGATGGTGGAGGGCAAGAAGAACTTTCAGCCCGAGGCCGACGCCCATCTGCAGATGATGATCCGCGTGGTGTGCGTGCCCGAAAGCGCCCAGGGCAAGGTCAGCCTGGGGTTTGTGACCGCCGTGCAGGAGCAGTACACCCTCAAGAAGAGCAACAACTCCGCCAGCCTGGGCGTGGGGGGCGTGGGCTCGGTGTCGCTGCCGCTGCTGTCCAGCGACGAAGCCTTGGTCAAGGTGGGCAGCGAAACCATTGCCTCGGATGCCTTCTACGACAGTTTTTTCGACCTCATCAAGCGCTATCTGGTCCTGGGTGAGCCCACGGTGGAATAGGGCGGCAGCGGGGGGCGGGCCAGTGGTGCCGGTTCGCCCGACTCATTCTCTCCGTCCGCCCAGGTGCCCGGCGCCAGCCCCTGCAGTGTGTAGGGCCCGATGGCCGCGCGAATGAGCCGCAGCGTGGGGTGGCCTACGGCGGCCGTCATGCGGCGCACCTGGCGGTTGCGCCCCTCGCGGATGATGAGCTCGATCCACGCGGTGGGAATGGCCTTGCGCTCGCGGATGGGCGGGTTGCGCGCCCACACCGCCGGCGGTGGCTCCAGCAGGCGCGCCTTGGCGGGCAGGGTGGGGCCATCGTTGAGCTGCACCCCGCTGCGCAGTGCGGCCAGCGCGGCTTCATCCGGCACGCCCTCCACCTGCACCCAGTAGGTTTTCTCCATCTTGAAGCGCGGGTCGGCAATGCGGGCCTGCAGCTTGCCGTCGTCGGTGAGCAGCAGCAAGCCCTCGCTGTCGGCATCCAGCCGCCCGGCCACGTACACGCCGGGCAGGGCGATGTAGTCCTTGAGTCCCTGCCATTTGCCTTCGGCCGTGAACTGGCTCAGCACGCCATAGGGTTTGTTGAAACGGATCAGGCGGGCGGTCATGAATGGGGTTCGGTGGCGCGGTGGTGCAGTGGCGGGTGGTCGAGCATAGCGCGCTGTGCTGGTGCTGGCGCCACTAGGCCCGCAAGCCGCAGGCGGGTGGATTCGTCAGCGTCTGGTCGGATGGAAGGGCTGATTCTTGAAGGGTAAAATCGCCGGGTGGCGCTACTGTTGTTTGCGCCATTTGCTATTTAATCAGTAGCAAAACCATCTGGGCAAGTGTTGCCTGACCCCCCATCAAGGAATCCAGGAGGCACCGCCATGATCACCATTCAGCTCGATATCGCCCAGACCATCGGCATCGCCGCAGTGTTGCTGGTGGTCGGCGAGTTCGTCAAAAAGCGCGTGGACGTGCTCTCGCGCTACTTCATCCCCGGCCCCATCATCGGCGGGCTGGTGTTCTCGGTCATTGCGTTGATCGGGCACGAGACAGGCCTGTTCGCCTTCGAGTTTTACGACAACATGCGCGCGTTTTTGCTGCTGGTGTTTTTCACCACCATCGGCTTTTCAGCCAGCTTTGAGCTGCTCAAAAAAGGTGGCGTGGGTGTGGCGCTGTTTCTTGCGGCAGCGGTAGGGCTGGTGGTGCTGCAGAACCTGCTGGGCGCCGGGCTGGCTGCAGCGCTGGGCGTGCATCCGCTGCTTGGTGTGGCGGCGGGGTCCATCTCACTCACGGGCGGGCATGGCACGTCCGCCGCGTTTGGCCCGCTGCTGGAGCAGGCCGGCGCCGCTGGCGCGCTGCCTGCCGCCATTGCGGCAGCCACCTATGGCCTGGTATCTGGCTGTGTGATTGGTGGCCCGCTGGGCACCCTGCTCATGCGCCGCAATGGTCTGCACCCCACCGGATCCACCGCGGGCGCAACACCGACGGTGTCCATCCTGCCAACACCCGCCTCCGCCCCCACCGGCGATACGGTGATGTACGCCAGCATCCTGATCACCGTGTGCATCGGCGCGGGTACGTTGCTGGTCAACTGGCTCAAGGGCATGGGCATCACGCTGCCCTCGTACCTGGGGCCCATGCTGGTGGCCGCCGTGGTGCGCAACATCATCGACTGGCGCGACGCAGAACTGCCACTGCGCCAGTTCGAGGTGGTGGGCAATGTCTCGCTGGCGTTCTTTCTGGCCATGGCGCTCATGTCGATGAAGCTGTGGGAGCTGGCCGAGGTGGCCGGGCCACTGCTGGTGATCCTGCTGGCGCAGACCGTGCTGATGTTTGCGTACGCCTATTGCGTCACCTTCCGCGTGGCGGGGGGCGACTACGACGCTGCCGTCATCGCCGCTGGCCACTGCGGCTTTGGCATGGGCGCCACACCCAATGCCATGGCCAACATGCAGGCGTTCACCGCAGTCAATGGCCCGTCGGTGAAGGCGTTTTTTGTGATCCCGCTGGTGGGCTCGCTGTTCATCGACTTCTTCAACGCGGTGATCATCACCGGCTTCATGAATTACTTGAAGTAGCCCGTCGAGGCGCTGCGCGCCACCCATCACCGTGAAACGGACGGGGCCTGGGCGAGGGACGCCAAGCCAAGGGCCGCCCCGCGGCGAAGGCGCCGCAGGTGACACAGGGGGCCACCTATAAAAACAGTGATGGGTCCACCATGGTGCGGTTGAGCATCACGCCCCAGTGCAGGTGCGGGCCGGTCACGCGGCCGGTGGCGCCCACCTTGCAAAACGCCGCGCCCGCCTGCAGCACATCGCCCACACGTGCGTCCATGCTGCTCAGGTGGCAGTACTTGCTGAGCAGGCCCTGGCCGTGGTCCAGACACACCGTACCGCCGTTGAAGAAATAATCGCCCACATCAATCACCCGCGCGGGCAGCGGCGCCACGACGGGTGTGCCTGTGGCGGCGGCAATGTCCATGCCGCTGTGCGGATTGCGCGGCTGGCCGTTGAACACGCGCCGCAGCCCGAACGAACTGGACCGCCGCCCCGGCACCGGCACCTGCATGCGCAGCGAGGGCAGATTGCCGTCCGCCGGCGCACTCCAGGTCGCCATCACCTGCGCCTGGTGGTCGCGCTCGCGCTCGTAGCGGGCCTGGTCCTGGGGCGACAGGTCCACCGTGCGCAGTGGTACCTTGAGGTGCTGCTCCTGGTACCGCTTGGGCGCCACGGTGTAGGGCACCTGCCGCACCTGCCGCACCTTCCGCGCATTGCCGCCATCGGCCTGCACGACGCTGATGTGCGCATCACCCGGCGCTGCCGCCAGCGGTATGCCCACCAGGGCCGTCCACTCGATGGCATCGCCCACCACCAGCACCGGCACATCGGCATCGCCCTGGCGCACCTGCGCCATCGGCCGCGTGGCCGCCGGGCCCAGCGACAGGCGCGCCACGCCACCGGGCACCTGCAGCGCCTGTGGCCACATGCTGGGGGGCGTGGGCTGCGGCCTGGCATCGCGGCCCAGGGCGGGCAGCGCAAGCAGGCCGCCCGCGCCCAGCAGGGCAGCGCGGCGGGTGAGCAGGTGGGGGATGGTGGGGTGAAAGACAGGAGCGGACACGGTGGTGGCAGATATTGGCGAAACAAAAACAGGGCACATGTGCGGCGCACCAGGGCCTTTGCGCCCGGCCGCCACGCGGTATCAGTTTTTCATGGCGCGCTGCACCACCCGCGACCCATGAAGCTGGCGCGGCACAGGCCAGGGCCGCCAAGCAAGGGCCGCCCCGCAGCGAGGGCTGCGTCCCCCTGCCCGCAGCGCGCAGCGCTGCGAGAGCGGGGGAAGTGGCAAAGCCGCTCAGGGGGCACGTCAGTGCGTCACAAACTCGTAAGTCACCGCCTCGCTCTCCACCATGTCCAGGATGTCGTTGAGCACATCGTCGTCATCGGTGCTGCTCCAGGTTTCCTCGGGGTTGCTGGCAAAAAGCGGTTCGATGGCCACGTCCATGAACACGCCATTGGGCAGCTTGAGCACCGGCGTGCCTTCGGACGTGCCCACCAGTTCCCAGTCGTCCGGCACGGACATTTCAAGCTGGATGGTGACATTGAGTTTTTTCATGGCGGTTTCCTTGGAGGATAAGGCGGCGAGGGTAACCCAATTTGGTGACAAACGGGTGTTTTGCGCAGCAGGGGTATGCGCCATGAGCTATTAAAAAGAGAGCGTTTGAAGGCCCGTCCAATGGGGTGTGGATGCATGGCCCGGCCTGCCAGCCCCGCCACGCCCGCGCCATGCGGCATCGGGTGTTGCCCCCGCTGCGCGCGCCGAAGTTGCAATCCATGGGCACGGACGGCACCCATCTGCCTCCTTGTTTACGAAGAGTGGCCCGTGGCCTCAGACGCCGTGCAACGAAACAGCAACCCCCGTCGCTGAACCATTACGCAGCGACGGGCTGGGCGCGGTAGCTCTCGCTGCCCTCGGCCCAGGCCAGCAGCCGGTCGATATTGGGGTGCTTGCCCGGAAACGCCCGCGCATCCGCCACATGCTCTGCATACCACTCCAACCCCAGGCCGGCCGCCGCAGGCGTGATGCTGCCGCCATACAGCGCCGCCAGCGCGGCATACACCACCAGAGAGCCTGTCTGGCCGGGCTTGTTCTCGATGGTGGCCAGCACCTGTCCGTCGGCACCCTGCAAGTGCAGGGCGGCTAGGTGGCTGGCGGAGGGGAGTTGTTTCAGGCGGTCTGCGAAGTTCATGGAGGTATTGAAGGAAGCTCTGATGAATATGGCTTCTAGCGCTTGATTTATCAGCGCCAGCAGCTATGAAAACAGGAGTTTTATTGTACTTTCCGTCGCCTGTGCAATGGGGGCCAGCCTCTTGCGCCTGCCACACCCCCAACCCCGCCGAGCGCAGATCGATGCCGATCTCGATCTCCCGGTCCGCCGCCTCTTCGTAGCCCATGGGGTTGAAGCCCTCGTACAGATCGGGCAGCAGCCGCAGGCCGTATGGCGTGACAAACCGGTTGGCCTGGATGCCCGCCTTGTGCTTGTCAAACCGCACATCCGGGTCCAGCCCCGTCATGCCCACATACACGCAGGGCTTGCCGTCGATGTAGCCGGGGTTATTCTTGCGAAAGCGGGGTTCCAGCAGCACGTCTTTGGAGAGTTCGACCACGTAGACGTGGTGGTGCGGGCGGCGGGGCATGGTGTGGTTGTAGGAAAAAATGACGCTAAGGCAAGTGGAACAAGCGCAGGTAGCTACTAAAAATATAGCGAAACGCAAGAACCGATCAGAGCGAAGTGCCCGGCGCACTCAAAACGCCGGCCCATCCGGCGTAGGGCGGTGGCTCACGATGGTCACCATGGCCCCCGATGAACCGGGCTGCGGCGCAGGCGATCTGTTGGGCTGTGCGCCCCTGGGGCCGCGCCGGGGGCCTGGAGTCGCTCTTACGGCGCGCTCCCCAGCGTTGCCAGCAGCCGGGCGCTCACCTCGGTGGCATCGGGCGTGGCGAACTGCATGTTGTGCTGCTCCGTCAGCGGGCCGTGGCCGGGCTCCATGCCTCCGGCAGCGCTGTAGCCCATGGCCTTGAACTTCCAGACCCCGCCCATTTGTTTGAGCGAGCCCACATGCGCGCCATCGGCCGTGTGCACCGCCACAACACCGGCGTTAACGGCCAACAACCGCAAGGGGCCCGCCAGCGGGCCGGGCGGCACGTGGGCGAAGGTGGGGGTGAAGGTAGGCGTCAGGGGCTGGGTCAGTGGCATAGCACTGTTTGTATCTCAAAAGCCCGGTGCCCGCCGCCCAATGCCATGCGGACCCCGGGCCCTGTCATGAACGACGGCATGCTGTAGGCCACAGGGGGGCTTATTGGGAATCGATCGAAGTCTGTTTACGGCCATGAGCGGGCACTAGCGGGATGGAGGAGCAGACGCTCAACGCCCATGTTAGCCGGCGCCGTAGCGCGAAGCGCGGAGGGTACCGACACAGGCTATGAGAATGCCGAAGGCATGGCCTGTGTTGGCGTCCGCGTTGAACGACCAGTTAGAACTCAGCGTTGGTTCGGCCGAAGTGGTATGCCAGTAATTTTTATCTTTGACCATGGGTTTGCGAAGCCTCGCTGCTGCATTTTCTCGGCAAAAGATCTTGCAATGATGCTTGGAAATTCGCACGGGCCGATTAGCACTTGTTCTATGAAGTCTTGAGGCTTGAGTCCGATCAATCCTTCGCTAGGTTGATCTTTTAATTTGATTTTTAGTACCGACTGCGGTACATCTCCAATGACTTCCTGAAACTGCTTGACGTAGTCGCTTCGCTGAATGCTTGGTGAAGACGCGATTCGCCATTCCCGCTCTTCCTTGAACGCGGGATGTTTGGTGCAAATTGCTCCGAACCTCAGAGCATGGAAGACCGCGCCTCTTGCATTATCTCGACCAATTGATTGAACGTAGCTGGTGTTTTCAAGAATTCTCTGAGCGACTTCGCCTAGCTTAGGCTGTAGGCCTTCGGTATTTGCATATAAAACCGGGCTTGTATACGCAGCTAGGGCCTGGGTTTCCGAAAAGAAAACGTGTGGATTAAGCACAAGTGCAACACCTGCGTTTCCACCGTAGGCTCGCCACATTGAAAGCTTTCCGTATTCGCGATCTTCTTTCTCATGCTCAGATATGCAAGTGATGAATGTGTCAGCAAATATGTTGGGGACCCACTGGTGAAATTGATTCAAAACCTCCTGGTACAAACCGGGAAAACAATTGTTCGGCGGATTCAAAAGTGAAGTGCAACACCCTGGGTTTCAATGAACGAGGGTGGAGTGCTGCGGGCTGTTGATCAGCAACTCGCGGTATACGGCCAGTGGTGATCGTACCCCCAGTCCTTT
>JANJSZ010000271.1 GCA_024711405.1 Acidovorax sp.
CACGGCGAATACCGCCTGCGCTACCCCATGAAGCTGGTCAACGGCAAGTACGAGCGCATCAGCTGGGACACGGCCCTGAACGAGATCACGGCCAAGATGCAGGAGCTGCGCAAGGCCAGCGGTCCTGACAGCGTGTATTTCATTGGCTCCTCCAAGCACAACAACGAGCAGTCTTACCTGTTGCGCAAGTTCGTGAGCTTCTGGGGCACCAACAACTGCGACCACCAGGCGCGCATCTGCCACTCGACCACCGTGGCGGGCGTGGCCAACACATGGGGCTACGGCGCCATGACCAATTCGTACAACGACATGCAAAACAGCAAGGTCGCTCTGTACATCGGCTCCAACGCCGCCGAAGCCCACCCGGTGAGCATGCTGCACATGCTGCATGCCAAGGAAAC
Organism: Acidovorax sp.; assembly: GCA_024711405.1. GTDB lineage: Bacteria > Pseudomonadota > Gammaproteobacteria > Burkholderiales > Burkholderiaceae_C > Acidovorax. The sequence goes on from JANJSZ010000271.1 coordinate 402, forward strand.
CGGCTGCAAGATGATCGTGGTGGACCCGCGCTTCACCCGCACCGCGGCCAAGGCCGACGAATACGTGCGCATCCGCTCGGGCACCGACATCCCCTTCCTGTTTGGCCTGCTGTACCACATCTTCAAGAACGGCTGGGAAGACAAGCAATACATCAACGACCGTGTCTATGGCATGGACAAGGTGCGCGAGGACGTACTGGCCAAGTGGTCGCCCGACAAGGTGGAAGAAGCCTGCGGCGTCAAGGAAGACCAGATGTTCAAGGTCGCCAAGATGCTGCACGACAACAACCCCGGCACCATCGTCTGGTGCATGGGCCAGACACAGCACAGCATCGGCAATGCCATGGTGCGCGCCTCGTGCATCGTGCAGCTGGCGCTGGGCAATGTGGGCAAGAGCGGTGGTGGCACCAACATCTTCCGCGGCCATGACAATGTGCAGGGCGCCACCGATGTGGGCCCCAACCCCGATTCGCTGCCCGGCTACTACGGCCTGGCCGAAGGATCGTGGAAGCATTTTGCGGCCGTGTGGGGCGTGGACTTCGAATGGATCAAGAAGCAGTACGCCTCGCCCGCGATGATGACCAAGAACGGTATCACCGTGTCGCGCTGGATCGACGGTGTGCTGGAGAAAAACGAACTGATCGACCAGGATGCCAACCTGCGTGGCGTGTTCTATTGGGGCCATGCCCCCAATTCGCAGACCCGCGGTCTGGAGATGAAGCGGGCCATGGACAAGCTGGATCTGCTGGTGGTGGTGGACCCTTATCCGTCGGCCACTGCCGCCATGGCGGCCATGCCGGGCCAGCCTGAAGACCTGAACCCCGACCGGGCGGTGTACCTGTTGCCGGCGGCCACGCAGTTCGAAACCAGCGGTTCCTGCACGGCATCCAACCGCTCGTTGCAGTGGCGCGAGAAGGTGATCGACCCGCTCTGGGAGAGTCGCAGCGACCACATGATCATGCACCAGTTCGCTGAAAAGCTCGGTTTTGCCAACGAGCTGTCCAAGAACTACAAGATGCAAAAGATCAAGGGCCTGGACGAGCCCATGCCGGAGGACATCCTGCGCGAGATCAACCGCAGTGTCTGGACCATTGGCTACACCGGCCAGAGCCCCGAGCGCCTGAAGGCCCACATGAAGAACATGCATGTGTTCGATGTGAAAACCCTCAAGGCCAAGGGTGGCAAGGACAAGGAAACCGGCTACGACTTCACCGGTGACTACTTTGGCTTGCCCTGGCCCTGTTATGGCACACCCGAACTCAAGCACCCGGGCTCGTCCAATCTGTACGACACCTCCAAGCATGTGATGGATGGTGGCGGTAACTTCCGCGCAAATTTCGGTGTCGAAAAGGATGGCCAGAACCTGCTGGCCGAAGATGGATCGCATTCGCTGGGTGCGGAAATCACCACGGGCTACCCCGAGTTCGACCATGTGCTGCTCAAGAAGCTGGGCTGGTGGGACGATCTTTCGGACGCCGAGAAGGCCAAGGCCGAAGGCAAGAACTGGAAGACCGACCCCACGGGCGCCATCATCCGCGTGGCCATGAAGCATGGTTGCCATCCGTTTGGCAACGCCAAGGCACGGGCCGTGGTGTGGAACTTCCCCGATGCGATTCCGCAGCACCGCGAGCCCATTTACGGCACGCGTCCCGACCTGGTGGCCAAGTACCCCACGCACGACGACAAGAAGGCTTTCTGGCGCCTGCCCACGCTCTACAAGTCCCTGCAGGACAAGAACGTGGCCGACAAGGTCTACGAGAAATTCCCGCTCATCCTGACTTCCGGCCGCCTGGTCGAATACGAAGGCGGCGGCGAGGAAACCCGCTCCAATCCCTGGCTGGCCGAACTGCAGCAAGAGGCGTTTGTGGAAATCAACCCCAAGACGGCTGCCGACCGGGGCATCCGCAATGGTGAGCGCGTGTGGCTGAGCTCCCCCACGGGTGCGCGCCTGAATGTGCAGGCACTGGTCACCGAGCGTGTCGCTCCAGACACGGTCTGGATGCCCTTTCACTTCTCTGGCCGGTGGCAAGGTGCCGACATGCTGGCGCACTACCCGAAGGGGGCCGCACCCGTTGTGCGGGGCGAGGCAGTGAACACGGCCACCACCTATGGCTACGACAGCGTGACCATGATGCAGGAAACCAAGACCACGATCTGCAACGTGGAACGGGCGTGAGCGCGCGGCACTGATCAGGAGACAGAACAATGGCACGAATGAAATTCATCTGCGATGCAGAACGCTGTATCGAATGCAATGGCTGCGTCACCGCCTGCAAGAACGAGCACGAGGTACCGTGGGGCGTGAACCGCCGCCGCGTGGTCACGCTCAACGACGGTGTCCCCGGCGAAAAATCCATCTCGGTGGCCTGCATGCACTGCAGCGATGCGCCCTGCATGGCTGTCTGCCCTGTGAACTGCTTTTACCGCACCGACGAAGGTGTGGTGCTGCACGACAAGGATGTCTGCATCGGTTGCGGGTACTGCAGCTATGCCTGCCCGTTTGGCGCCCCCCAGTTCCCGTCGCAAGGCACGTTCGGCGTGCGTGGCAAGATGGACAAGTGCACTTTCTGCGCCGGCGGCCCCGAGGCCAATGGCAGCCAGGCCGAGTTCGAGAAATATGGGCGCAATCGCCTGGCAGAAGGCAAGCTGCCCGCCTGTGCCGAAATGTGCTCGACCAAGGCGCTGCTGGCTGGCGATGGCGATGTGGTGGCAGACATCTTCCGCAACCGCGTGGTGCAGCGCGGCAAGGGGGCCGAAGTGTGGGGCTGGGGAACAGCCTACGGTACGCACAAGGGTGCGCAGCCACCCGCAGGAGCCAAGTCATGAAGCGCATTTCCATCACCCTGACGGCGGTGCTGGCCCTTGCCGGCCTGGCCGCCTGCACCGAAAAGCCGCAGACCGGTGGCGGCATCAAGAGCGACGTTGCACCCTATGCGGGCACAGGCAGCAACTTCACCCAGCCGGGTTGGAAGGCGGGCGACAAGACCAGTTGGGAGCAGCAGCTGAAGGCGCGCCAGCAGTACGGCCAGAACGAATACCCCCGCACCCAATCCAAGTGAGGCCCACCATGAAACACATCATGTGGTCCCTGGCATTGACGGCGGGTCTGGCATGGGTGCCTGCCCATGCGCAGGCCCAGGATGCGTCCGCGGCTCCGGCCGCGATGGCGCCCGCGCCTGCTGCAGCGCCCGGTGGCATTCAGAGCCAGAACATTTTTGAAATCAAGCCCGACGCCAGCGCCGACCCCCAATACGCCGATCAGACCAACGCCGAGCGCGCCAAGGTACAGCCTGGCAACAACGCCCCCATGTGGCGCCAGGTGGGACAGGGTGTGACGGGCTACAGCAGTCTGCCCCGGACCCAGGCGCCCGAGGCCGGCAACCTGATCCAGCCGATGGTGGCATACCCCGGAGCCCGGGTGACCAACGCGGGTGAGGGCTGGCGCCAGGTGCGCAACCAGTGGATCATTCCCTACGGTGCTGCCTTGCTGGGACTGGTGTTGCTGGCCCTGGCGATTTTCTACTTCACCAAGGGCCCCATGGGGCACGAGCACCCCGAATCAGACCGCCGGATCGAGCGTTTCACGCCATTTGAGCGGGCGGCGCACTGGGCCAATGCCGGTGCCTTCATCGCGCTGGCGATTTCGGGCATCGTCATGGCGTTTGGCAAGTTCTTTCTGCTGCCGGTCATCGGCAGCACGCTGTTTGGCTGGCTGGCCTATGCGCTCAAGAATGTGCACAACTTCATGGGCCCCCTGTTTGCGGTCTCGCTGCTGGTCATCATCCTCACCTTCGTGAAGGACAACATCGCCAACCGCGCTGATTTCATCTGGCTCAGCAAGGGCGGCGGCCTGCTCGGTGGCGGTGACCACCAGGTGCCTTCACACCGCTTCAACGCGGGTGAAAAGGGCTTGTTCTGGTGGGGTATCACCATCCCTGGCATCTTTGTGGTGGCCACGGGGCTGGTGCTGGACAAGCTGATCCCCGGCTTTGGTGATGTGCGTGGTGACATGCAGATCGCCCACATGGTCCATGCCGTGCTGGCGATCTGGATGATGGCCTTGATCTGCGGTCACATCTACATGGGTACCGTCGGCATGCGGGGCGCCTACAAGGCCATGAAAACCGGCTATGTCAGCGAGGGCTGGGCCCGCGAGCACCACGAGCTCTGGGCCGATGATGTCCGTGCCGGCAAGATTCCAGCGCAGCGCAGCAGCGTTGCCGTACCCACCGAAAGTGCCGCCCGTGCGGCGCAGGCAGCGAGGCCTACATGAAAATGAGCATGCACCATTCCCTGCTGGCCTTCCTGTTGGCCGGCGCATCCTCTGTGGCACTTGCCAAGTTGCCAGCGCCCACACCCGAAGCACAGGCCAAGGCGGCCGAGTCTGCTGCCAAAGCCGCCTGGAGCGGCAAGGTGGGCAGCTACAAGCTCTGCCAATCGCAGGACAAGGTGGCTGCGCACTACCGGCGCACGGCCACGGATGCCAAGCCCGCCGTGGCCACCAGCGGGTGCACCGATCCGGGTCCTTTTGCCTACACCCCGCCGGCTGCCAAGCCGCTCGAAGCTGCGGGTGCCCATTCGCCACCCGGCACCGCCAGCAGCCCGCCCAGCACGCTCATGCCTGCGGCGTCAGCGCCCAAGCCCTGAGTTCGTGTCGATATTCCCCCAGTCCTGCGGCGGGCTGGCGAGGAATGCGTGTACGCTGATCGCATGACTGACGTACCCGATCTTGCGGCCACCGCCTTGCCGCGCCTGACCCAGGCACAAGCCCCCCTGACCCACGCCGTGGAGGTGGTGAACGAGCACGGTGAACGCGAGCAGGTGCATATTCCCGCCGAACGCCCGTTGACCGTGTATGTGGACAAGCGCGAGCTCGTCACGCTGATGACGCTGGGTGCCCTGCCCGAGCTGCTGGTGCTGGGCTATTTGCGCAACCAGCGGCTGGTGCAATCGGTGCATGACATCGAATCCATCACCGTCGACTGGGAGGTCAACGCTGCGGCCGTCAAGACGCGCAGCGGCATCGAGCGCATCGAAGAGCGCACAGCGGCCAGGGTGGTCACCACCGGCTGTGGGCAGGGCAGCGTGTTCGGTGGTTTGATGGACGAGGTGGACCGCATCGTGCTGCCGGCAGCGCAGCTCACGCAGGCGCAGCTTTACGGCATCGTCAACGCGATTCGCCTCAAGGAAAGCACCTACAAGTCCGCCGGCTCGGTGCACGGCTGCGCGCTGTTTCGCGGCGAGGAACTGCTCACGTTCGTGGAAGACGTGGGCCGGCACAACGCCATCGACACCATCGCCGGCTGGATGTGGATGCAGGCAGGCGACATGGCGGGTGGCGACAAGGTCTTCTACACCACGGGCCGGCTGACCAGCGAGATGGTCATCAAGTCGGCTCAGATGGGCGTGCCCATCGTGGTCTCGCGCAGCGGCATGACGCAGATGGGCCATGCCGTGGCGCAGCAACTCGGCCTGTGCGCGATTGGCCGCGCAACCAACCGGCGCTTCGTCTGTTACAGCGGCGCCGACCGCCTGCTGCTGCAACCCGAACTGGCTGCGGCAAATCCCTAAAGCCGCTTCGGCAGCGCAATTGCGCTAAGGTCCGCCTCCATGAATCTGTCCTTTTTCCGCCTGGGGCTGCGCACCCTGGCACGTGATTTGCGCGCCGGAGAGTTGCGCCTGCTCATGGTGGCTGTCACGCTGGCGGTGGCGGCGCTGACGTCGGTGGGTTTTTTTGCCGACCGGCTGCAGGGGGGGCTGGAGCGGGACGCCCTGCAGTTGCTGGGTGGCGATGCCGTGGTGGCCAGCGACAACCCCACGCCCCCGGCTTTTGCCGAGCGCGCCCGGGCGCTGGGCCTGCAGGCCGTGACGACCATGGGCTTCCCCACCATGGGCCGGGCCAGCGATCTGCAGGGCGGTGCCACCAAGCTGGTGGCCCTCAAGAGCGTGGAGCCGGGCTATCCCTTGCGCGGCAATCTGCAGGTGGCCGACTCACCCGATGCCTTGGGTGAGGCCACCCGCGATATTCCTGCGCCGGGCGAGGTCTGGGTCGATGCGCCCTTGCTGGAAGCGCTGAACCTCGCCATGGGCGACATGCTTCTGCTGGGCGATGCACAGCTGCGCATTGCACGCATCATCGTGGTGGAGCCCGACCGGGGTGCCGGCTTCATGAGCTTTGCGCCGCGCGCCCTGATCAACCAGGCCGACGTACCGGCCACCGGCCTCGTGCAGCCGGCCAGCCGCCTGACCTACCGTTTTGCCGTGGCCGGATCGCCCGCTGCCGTCAAGGCCTTCAGCGAATGGGCTGCCACCGAGGCAAAGAAGCCCGAGGTGCACGGCGTGCGTGTGGAGTCGCTTGAAAGCGGCCGCCCCGAGATGCGCCAGACGCTGGACCGCGCCCAGAAATTCCTCAACCTGGTGGCCCTGCTGGCGGCCCTGCTGTCGGCCGTGGCCGTGGCGCTGGCGGCCAGGGGCTTTGCGGCCGGCCATCTCGACGCCTCGGCCATGCTGCGCGTGCTGGGCCAGAGCCAGCGCACCATCGCCGGTGCCTACACCACCGAGTTCGCGCTGGTCGGACTGTTTGCCAGTGCCATGGGCGTGGTGCTCGGTTATCTGGTGCACAACGTTTTCGTGCTGCTGCTGGCAGGGCTGGTGGAGTCGGCTTTGCCAGCGCCCAGTCTGTGGCCCGTGGCGTTTGGCCTGGGCATGGGCCTGACGCTGCTGCTGGCCTTCGGGCTGCCGCCGGTGCTGCAACTGGCCCAGGTGCCGCCGCTGCGGGTGATCCGGCGCGACATGGGCGGGCTCAAGCCTGTGTCGCTGGCGGTGCTGGCGGTGGGCGTGGCAGGTTTTGCGGCATTGCTGCTGGCCGTGAGCAGCGATCTGGTGCTGGGGCTGATTGCCGTGGGTGGTTTTGCCGGCGCCGTGGCGCTGTTTGCCTTGCTGAGCTGGGCGGCGGTGAGGCTGCTGCGCCAAAGCGTCCACGAATCCACCGCGCCGCGCTGGCTGGTGCTGGCCACGCGGCAGATCTCGGCCCGCCCGGGCTATGCGGTGGTGCAGGTCAGCAGCCTGGCCGTGGGGCTGCTGGCGCTGGTGCTGCTGGTGCTGCTGCGCACCGACCTGATTGCCAGCTGGCGCGCGGCCACGCCGCCCGATGCGCCCAACCGCTTCGTCATCAACGTCATGCCCGATCAGGCCGATGCTTTTCAGCAGGTGCTGAAGGACGCGGGCGTGGCCCGCTACGACTGGTACCCGATGATTCGCGGCCGCCTGCTGGCCGTGAACGGCCAGCCCGTGGGCCCCGACAGCTACACCGAAGAGCGTGCCAAGCGCCTGGTGGATCGCGAGTTCAATCTTTCCACCGCCGTTGAGCAGCCTGGCCACAACCAGGTGGTGGCCGGCCAATGGACGCCCGGCGAAGAGGGTGCCATCAGCGTGGAAGAGGGCATTGCACAAACCCTGGGCCTGAAGCTGGGCGACCGCCTGCGGTTCGACATGGGCGGTGTGCAGAACGAAGCCCGCATCACCAGCCTGCGCAAGGTGGACTGGGGTTCCATGCGCGCCAATTTCTTTGTGATGTATCCCGTGGCCGGCCTCCAGGAGGTGCCGGTGACCTATCTTGCCGCCTACCGCGCGCCCGACAAGGCGGGCTTCGACAATGCCCTGGTGCGGCAGTTTCCCAACATCACCAACGTGGACATGGGCGCCACCATTGCCCAGGTGCAGCGCGTGCTGGAACAGGTGATCCAGGCGGTGGAGTTCCTGTTCGCCTTCACGCTGGCGGCCGGTCTGGTGGTGCTGTTTGCCGCCGTCACGGCCACGCGCGAGGAGCGGGCGCGCGAGTTCGCCATCATGCGCGCCGTGGGGGCCCGCGCCAGCCTGCTGCGCCAGGTGCAGCGCGCCGAGCTGATGGGCGTGGGCCTGCTGTCTGGCTTCCTGGCCAGCTGCGTGGCCGTGGCCGTGGGCTGGGCCCTGGCGCGCTATGTGTTCGATTTCGCCTGGACCGCCGCACCCTGGGTGCCATTGTTGGGGGCGCTGGCGGGCGCCTTGCTGGCGCTGGCCGCCGGCTGGTGGGGGCTGCGCGATGTACTGCTGCGGCCCGTCGTGGATACCTTGCGCCGAGCCGCTGAATGAGGGGCCGTGCGCGCAGCATGTGAGCGCTGTGCCGCGAGTGTCCCGGGTTGGAAGTTCGTTGATGAAATCAAGATGCCGAAATCGCTGTCAGGCAAGGCGCAAACCGCAGCGATAGCTGTAGTTATCGCGAGGATTTGCAACGCAGCATGGCGGCGATTGCGGCATCTTTATGAAACGAATTTCCAACCCGGGACACGGGGTCAGCGGCGTCCGCCGCCATGATGGCCACGGCCCCCGTGGGGTCCACCCCGGCCACCGCCACTCCAATAGCCCAGGCCAAAGTTCCAGAAAACCGGCGGCCCCATGTACGCGGGGCCGTAGTAATGCGGGACTGGGTAGGCGGGTGGGGGCGCATAGACGGCCTGGCCATAGGCGTCCGTGCCATGGTAGGAATAAGGGTCGGGGGCGGGAGCATAGACCGCGCAGCCACCCAACGCGGACAATGCCAGCAGCGAGAACGCCAGGCGGGTCGCCGCGCTTTTCAGGTTTTGCAGCATGGTGGGGCCTTTCGGTGGTGGTCAGATTTCGGTTGGAGCGCGGTTTCGGCTCCACAGTTCTGTGCCGGGGGCCGGGGCGCTGTGTAAAGTCTGGCCCCTTTCTCAGCGACAGCGGAAAACCGCTGGCGTAATTTTTCGTAAACCCTTTGCCATTCCGATGCCCAGCAACGACAAACCACCCGTCAGCATGCCCGCCGACACCCCCTATGCCTGGATTGGCGGGGAAGAGCGTGTCCACGCCCTGGTCGAGCGTTTCTATGACCTCATGGACCTGGAGCCTGCATATGCCGAACTGCGCGCGGCCCACGGCAGCCATCTGGCCAGCGCAAGAGAGAAGCTATTTTGGTTTCTCTGCGGCTGGCTGGGTGGCCCGGACCACTACCAAAGCCGGTTTGGCCATCCGCGCCTGCGCATGCGCCACATGCCGTTTTCCATCGGCATCAAGGAGCGTGACCAGTGGGTCGCTTGCATGGACCAGGCCATGGGAGAAACCGGCGTGCCCGAAGCCCTGCGGGCCCGGCTGCGCGAGAGTTTCATGGGCACGGCCGACTGGATGCGCAACCGGGGCGTCTGAGTCCGCTGGCTCGGCGGGCGTGCCGCCGTGCCGGCGCGGTCCCGCCATGTGCCCATTCAACTGCATCTGATTGGTACTGCGCAGCGTGCAACATGACCATGATGTCTAGTCGATCGCTGCGCCGGAGTCCTCCACAATTTTCTTGTAGCGTTGGATTTCACTGTGCATGAACTTTCCAAACGCCTGCGGCGATTCAGGGCGCACCACTGCGCCGAAGTCAGAGAGGCGCTGCAGCACATCGGAGCGCCTGAGGATCGCGTTGATTTCGGTGTTGAGCCGCTGCACGATTTCTTCCGGCGTCCCCGCGGGAGCCATGACGCCATACCAGGCAGATGCGTAAAAGCCTCTGACACCCGCCTCGTCAAAGGTCGGGACGTTCGGCAGCGCCGGCAGGCGCTCCGATGCTGCAACAGCCAGGGCACGCAGGTTGCCTCCCTTGATATGTGGCATGGAGCCCGTGTCGATCATCAAATCGAGGTGTTTGGCGATAAGGTCCGAGGCAGCCGGACCCGAACCCTTGTAAGGCACGTGGATCAGTTGCAGGCCGGTTGCCTTGACGAACATTGAGCCGGCCAGATGCTGCGATGAACCATTGCCCGCGGAACCATAGGTGATCTTGCCCGGCGATGCCTTGGCCGTGGCGATGATGTCCTGCACATTTTTGAACTGCGATTGCGCCGGCACGACGAGCACATTGGGCACCGTCGCGATGAACGCGACCGCAGAGAAGTCTTTGACTGGATCGAACGGCAGTCGCTTGTACAGACTGGGGTTGACAGCGTTGGTGCTGCTGGTGCCCATCAGCAGGGTGTAGCCATCGGCGTGCTCGCGTGTCACCGCGGCGGTACCAATGTTGCCGCCAGCACCGGGTTTGTTGTCCACTACGACCGGCTGGCCCAGTGACTGACTCAGGTGCTGGCCAATCGTGCGTGCAATCACATCCGTTGCGCCGCCAGGCGACCAGGGCACGACGATGCGGATCGGCCTATCGGGGTACGCTGCCGCAGCACCAAGCGAAAAGCCCGTGCCAGCGAGCAAAGTGAGGGCCGCGGCAATGCAGCGGCGTGTCATGCGAAGGGTTTTCATGGTACGTCTCCTTGATGTGTGTTGTTTGGACTCAAAGGCCTGCGGGGATGAGCACCTTGTCTAGCCATGACTGCTCGACCTTGCCCGTCGCGATCTCGCGTTTGACGGCTTCCTCGTGTGCAGCGGTCTTGTGTGCGGCCTCAATCAGCGCTGCGGCTTGTGATTGGCTGAAGGAGACGACGCCGTCTTCATCCCCCACGACCAGGTCTCCCGGATGAATGACCTGCCCCCCTACGGTTACCGGCACATTGAGCGCGCCGGGACCCTGCTTGTAGGGACCACGGTGGCTGATGCCGCGGGCGTAGCAGGGAAAGTCGGCTGCAGCGAAGGCCGCGCTGTCGCGCACGGCGCCATCGATCACAAATCCACTGAAGCCGCGCTGCCGTGCATACAGCAGGATCAGCTCGCCGACCAGGGCGTTGGTCAGGTCCCCCCCGCCATCGACCACCAGCACATGCCCGGGCTGTCCGAGCGTGAGTGCCTTGTAGATCAGCAGGTTGTCGCCGGGGCGGACCTTCACGGTCACCGCCGTGCCGACGAGTTTGCGCTGGCGGTGGATGCGCCGCAGTCCGGTGACGCCACTCAAGCGTGCCAAGTTGTCGCTGAGGTGCGAGACCACGATGCCTTGCAGCGCGGAGACGACATCGCTCGGAGCGGGAGTGGGAAAAGGGTTCTGTATTGCGTTCATGTTCAAAGCGGAGCAAACACTGTGGGGCCGATTCTTTCTGTAGATATGAATGAAAAAAAGCGATATTTAATTTACGATTACCATCGCTTTTGGTTGTCAAAACAGAGGGTTTTCCCACGCCATGTTCTCGTTCAAGCAGCTCGAAGCGATTTATTGGATCGATCGCGAAGGCAGTTTCGGCGCCGCCGCTCTACGCTTGCACACCAGCCAGGCTGCGGTCTCCAAGCGGGTCAAGGAACTGGAATCGCTGCTGGGCGACGAGTTGTTTGACCGCAGCCTGCGCCATGCGCGGCTGACGGAGAAAGGCCAGCAGGTGCTGTTGGCGGCGCAGCGGCTGCTTGCGCAGCGCGATGCAGCGCTGGAGAGCCTGGTCAACCCCGAAGCGATGGTGCGGCGTGTCCGCATCGGCATTACCGAGCTGGTCGCCATGACCTGGCTACCCCGCTTGCTGGGCCGCGTGCGCACCATGTATCCGCAGGTGACGATTGAGCCGGACGTGGATTCGGCCACCCGGCTGCGCGACAAGCTGCAGGCCGACGTGCTCGATCTGGTGATCGTCCCCGATGCGTTCAGCCATGAACGCCTGGCTTCCAAGCGCTTGCAAAGCGCCCGATTCACCTGGATGTGCAAGCCAGGGTTGGTGCGCAAGCAAGGGCCGCTGAGCGTTCAGGAACTGGCGTCGCACACGCTGTTGATGCAGGGCGACACTTCGGGGCTCGGCGTCATCATGGACCACTGGCTGAACGAAAACCTGGTCGCGCGTATCGAGCCCCCCATCATCACCAACAGCCTGCTGCCTCTGATCGGCCTGACCGTCGCGGGCATGGGCGTGAGCTACATGCCACTGGAGTGCTTGCAGCCACTGGTCGATGCGGGAGCTCTGCAAACGGTCGATATCGACGTGCCCAACCCTGAGGTGCCTTACGCCGCTGTCTATAAGCCACAGCGCAAGAGCATCCTGGTTTCCTCCATTTGCCTGCTGGCACAGGAGTGCGGGAGCTTCTCAAGGATGTTCGATGGGATATGAGGAGGCATCTATGCCAAGCCCGTGGGCGAACTGCGCAACGCGCTAAGGCAATGTTGGTCAGTAGCGTCAACCCATCGCACGAACGGTTTTGAAGAAGCCGGTTCTTGAGCTCCAACCGGCCAACGAGCCGCCCGCGCCCCCCGCCGCGCGGGCCCCGTGGCGCCCGGTGCCGTCACGCTGGCCTCGCTGGTCGATCCGTTCGCCCGTCTGTCAATCGCTGGGCATGGCGCGGCATCGTGGCCATTTCCGCCTTTTTCTGGAGTCTGTTATTGCGCTGCGGGTGCTGGTCTCTGCAGCATGCCCCGTGTTTCGATGAACTTCACCACGTCGGCCACGCCCGCCAGGGTTTTGAGGTTGGTCATCACAAAGGGCTTGAGACCTTGGGCGTTGGTGCGCATGCGCACGGTATCGGCGCGCATCACCTCCAGGTCGGCACCCACGTGGGGGGCCAGGTCGGTCTTGTTGATGACGAACAGGTCGCTCTTGGTGATGCCGGGGCCGCCCTTGCGGGGGATTTTCTCGCCAGCGGCCACGTCGATGACGTAGATGGTCAGATCGCTCAGCTCGGGGCTGAAGGTGGCTGCCAGGTTGTCGCCGCCGCTTTCGACGAACACGATATCGGCGTTGGGGAACTCGCCCAGCATGCGGTCGATGGCTTCGAGGTTGATGGAGCAGTCTTCGCGGATGGCAGTATGGGGGCAGCCGCCGGTCTCCACGCCCAGGATGCGCTCGGCGGGCAGGGCGCCGCTCACCGTGAGCAGGCGCTGGTCTTCCTTGGTGTAGATGTCGTTGGTGATGGCGATGAGGTCGTAGTCATCGCGCATGGTCTTGCACAGCATTTCCAGCAGCGTGGTTTTGCCTGAGCCAACGGGGCCGCCAATGCCCACGCGCAGGGGGGGCAGGTTCTTGGTGCGGTTCGGGATGTGGTGCAGGGTGCTCATGATCGGAAGAGGCGGGAGTATTGGGTTTCGTGCTGGGCCGACAGGATGGCCAGCATGGGCGAGAAGGCCTGCCGTTCGCTGTCCATCAGGCCGATCGCATGGTCTGCGGCATCGGGGATGGCGTCAGCCAGCCGTGCCAGGATGCGCTGGCCCGCGCTTTGGCCCAGCTGCATGGATTTGAGTGCGGCCTGCACCATGTTCTCGGCCCAGCCAAAGGCGTAGGCCAGCAGCACTGCGCGCACGGGCGCCTGGGTGGTGGATGCGGCCAGCGCAAAAGCCACGGGGTAAGTGGGTGGAAGTGCCGCCAGGTGGCGCACGGCGGGCATCAGGGCTTCGTCGTCCTGGTGCTGGTTGCGCAGCCAGTCGGCCATCGACCGGCCCATTTGCTCGGTTTGCAAGCGCAGCTCGCTGGTCTCGCGGGTGTGTTGTACCCAGTCGTTGAGCGCTTGCACTTGGGCCATGTCGCCACGGCGCCAGGCGCCCACGGCCTTGGCGATCAGGGCCATGTCGCCGCGCGACTGGGTGATGTGCAACTGGTCCAGCAGCCAGTTGGCCACTGCGGCTTCGGTGGAAAGGTTTGCGTTTTCAATGGCACTTTCCAGCCCTTCGGAATACGAGAACCCGCCCACGGGCAGCGCGGGGGAGGCGAGCCACATGAGCTGCAGCAGGCTGGCCGCGGGCAGGGGGGCGGTGCGGTCTGTACGCATGCAGGCGCTCCGCTGGCTCAGTGGTTGCAGTGCGGGCCATGCACATGGCCTTGTGCGACCACCGGAATGGCCACGGCGCGGACGCGAGCGGGCGCAGCTGCGGGCCCCTGCCCGTGCGAATGGCCGTGCCCATGGTCGTGTGGGTGGTCGTGCCCATGGTCATGCCCGTGTTCACCGTGGGCGTGGTGCCCGCCGCCATGCCCCGCCGCATACGCACCGCCTTCGGGCTCAAACGGCAGCTGCTGTTCGTTCACGATCAGATGCATGGCGCGCAGCATCTCGGCCAGCACATGGTCGGGCTCGATCTTGAGGTGGTCGGGCTGCAGTTCGATGGGCACGTGGCGGTTGCCCAGGTGGTAGGCGGCGCGGGTCAGATCGAAAGGGGTGCCATGCTTGGCGCAGTGCGTGATGACCAGCACCGGCTGCGGCGCTGCAATCACGCGGACCATGGAGCCGTCTTCGGCCACCAGCACATCGCCGCCGCGCACCAGCGTGCCCCGGGGCAGAAAAGTTCCCAGTTCGCGCCCGGCCGAATCGGTGGCGGCGAAGCGGCTTTTTTGTCGCACATCCCAGTCAAGTTCTACCGTGGGGGCGCGTTTGAGCAAAACGGGGGCAAGGCCTTTGCCCTGGGGGATGAGTTTGGAGACCTGGATCATTGGAGGAGCGTCAGAAAAGGAAGTAGCGCTGCGCCATCGGCAACACCGTGGCGGGTTCGCAGGTGAGTAATTGTCCGTCCGCGCGCACGGTATAGGTCTGCGCGTCTACTTCCATTTTTGGCGTGTAGCTGTTGTGCACCATGTCGCGCTTGCGGATGCCGCGGATGTTGTGCACGGCGCTCAGCGTTTTGCGTAGGCCGAAGCGTTGGCCAATGCCTATGTTCAAGCTCGCTTGTGAGACGAAGGTAAGCGAAGTTTTCGCAATGGCACCACCAAACGCACCGAACATAGGGCGGTAGTGCACGGGCTGCGGCGTGGGGATGGAGGCATTCGGGTCGCCCATAGCGGCCATGGCGATCAGGCCACCCTTGAGGATGAGCGTGGGCTTCACGCCGAAGAAGGCGGGTTTCCAGATCACGATATCGGCCCATTTGCCGACTTCGAGCGAGCCGACCTCGTGGCTGATGCCGTGGGCGATGGCGGGGTTAATGGTGTACTTGGCCACGTAGCGCTTGATGCGCGTGTTGTCGTTGCGGGCGGAGTCACCCTGCAGACTGCCGCGCTGTATTTTCATCTTGTGTGCGGTCTGCCAGGTGCGCAGGATGACTTCGCCCACGCGGCCCATGGCCTGGCTGTCGCTCGACATCATGCTGATGGCGCCCAGGTCGTGCAGGATGTCTTCGGCCGCGATGGTTTCCTTGCGGATGCGGCTTTCGGCAAAGGCCAGGTCCTCGGCAATGCTGGCATCGAGGTGGTGGCACACCATGAGCATGTCCACATGCTCGTCCAGCGTGTTGTGCGTGTACGGCATGGTGGGGTTTGTGGAGCTGGGCAGGAAATTGTCCTCGCCGACCACGCGCAGGATGTCGGGTGCGTGCCCTCCGCCCGCGCCTTCGGTGTGGAAGGCGCAGATGCCGCGCCCGCCCACGGCGGCAATGGTGTTCTCTACAAAGCCCGACTCGTTGAGCGTGTCGCTGTGGATTGCGACCTGCGTGTCGGTGGCTTCGGCCACGTCCAGGCAGTTGCTGATGGCGGCGGGCGTGGTGCCCCAGTCTTCGTGCAGCTTGAGGCCAATGGCACCCGCGTTGATTTGCTCGTGCAGCGCATCGGGCAGGCTGGCGTTGCCCTTGCCGAGAAAGCCCAGGTTCATCGGGAAGGCATCGGCCGCCTGCAGCATGCGTTCCATGTTGAAGGGGCCGGACGTGCAGGTGGTGGCCAGCGTGCCCGTGGCGGGGCCGGTGCCGCCGCCCAGCATGGTGGTCACGCCGCTGGCCAGGGCTTCTTCGATCTGCTGCGGGCAGATGAAGTGGATGTGGCTGTCGATACCGCCCGCGGTGACGATGTTGCCCTCGCAGCTGATGACCTCGGTGCCGGGGCCGATGACGATGTCCACGCCCGGCTGCACATCAGGGTTGCCGGCCTTGCCGATGGCGGCAATGCGGCCCGCTCGCAGTCCGATGTCGGCCTTGAAGATGCCGGTGTGGTCGATGAACAGGGCGTTGGTCAGCACGGTGTCCACCGCACCCTGGGCATTGGTGCGCTGGCTTTGCGCCATGCCGTCACGGATGGTCTTGCCACCGCCGAACTTCACTTCTTCGCCGTAGCTGCCCGCGCGCAGCGTGTGGTCGGCTTCGACTTCGAGGATCAGTTCGGTGTCGGCCAGGCGAACGCGATCGCCCACGGTGGGGCCGAACATCTCGGCGTAGGCGCGTCGTCCAATGGTTGCCATGGGTGGGGTGCTCCGTGAGAACGGTTTACTATGTCTTTGATAGCTGTCTGAGCAATGAATGCCGGCGCTATCTGCCAGATTGGCTTGAAGTTGCTACAGCGCGCCCTGCGTCAGGCCCTGAAAGCCGAACACGCGGCGCTCGCCTGCGTAGTCCACCAGCTCCACGGTGCGCTCCTGGCCAGGTTCAAAGCGCACGGCGGTGCCGGATGCGATGTTCAGCCGCATGCCGCGCGCGGCGGCACGGTCAAAGCCCAGAGCGTTGTTGGTCTCGGCAAAATGGTAGTGCGAGCCGACCTGGATGGGCCGGTCGCCCGTGTTGCGCACCACCAGCGTGAGGGTGCGGCGGTCGGTGTTGAGCAGGTGTTCACCGGGTTCGGTGAAAAGTTCGCCGGGGATCATGAAGGCTCCTTCGAGGGAATGCTCAGGCCATCTGCGCCAGCAGCGCGCCACCCAACACTGCCACGCCAGCACCCGCGGCGCGGGCCAGCCACACATGGCGGTGGCGCAGTGCCCAGCCCGCAGCCAGGCCCGTGCCGTGCAGCAACACGGTGGCAGCCAGCATGCCCGCCAGGGTTTGCCAGGCGCTGTCGCTGCCAGCCAGCTCGTAGCCGTGGGCCACGCCGTGGAAGACGGCGAACACGCCCACACCCAGGGCTGCCACCAGGCCGGGCACGCGCAGGCGCGACACGACGAGCAGGCCCGTGACCAGCAGCGACGCCGCAATCATCGGCTCCACCGCAGGCAGTGCCAGGCCCTGCAGGCCCAGCACGGCGCCCATCAGCAACATGGCCGCAAAGCCCACGGGGCCCCACAGCAGATCGCGCCCGGCGCTGCGGGCGGCCAGGGCGCTCCACAGGCCCACAGCCACCATGGCGGCCAGGTGGTCCAGACCGAACAGGGGGTGCACAAAGCCGCTCAGAAAGCTGTTGTGGATATGGGATTCCGCGCCTGTATGGGCGCTGGCGGCCGTACTGGTTGCGCTGGTGGCTATGAAAAGGAGAGCGACTGTGTGGCGGTGTGAGAGTGCGATGCGCATGGGGGCTCCACGGAGAGAAGAGGGGAAAAGGGGTCAGACGATCGGCTGGTGCACGGTGACGAGCTTGGTGCCGTCGGGGAAGGTGGCCTCGACCTGGATGTCCGGGATCATTTCGGGGATGCCTTCCATCACGTCCGCTCGGGTCAGCACGGTGCGGCCTTCGCTCATGAGCTGCGCCACGGTCTTGCCGTCGCGCGCGCCTTCCATCACGGCGGCACTGATCAGGGCCACGGCCTCGGGGTAGTTGAGCTGGAGCCCCCGGGCCTTGCGGCGCTCGGCCAGCAGGGCGGCGGTGAAGACCAGCAGCTTGTCTTTTTCGCGAGGGGTCAGTTCCATTTCGTTGCACTCAATGCCGGGGTCAATGGCTCGCGCGGCCGCAAGGCGGTCGAACGCGCGGGGTGAGTTCCATGGACGTCACTCAGCAAATGCCGTGCCCGTCGTCGTGGCGCGGGCATGGAATCTGCACCGGCCCAGGCATGTTCACCGCACACAAGGCCACCGAATCAGCTCCGCCCCAGCAGGTGGTCAAGGTCCGGCGCGACTACAACAGCTGGGTGGCCACCGAGACCATGGAGGACTACGCGTTGCGCTACACCCCGCAGCGCTTTCGCAAGTGGTCGGAGTGGCGGGTGGCCAACACCGCGTTCGGCGCCGCATCCTTCCTGATCCTCGAAGCTGTGGGCGCCACGCTGCTGGTGCAGTACGGCTTCATCAACGCCTTCTGGGCCATCGTGGCCACGGGGCTCATCATCTTTCTGGCGGGGCTGCCCATCAGCGTGTACGCCGCGCGCTACGGCGTGGACATGGATTTGCTCACGCGCGGCGCGGGCTTTGGCTACATCGGCTCCACGCTCACCTCGCTCATCTACGCCAGCTTCACCTTCATCTTCTTCGCGCTGGAGGCCGCCGTCATGGCCTATGCGCTGGAGCTAGCGCTCGACATCCCTCCTACCTGGGGCTACCTGATCTGCGCCGTGGTGGTGATTCCGCTGGTCACGCACGGGGTATCCGTCATCAGCCGCCTGCAGGTGTGGACGCAGCCGCTGTGGCT
>JANJSZ010000283.1 GCA_024711405.1 Acidovorax sp.
GACCGAGATGGAGTCCAAGACGCTGCTGGCGGCGTTCCACATTCCTGTGACCAAGACCATCCTGGCACGCAGCGCGCACGAAGCCATGATGATCGCCACGCAGATGGGCTTTCCGGTGGCGCTGAAGATCGACTCGCCCGACATCAGCCACAAATCCGACGTCGGCGGCGTGGCCCTGAACATCCACAACGGCACCGGCGCCCGCGATGCCTACACCGACATGGTGCAGCGCGTGGCCCGCCTACAACCCGATGCCCGCATCAACGGCGTGACGGTGCAGAACATGGCTGGCGCCCGGCGCGGGCGCGAGATCTGCATCGGCCTCGTCACCGACGACCCGTTCGGCCCGGTGATCACGTTTGGAGCGGGCGGCACCATGATCGAACTGATCAACGACCGCGCCATGGAGCTGCCCCCGCTCAACCAGTTTTTGGCACGGCGGCTGATCGAGCGCTCACGCGTGGCCGAAACGCTGGGTGAGTGGCGCGGCGCCAGCGCGGTGGACCATGACGCGCTGGAGCAAGTGCTGCTGCGCGTGTCGGAAATGGTGTGTGCCTTGCCCCAGCTGCGCGAGATGGACATCAATCCGCTCATCGTGGACGAGCAGGGCGTCGTGGCGGTGGATGCGCGCATTGCCATCGACCACGCGGCCAACACTTCGGGCGGGCGGGCCGACAGCTTCAGCCACCTGGCCATCCTGCCGTATCCCGCACGCTACGAACAACTGTGGCCCATGCGCGGGGGCGGCGAATACCTCGTGCGCCCCATCCATCCCGACGATGCGCAGATGCTGCAGCAGCTCGTGCAGCACCTGTCGCCCGAAAGCCGGTATTTCCGTTTCATCTCGTCGATGGTGGAGCTGCCGGCCTCGATGCTGGCACGCTTCACCCTGATCGACTATGACCGCGAAATGGCGCTGGTGGCCGTATTCCGCGAACGCACGGTGGGCGATGACGGCGACAGCACCGAAACCGAGCGCATCGTGGGGGTGTCGCGCTACGTCACCAATCCCGACCAGTCGAGCTGCGAATTCGCCCTGGTGGTGGCCGACGACTTCAATGGCAAGGGTCTGGGTTCGCGCCTGATGCTGAGCATCATGGATGTGGCGCGCGACAAGGGCCTGGCCGAAATGGAAGGCCTGGTGCTGGCCAACAACCCCGGTATGCTCAAGCTCATGCGCAGCCTGGGCTTTGTGGTCAAGCCCTATTCAGACGACGCAGATTTCAGGTTGGTCACCCACACCTTGTAGGCGCGCGCCCCTTGTTTTCAGGCAGGGGCTGTGTGGTGGCTACGGCTGCTGCAGCAAACGGTTGATGGCTTCCATGTCCTCTTGCGCCAGGGTGCCGGCCGCCTGGCGCAGCTTGAGGGTGCCCAGCAGCACGTTGTAGCGCGCCTGCGCCAGATCGCGCTTGGTCTGGTAGAGCTGGCTTTAGGCATTGAGCACGTCGATGTTGATGCGCACACCCACCTGGTAGCCGAGCTTGTTGGCGTCGAGCGCGCTCTGGCTGGAGGCTTCGGCCGCTTCCAGGGCCTGCACCTGGCCCTGGCCGGACTGCACGCCAAAGAAGGCGGCGCGGGTGGCCTGCGCCACGTTGCGGCGCGCGGTTTCGAGGTCGGCAGCGGCCTTTTCTTCGAGGGCCAGCGTTTCCTTGATGCGGTTTTGCACGGCAAAACCGGCAAAAAGCGGCAGGTTCAGGGCCACGCCCACGCTGGCATTGTTGGTGCGGCCGTTCATGCCCGGCGCGGTGACCGTGCCGTTGGGATTGCGCACGACGTTATAGCCGGCCTGCAGATCCACCGTGGGCAGATGCCCGGTGCCGGCCTTGCGGGTTTCCAGGCGCGCAATGTCCAGGGCGATCTGGGCCTGGCGCACGCCCGGCTGCTGCTCTTGCGCCGTCTGCACCCATTGCACCACGTTGTCGGGCTGCACGGTGGGCAGCGTCACCGGCTGGACCAGGGGCAGGGGCCGGGTGCCGGTCACGCCCACCAGCTGGTCGAGGGCCAATTTTTTCACGCGCAGGTCGTTCTCGGCGGCAATTTCCTGGGCGATGACCAGGTCGTAGCGGGCCTGGGCCTCGCGCGAGTCGGTCACGGTGGAGGTGCCCACCTCGAAATTGCGCTTGGCGGAAGCCAGTTGCTCGGAAACGGCCGTTTTTTGCGCCTGCACGAAGGTGAGCGTGTCCTGGGCCGCGAGCACATCAAAGTAAGCCTGGCTGACGCGCACCAGCAGGTCCTGGGTGGCGGCGTCCAGCTGCGCAAGGGCCACATCGACGCCGCGCTGGCCCTGCTGGAAGTTGATGCGGTTGGCCGGACGGAACAAAGGCTGCGAGGCGCTCACCCCCAGGTTCTGCGAGCTGCCGTTGAAGTCCACGCTGGGGCGGGTGACTTCGGTGCTGGTGCGGGATACGCCGGCAGACAGGCCGGCACTGGGCAGCAGGCCGGCGCGGGCCTGTTCGGCGCGGCTGGAGGCCGCATCCAGCTGGAGCTTGGCCGCCTGCCACACGGTGTCGTAGCCACGCGCTGCGTCCACCAGTTGCAAAAGGCTCTGGGCCTGCGCCGGTGTGCAAAGGGCGGTGGCGAGGGCCAGGGGAAGTAGCCGAAGCAGGTTCATGGAGGTCCTTCAGGTCGATCTGGGCGCAAGGGGTGGCGCGAACAAGGTGGGCCAACGCATTTCAGTACCGTGGCACGCTGGTGTCGTGTTCGCGGGACCACGCATCGATGCCGCCCGTGATGTTGGCCAGCGTGCCAAAACCTTGCTGCGCCAGGAAAGCCGCCACGCGCAGGCTGCGGGCACCGTGGTGGCACAGGCACGCCAGGGGGCGGGAAGGGTCCAGCTCGGCCAGCCGGCCAGGCAGCTGCCCCATGGGAATCGCCACCAGTTCAAACCCGTCCGTGCGCACGCTGGCGGTTTGCAGCTCCCAGGGCTCGCGCACGTCCAGCACCAGCGGCTGGCCCGCGGCAGAGGCCTGTGCAAACCAGGCGGACAGCTGCGCGGGGCGGACATGGTCGATCATGCAGAACTCCTCGCCGCCCAATCAGAAGGAAAAGTCCGAAGGTTCGGCAAAGCCCACCAGGCGCGGCGCGACGGTGTCCCAGGGCTGGGTGGTGTCGAAACGGTCGCCCGTGCGGCGCACCAGCGTGAAGCGCATGACGGGCTCCTGGCCCACGATGGCGGCCAGGCGGCCACCTTCGCGCAGCATCGACAGCAGGTTCTGCGGAATGCTGGCCACGGAGCCACTGAGCACGATCACGTCGAACGGGCCTTCGGGCACGGCATCGCGGGAGCCGTCTGACACGCGCACATGGGCGTTGGCGATGCCGGCACGCTGAAGGTTGTCTTGCGCCATCTCGGCCAGCGCGGGCACGATTTCGAGCGAGACCACGCTCTCCGCACGCTGGGCCAGCAGCGCCGCCATGTAGCCCGAGCCGGCACCGATTTCCAGCACGCGGTCGGTGGGCAAGATCTTCAGGTCTTGCAGCATGCGTGCTTCCAGGCGCGGCTGCAGCATGCTGTGGCCCAGGCGAACGGCTTCCGTGGCGTCGCTGCCCAGCAAGGGGATTTCGATGTCCATGAAGGCCATGCTGCGGCAGGCCGGGGGCACGAATTCTTCGCGGCGTACCACCGCCAGCAGCTCCAGCACGTCGGCATCGAGCACGTTCCAGGGGCGGATCTGCTGCTCGATCATGTTGTAGCGGGCCTGTTCAACGGGATCGCTGATGTTGGCAGACGTGTTCAGAGGCATGTTCATGGAATCTCTCCAGGGG
>JANJSZ010000043.1 GCA_024711405.1 Acidovorax sp.
CTGGTCGATGAGGGCCTGGGGACGGCCGAGAGCTGGATCTTCCGCAACAAGGGGAAGAAGAAAAACGGCGCGGCCAAGTGGCATGGCTTTGGCGATTTGGCCGACGGCTTCAACATGCTCGACCCGATCAAGTCCACCATCGTCACGCCGGGCCTGAGCCTGGACGGCAAGTTCGACAAGACCGGCATTCCGGCGTCCATCGTCACCAAGTACCTGGCCGAGCATGGCGTGGTGGTCGAGAAGACGGGCCTGTACAGCTTCTTCATCATGTTCACCATCGGCATCACCAAGGGCCGCTGGAACACGCTGCTCACGGCGCTGCAGCAGTTCAAGGACGACTACGAGAAGAACCAGCCCATGTGGCGCATCCTTCCGGAGTTCTGCCAGCAGCACAAGCGCTACGAGCGCATGGGCCTCAAGGACCTGTGCCAGCATGTGCACGAGATGTATGCCAAGTACGACATCGCGCGCCTGACGACCGAGATGTATTTGTCGGACCTCACGCCGGCCATGAAGCCCAGCGACGCGTTTGCGCACATTGCGCACCGCACCACCGAGCGCGTGGAGATCGACCACCTCGAAGGCCGCATCACCGTGGGCCTGGTCACGCCGTACCCGCCGGGCATCCCGCTGCTGATTCCGGGCGAGGTGTTCAACAAGAAGATCGTGGACTACCTCAAGTTCGCCCGCGAATTCGCCAAGCTGTGCCCGGGCTTCGAGACGGATATCCACGGCCTGGTCGAGGTGGAGGATGAAAGCGGCCAGGTGCGTTATTACGCCGACTGCGTGGCCGAAAAATTCGCCAGACAACCCAAGCCACTGACCACTTCCGACAACCTGGTTCAGAAGGGCGACGATGGCCCTTACGGCCGCAATGTGTGACGGCTCCAGCGGCCGTTGCGGTCGCTGGATTTTTGGTTGAATTGGCTGCCAGCCGCTCGCCCGTTCAACCCGTTCAATTCACCTTGCCGGCATGTCCTCGCGCACCCGCACAAAGCTGGCAAAGCGCGGCAGGCCGCCGTCGTGGGTGCCGCGAAAGCGGTAGGTCACCCAACTGCCCGCGGGCGGCGGGTTTTCGCGGTCGGCTTCGCTGAACCCCGTCCCCAGCCGGAAACGCTGGCCGGTGGGCATTTCGACCAGCAGCGCGCCCATGCGCCCGGCGTGTTTGCCCTGGCCGGGCAGGTGGGCCACCACGCGGGCCTCGGTGTCCTCGTGCGTCTTGAGCTTGATGAGATCGTCGCTGCGGCCTGCGCGGTACAGCGATGCGCCCCGGTGCAGCATCAACCCCTCGCCACCGGCGCGCACGGTGCGCGCCAGCAGCGCCTGCAGGGCCGCGTCGCTGGCCACGCGCCGTTGTGGCACGGCCTGCACCCAGGGCTGGCCCAGGTGCTCGACGAGGGCGGCCAGGGCCGGTAGGCGCTGGTCGAACGTGCCGCCGTGCGCGGGCAGGTCAAACACCATGAAACGCATCTGGCGCCAGGCCGTGTCGTCGGCTTGTTGCTGGCGCGCGGTGGACTGGGCGTGGCTGAATCGTGCGCGCCCGGCCCACAGCTCGCCGTCCATCGGCACCTCGGGCCAGCCAGCGGTGAACCAGGCAGGGGCCTGCACCGTCTCGCCGCCCCGGGTGCGCAGCGTGCGGCCATCCCAGAAGCCGCGCACGCCGTCGTATTTCTCGCTCACCCAGTAATCCTGCAGCGCAAGGCCGGGGCGATAGACCTGGGCCAGCAGCAGGGCGGGTGCGTCTGCGGCCAGCGCGGGCAGGGCAGGAAGGGCGGCAAGCGCCAGCAGGGCGAGGCAGCTTCTGCGGTGCATGGTGCGATTGATCATCTGGCTGCTGGGGCTGTATCTGTAAGCGCCAGCCGCCGATTTGACCAAGAATCCCGGCGGGCGGTATTCAGACCTGGTCGGCACTCAGGCCTGCCGTCTGGCTGAAGCCGCCGTCCACATAGCTGATCTCGGCCGTCATGCCGCTGGCCAGGTCGGACAGCAGGAAGGCCGCCACGTTGCCCACGTCCTCGATCGTCACGTTGCGGCGCAGGGGCGCGGCGTCGGCCACGCGGCCCAGCAGCTTGCCGAAGTCCTTGATGCCGCTGGCCGCCAGGGTCTTGATGGGGCCGGCGGAGACGCCGTTGACGCGGATGCTGCGGCCGTCTTCGGTGCGGCCCACGGCCTCGGCCAGGTAGCGCACGCTGGCCTCCAGGCTGGCCTTGGCCAGGCCCATGGTGTTGTAGTTGGGAATGCTGCGCAGCGCGCCCAGGTAGCTCAGCGTGAGCAGCGAGGACTTGTCGTTCAGGTAGGGCAGGGCGGCCTTGGCCATGGCCGGGAAGCTGTAGGCGCTGATGTCGTGCGCAATGCGAAAGCCTTCGCGCGAGAGGCCTTCGAGGAAGTTGCCGGCAATCGCCTCGCGCGGCGCAAAGCCGATGCTGTGCACGAAGCCATCGAATTGGGGCCATGCCTGGGCCAGGTCGGCGAACATGCGATCGATCTGCTCGTCGCTGCCCACGTCGCAATCAAAGATCAGCTTGGAGTCGAACTCGGCGGCAAAGTCGGTGATGCGGTCCTTGAAGCGCTCGCCCACGTAGCTGAAGGCCAGCTCGGCGCCCTGGGCGTGGCAGGCCTTGGCGATGCCGTAGGCGATGGAGCGATTGGACAGCACGCCCGTGATGAGCAGTTTCTTGCCGGTCAGAAAACCCATGGTTGTTCTCCTGTGGAATGCGATGTGGGGGGCAACGGCGGGGGCGGCACGGCTGCGGGAGATGTCCCCGCAGTCTGCGCAAAGGCAACGCTGAACCAGTCCCTCGCGTGCCGCGCATCCCTGGCTTTGGGCGGTCTGCAGCGTTGCAAATGCTCGCAATAGCTGCGGCTATTGCTGTGCTTTGCGCCTTGCAGCCCATCCCAAACCAGTGCGTGCACCATCGCGGTGACTTATTCAGCGTTGCCTGATGCCCCGCCGACGTAGTGCAGAATTGTCGCATGCGGTTTTGGCTGACTTTCTTGCTGATGGGGTGTGCTGTGCCAGCCTGGGCTGCGCATGCCTATGCGCTGTGGGGCGCGCCGCGCTACCCGGCCGGGTTCACGCATTTCAGTTACGTGAACCCCGATGCCCCCAAGGGCGGCGAGCTGCGGCTGGTGAGCAACCTGCGCACCTCCACTTTCGACAAATACAACCCGTTCACCATCAAGGGCAGCGCGCCGGCCTACCTGTCGTCGCTGATGTTCGACTCGCTGCTGGCGGGCTCCATGGACGAAACCGCCACCGGCTACGGCCTGTTGGCCGAGGATGTGGAGGTGGCACCCGACGGGCTTTCGGCCACGTTCCGCCTGCGGCCCGAGGCGCGCTTTCACAACGGCAAGCAGGTGGTGGCGCAGGACGTGAAATACAGCTACGACACCCTGGTGGGCCCCTTCACGTCGCCCGCCTACAAGACCACGCTGATCGATGTGGCGGGGGTCGATGTGCTGGACGAGCGCACGGTGCGCTACCGCTTCAGGCAGCCCAACCGCGAGCTGCCGCTCACCGTGGGCGGCCTGCCGGTGTTCAGCCGCGACTGGGGCGTGGAGAACGGCCAGGCCAAGCCCTTCGACCAGGTGGTGATGGACATTCCCATTGGCAGCGGGCCCTACAAGATCGGCCCGGTGCGCTTTGGCAAGGACATCACCTACGTGCGCGACCCGGACTACTGGGCCAGGGACCTGAACGTGCGCAAGGGCACAGCCAACTTCGAGCGCATCACCGTCAAGATCTACAAGGACGCCACCGCGCGGCTCGAAGCCCTCAAGGCCGGCGAGTTCGACCTGATGCGCTTTTTCAGCGCGGGCGACTGGGCGCGGCGCGTGAATGGCAAGAAGTTCGACACCGGCGAACTGGTCAAGGGCGAATTCGCCCACAAGCTGCCCTCGGGTTTCCAGAGCTATGTGCTCAACACGCGCCGCCCGCTGTTGCAGGATGTGCGCGTGCGCGAGGCCCTGGGCCTGGCGATCGACTACGAGTGGATGAACCGCCAGATGTTCTACGGCGCCTACCAGCGGGTCAACGGCCTGTTTGGCAACACCGCCTGCGAGACCCGCGGCACGCCGTCGCCGCAGGAGCTGGCGTTGATGGAGCCGTTTCGCAAGGACATTCCAGCTGCGGCCTTTGGCCCCATGACCGTGCCACCGCGCACCGACGGGGATTCGTCGCTGCGCGCCAACCTGCGCCGCGCGCAGCAGCTGCTGAAAGAAGCGGGCTGGGAGGTGCGCGAGGGGGCCCTGCGCAATGCCCAGGGGCAGGCCATGGTGCTGGAATACATGGACA
>JANJSZ010000292.1 GCA_024711405.1 Acidovorax sp.
TGCGTGCCGGAATGCCCACCGCCGTGGCGCCCGCGGGCACCGGCTTGATGACCACGGCGTTGCTGCCGATCTTGGCGCCATCGCCCACCTCGAAACCGCCCAGCACCTTGGCGCCGGCACTCACCACCACGTCGCGGCCCAGCGTGGGATGGCGCTTGGCGCCCTTGTACAGCGAGGTGCCGCCCAGCGTGACGCCCTGGTAGATGGTGCAGCCATCGCCGATTTCTGCCGTCTCGCCCACCACCACGCCCATGGCGTGGTCGAAGAAAACACGCTCGCCGATCTTGGCGCCGGGGTGGATCTCGATGCCGGTGAACCAGCGTGCAAAGTGCGAGATGAAGCGCCCCAGCCATTTGAGGCCATGGTGCCAGCACCAGTGGGCCGGGCGGTGCAGCCAGATCGCGTGCAGGCCCGGATAACAGGTGACCACCTCCCACGTGCTGCGCGCGGCAGGATCGCGGTCGAGGATGCACTGGATATCGGAGCGCAGACGGGCAAGCATGGTTGTTATGGTTATTGGTAAATAGAAAACGCAGTCTATCGTTTCGCTTGGGCCGTCTCGAGCATGGCTTTGGCGACACCACGCAGGATGTGGATTTCCTCCGGGCTCAGTTGCGCGCGGTTGAAAAGCTGGTTCAGCCGCGGCATGAGCTTCTTGGGCGCGGCGGGGTCGAGAAAACCAATGCCGGTGAGCGCCCGCTCCCAGTGGGCCAGCATGCCGGCCACCTGGGCGGCATCGGCCTGCACGCGGGCCGGCGTGGCCTCCTGCACCGCAAACCCGCCCAGCGCCTGGCGCCACTCGTAGGCAATCACCTGGATGGCGGCGCCCAGGTTGAGCGAGCCAAAACCCGGGTTGGTCGGGATGGAGAGCGCCACATGGCAGCGGTACACATCCTCGTTGGCCATGCCGAAGCGTTCGGAGCCAAACAGAAAGGCCACGCCCGACTCGGCCGTCGCAGCGGTCGGTTTTGAAGAATTTTCGACCTCCAGCGCTTGTCCATCCCTCGCTGAAAGCGCTCTTTTCAAGAGCATTTCAAAGTGCGCGCGGGGGCTGGCCGTGGGCGGGCCAAAGTCGCGCGGCGTCATGGCGGTCGCGCACAGGTGGCTGATGCCATCGAGGGCTTCATCGAGCGTGGCGACGATGCGCGCGTTTTCCAGCACATCGAGGGCGCCGCTGGCACGCTGGATGGTTTCCTCGCGCCGCAGCACGTTGGGCCAGCGCGGCGCCACCAGCACCAGATCGTCAAAACCCATGGTTTTCATGGCACGGGCGGCGGCGCCCACATTGCCGGCGTGGCTGGTTTGAATGAGGATGAATCGGGTACGCATGGAAAAATCAGAAAGAAACAAGGGGCCACCGGGGCATGCGCCATTGTCGCCGCTGGCCCGGGCCTGGCGGAGGTGCCAGCCCCAGCAGCTGGGCGCCGCCTGCAGGGCCGCGCACCCTGCGCGGGTGTAAAACTCTGTGCGTGGCACGGGCGTTGTGCACGGGTGTCGCAACCCGGACGTTAAGGGCCTGTTGAAGGTCGCTTTGGCACCTCGCA
Source organism: Acidovorax sp. (assembly GCA_024711405.1). GTDB lineage: Bacteria > Pseudomonadota > Gammaproteobacteria > Burkholderiales > Burkholderiaceae_C > Acidovorax. The sequence continues at coordinate 1,545 of JANJSZ010000292.1, forward strand.
CCTCTCTCCACCGCTTTCCCACTTTCAACCCTCCCTCCATGCACGCTCCCTCCTCCATCGCCAGAACCCTGGGCAGCTGGCTGCTGCTGGCGTTTGCCCTGCTGCTGTCGTCCACCGCCTGGGCCCAGCGCGACGAAGGCCCCTACCAGATCCTGCAGGCGGTCTATGGCACCGACCAGTACAGCATCGACGTCACCGACCGTCTGCGGCAACTGGCCCGCCGCGACCAGCGCTTTCGGCTCACCAATGACCTGTTCGGCGCCGACCCGGCCCCCGGTCTGCGCAAGATGCTGCGCATCCATGCCCGGGGACCCGACGGTCAGCCCCGCAACTTCGACTTCAGCGAATACAGCTGGGTGGATGGCGCGCAGTTCACGGGCTGGCGCAGCGGCCGCTGGGGGCGGGGCTACGACAACGATGACCGGCAAGGCTGGAATGGCGAGGATCAGGGCGGGTATGGCCACGCCGACCGGGACCCTCTCGACATCCGGCAGGCCACCTATGGCACGCCGCAATCGCGCTTCGATGTGACGCCACAGATCCGCCAGCTGCTGCGGGGCGAGCAGCGTTTCCAGCTGAACAACCAGCTCTTCAACGGCGACCCGGCGCCGGGCCAGCGCAAAACCCTGCAGATCGTGCTGGGTGGATTTGGCCGCCAGCCCGAGATTCTCGAATACGGCGAAGGCAGCTGGATCGACGGATCGCGGATCGCGCAGGCCCGCGCCCAACGGTGGGAGCAGCGCGGCGGGCGCAACGAGGCAGACCACGGCTACGTCAACATCCAGCGCGCCCTCTACGGCAACGGTTACCGCCAGGTGGACATCACCGTGCGCCTGCGCAGCTTGGTGCGTGACGGCCGACTGGAAGTGGCGGTGGACAACCAACTCGCCGGCGCAGACCCTGCCCCCGGTGAGCGCAAGAGCCTGATGGTGGAGTTCAGCCTGGGTGGGGGGCCGGTGCAGCAAACCACCGCAGGCGAAGGCCAGTGGCTGCGGCTGCCTTGAAACGCTGCTGAATCTGCGGATGCAGGCGGTGGATGCGCCGCCGCAGGCCAGGTTCCAGGCCCTCGCCCAGCGGTTCAGGGGCGCAGCGGGTAGAATCTCTCCCATTGTCGCCGCATCGCCGGTCCACGCCTTGTCCCAAGGCCCCTGTCCTTCACCCACAATTTATGTCGTCCACCCTGCACCCCATGCTCAACGTGGCCATCAAGGCCGCACGCGCCGCCGGCGCCATCATCAACCGCGCGGCCCTGGACGTGGAATCGGTGCGGATCTCGCAAAAGCAGATCAACGACTTCGTGACCGAAGTGGACCACGCGTCCGAAAAGATCATCATCGAGACGCTGCTCACGGCCTACCCCGGCCACGGCATCCTGGCCGAAGAATCGGGCACCGAGTATGGCGCCAAGGATTCCGAGTTTGTCTGGATCATCGACCCGCTGGACGGCACCACCAACTTCATCCACGGCTTTCCCGTCTATTGCGTCAGCATTGCGCTGGCCGTGAAGGGCAAGATCGAGCAGGCCGTGATTTACGACCCCTCGCGCAATGACCTGTTCACGGCCACCAAGGGCCGCGGCGCCTACCTGAACGAGCGCCGCATCCGCGTGAGCAAACGCACCCAGCTCAAGGACTGCCTGATCTCCACCGGCTTTCCTTTCCGCCCGGGCGACAACTTCAAGAGCTACCTGGCCATGATGAGCGACGTGATGCAGCGCACCGCGGGCCTGCGCCGCCCCGGCGCTGCCGCGCTGGACCTGGCCTACGT
>JANJSZ010000296.1 GCA_024711405.1 Acidovorax sp.
ATCTGCCAGAAGCGCCCGGCATTCGGGAAGGTGGGAATGCCTTCGAAGATGATCTGCGTGGCGCCCGCAGCCAGCGGACCATAGGTGACATAGGTGTGGCCGGTGATCCAGCCGATGTCGGCCGTGCACCAGAAGATATCGTCGGGGCGCAGATCGAACGTCCAGTCCATGGTGACCTTGGCCCACAGCAGGTAGCCGCCCGTGCTGTGCTGCACGCCCTTGGGTTTGCCGGTGGAGCCCGAGGTGTAGAGGATGAACAGCGGATGCTCCGCGCCCACGGCCACGGGTGCGCACTCGGTGCTCTGGCCAGCCAATGCCTGGGCAAAGGTCTTGTCGCGCCCCTCGACCATGTTGCACGCCGTGGGGGTGCGCTCGTACACGAACACATGGCGCAGCGTGTCGCAGCCGCCGGTGGCCAGCGCTTCGTCGATGACGGCCTTCAAGGGCAGCTCCTTGCCGCCGCGCATCTGGTAGTTGGCCGTGACGATGGCCACGGCACCGGCGTCAATCACGCGCTCGTGCACCGCCTTGGCACTGAAGCCGCCAAACACCACGCTGTGCGTGGCGCCAATGCGCGCGCAGGCCTGCATGGCGATGACGCCCTCGATGGTCATGGGCATGTAGATCAGCACCCGGTCGCCCTTGCCCACGCCATGGGCCTTGAGGGCGTTGGCAAACTGGCTCACGCGGGCCAGCAGTTCCTTGTAGGTGATGCGGGTCACCGCGCCGTCGTCGGCCTCGAAAATGATGGCCGTCTTGGCCTCGGTGGGGGTGCCGATGTGGCGGTCCAGACAATTGGCCGAGGCATTGAGTTCACCGTCGGCAAACCACTGGAAGAACGGCGCGTTCGACCCATCCAGGGTGCGGGTGAAGGGCTTGGTCCATTGCAGATTCTCGCGCGCCAGGCGGGCCCAGAAACCCTCGAAATCCTTGTCGGCCTCGGCGCACAGCGCTTCGTAACCCGCCATGCCCGAAATGCGGGCGGCCTTGGCAATCGCATCCGAGGGCGGGAAAACGCGGTTTTCAACCAGCACGGACTCGATCGAGGAATTGGGCGAACTCATGGTGTTGTCTCCTGGGTCTGATGGAACTGGGCGGTACTGTCTGCCACCCCACTTACAAGCCACTGACGGGCTTCAGCTTACAACCTGTGCGCCCATGCACAACCTAAAATCTGGCCTCATTTCATTTCCTGCACAGGCCTTCATGTCCACCCCCACGCCCAAAGCCCCGTCTCCCCTGCGTCCGCTGCCCGCGCTGATCTTTGCCAGCCGCTGGCTGCAGTTGCCGCTTTACCTCGGGCTGATTGCGGCGCAGGCCGTGTACGTATGGCATTTCCTGCTGGAACTGTCGCACTTGGTCGAGGCCGTGTTCGGCAGCCAGACGGCGCTGCAGGCGCTGGTCACCAGCATCGGCTACAAGCCCGAGGTGCAGATCACCGCACTGAACGAAACCGTGATCATGCTCGTCGTGCTGGCGCTGATCGACGTGGTGATGATCTCCAACCTGCTCATCATGGTGATCGTGGGCGGCTATGAAACCTTTGTGAGCCGGCTGGGCCTGGACGACCACCCCGACCAGCCCGAATGGCTGGGACATGTGAATGCCTCGGTGCTGAAGGTGAAACTGGGTCTGTCGATCATCGGCATCAGTTCCATCCACCTGCTCAAGACCTTCATCAACGCCGCCAATTACGACGTGAAGGTGCTGATGTGGCAGACCATCATCCATGTGGTCTTCCTGGCCAGCGCACTGGCCATTGCCTACACCGACAAGCTGCTCAACAGCGGCCACGACAGGCATTAACTTCTGGTTTTGAACGAAATTAGCTGTTAGCGCTTATGAATAAAGCGCTAGCAGCTATTTTTTTAATAGCATCAGAATACCTGTCACGGAGAGGGCCGACCGACATCCCGGGGTATGCGGGGGAGTTCATTGGGTTGTTCCAGCGCGCGACTACCACAATGAAAATAACCAGTGTTTTGACTCAAAAACACCAAATTCATATAATTCAAAGCTGATTAACCACCTGCAACGCAGGTAATTCACCCGAACTCGGGATGAATGTCTCACTGGCGTGGCCCTTGCGGTCACTCCAGTCCGCCGAAGTTTCGGCCCTGATGCCCCGCCACCGTGCCTGCGCCCGGTGGCAACCGTGGTCCAGGAGTCCCCACCCCGGCTCCCGCGGAACACCCCTCAGGCCCTTGCGCACCACCTTGCGTGCCATCCGGGCCGACCTGGCGCCGCCAGGCTTCTACCTTACGCACCGTCCTCCGTGCTGATCGCAGCCGGGGTTGGCCGCCGCATCAGGGTTTCGCTTGGTTTCCGAACCTGTCCGCCCATGGCGGACAGGGCTGTGTTCCATCCGTTCAACGAGGGAGATCCACCAACGTGGCCAAAAAAATCACCATCGACCATGTCTTCAAAATCTTCGGCGAAACGCCGCAGAAGGCACTGGAGCTGGTCCGCCAGGGCTGCAGCAAGCAGGAAATTCTGGAGCGCACCGGCCACTCGATCGGCGTGTTCGACGCCACTTTCACCATCGAAGCCGGTGAAATCTTCGTGGTCATGGGTTTGTCGGGTTCGGGCAAATCCACCCTGGTGCGCCTGCTCAATCTGCTGATCGAGCCCAGTGCCGGCCGCATTCTGGTGGATGGCACCGACATCAGCCGCCTGACCAGCAGCCAGCTGCGCGCCCTGCGGCGCAAGGACATCAGCATGGTGTTCCAGTCGTTCGCACTGATGCCGCACATGAACGTGCTCGACAACACCGCCCTCGGCCTGGAACTGGCGGGCGTGGGCCGGGCCGAACGCCAGGCGCAAGCCGCGCTGGCGCTGGAACAGGTGGGCCTGGCCAGCTGGGGGGCGAGCTACCCCGACGAGCTTTCGGGCGGCATGCAGCAGCGCGTGGGCCTGGCGCGCGCGCTGGCATCCGATCCCTCCATCCTGCTGATGGACGAGGCCTTCTCGGCGCTCGACCCCATCATCCGCACCGAGATGCAAAGCGAGTTGCTGCGCCTGCAGCAGGTCAAGCGGCGCACCATCGTCTTCATCTCGCACGACCTGGACGAGGCCATGCGCATCGGCGACCGCATCGCCATCATGAAAGACGGCCAGGTGGTGCAGGTGGGAACGCCCGACGACATTTTGCGCAACCCCGCCAACGACTATGTGCGCAGCTTCGTGCGCGGTGTGGATGCCGCCGCCGTGTTCAAGGCAGGCGATATTGCGCGCCAGCGCTTCACCGTGGTGTCCGAGCACAGCGACCGGGGCTCGCGCGCCGCACTCAAGCAGCTGGAGGAGCAGGACGGCGACTTTGCCTACGTGGTCAGCCCCACGCAGCGCTACCTGGGCACCGTGTCGGCCGACTCGCTGCGCGCCGCGCTGGACGGCCATGTGGGGCCGCTGGGCTTGCAGCATGCCTTCTTGTCCAACGTGGAGCCCATTGCCGCCGACGCGGCCGTGGCCGACCTGTTCGGCCAGGTGGCACAGGCGCCTTGCGCCCTGCCGGTGGTGGGGCCCCAAGGCCACTTTCAGGGCGCCGTCAGCAAAACCACCCTGCTGAAGTTTCTGGACCGCGACACCCCGCCGGTTCCGCCCTCGCCGCTCCCCGTGGCAACCCGTGCCCCAGAAAGGAGCCTCGCATGAACGATGCACTGCCCACACCCGAGGCCTCCGTGCTGCCACCGCCGGCCGATACCGATCCGTGGGCGACAGCCAGCGAATCCAGCCCGGCCGTCACCCCGTGGGACCAGCCTGCAGCCGCGCCGGATGCGCCCGTCCTGGCCACCCCCGCTGAAAGCCCCGACCCCTGGGGCGCCACCCCGGCGGAGACCGCCACCGACAGCGCCAGCAGCTGGCTGGATGCCCCGGCGCAAGCAACAACCACCCCCTCGACCGGCGGTGATGCCGCAGCCGACGCCTGGCAGGTGGGGCAACTGTGGGACGGCTCCCTGCCCGTGCAGGCCTGGATCAACGAAGGCCTGGGCTGGGTGGTGCAGAACTTCCGTCCGTTCTTCCAGACCGTGCGCGCGCCGATTGACGGCACGCTCACCTGGGTGGAAAGCCTGCTCACCAGCGTGCCCACGCTGGCCATGGTGGCGTTGATGGGTCTGCTGGCGTGGCAGTTCGCGGGCCGCGCCATCGCCTTGGGTACCGTGGCCTCGCTGATGGTGGTGGCCCTGCTGGGCATCTGGTCCGAAGCCATGGTCACGCTCTCGCTGGTGCTGACCTCGCTGGCGTTCTGCATCGTGATCGGTCTGCCGCTGGGCATTGTGCTTGCAGCCAGCGACCGCGCCCAGCGCTGGATGCGCCCGTTTCTGGATGCCATGCAGACCACGCCGGCCTTTGTGTACCTGGTGCCGGTGGTGATGCTGTTTGGCATTGGCAACGTGCCGGGCGTGATCGTGACCATCGTGTTCGCGCTGCCGCCGCTGGTGCGGCTGACCAACCTGGGACTGCGCCAGGTGCGCCCCGACCTGATCGAGGCCGCGCGGGCCTACGGCGCATCGCCCTGGCAAATGCTGGTCAAGGTGCAGCTGCCGCTGGCAATGCCGTCCATCATGGCGGGCATCAACCAGGCGCTGATGCTGTCGCTGTCGATGGTGGTGATCGCCTCGATGATCGCAGTGGGCGGGCTGGGCCAGATGGTACTGCGCGGCATTGGCCGCCTGGACATGGGCCTGGCCACCGTGGGCGGCCTGGGCATTGTGCTGCTGGCCGTCATGCTGGACCGCATCACCCAGGCCATGGGCCAGCCGCGCCGGGGCGTGCGCCATTGGTGGCAGACCGGCCCCGCGGGCCTGGCCTGGCGCCTGCTGCGCCGCATGACCACCGCCACAGCGTCCGCAACTTCGGCAGCGCCTGACGCCCCGGCCCGGCTGGCGCCAGCGCGCCGCTAGAAGGCGGTCGGCCTGGCCCGCCACGCCCATCCGTCGATTGTTCCGATCCCCCATTCAAGGAGTCCGCAGCCATGACCAGTCACTCATTTTTTGCCCACACCGCCAGAACCGCCCTCGCCACCAGCCTGCTGGCCATTGGCCTGGCGGGTGCCGCCCATGCGCAGAACCTGCCCGGCAAGGGCGTTCGCGTGCAGCCCCTGAAAAGCTCGCTCGCCGAAGAGGCCTTCCAGACCCTGCTGGTCGCGCGCGCCCTCGAAAAGCTGGGCTATGACGTCCAGCCCATGAAGGACCTGGAGCCCGCCACCGAACACCTGGCCATCGCCAGTGGCGACGCCACCTTCATGGCCACCCACTGGAACCTGCTGCACGCTGATTTCTACCAAAACAGCGGCGGCGACACCAAGCTCTACCGCAAGGGCGTGTACTCCGGCAACGCCGCCCAGGGCTACCTGATCGACAGGAAGACCGCCGAGCGCTACCAGATCACCCACCTCACCCAGCTCAAGGACCCCAAGCTGGCCCAGCTGTTTGACACCGACGGCGACGGCAAGGCCGACCTGACCGGCTGCAACCCCGGCTGGGGCTGCGAGCTGGCCATCGAACGGCACCTCAAGACCTACCAGCTGAGTGGCTCCATCAGCCACAAGCAGGGCAGCTACGCCGCGCTGATTGCCGACACCATCGCCCGTTTCAAGCAGGGCCAGCCCATCCTTTACTACACCTGGACACCCTACTGGGTCAGCGCCGTGCTGCGCCCTGGCACCGATGTGGTCTGGCTCGAAGTGCCCGACACCCCCGCTGCGGCAGGCGAGGACACCCGCCTGCCCAACGGCAAGAACTATGGCTTCAAGGTGAACCAGCAGCACATCGTGGCCAACAAGGCCTTTGCCGAGCAGAACCCGGCCGCCGCCCGGCTGTTTGAGGTGATGCAGTTGCCGGTGGCCGACATCAACGCCCAGAACCTGCGCATGGGCCGGGGCGAAAACAAGGCCAGCGATGTGGCGCGCCACACCGATGGCTGGATCAAGGCACACCAGAAGACTTTTGACGGCTGGATCGCGCAGGCGCTTGCGGCGGCGAAATAGCGCGCAAAAGTTCAA
>JANJSZ010000298.1 GCA_024711405.1 Acidovorax sp.
AAATACGCGGCTTCAAAGTCGATGAAGGTCACCACCGCCGACACCTCGGCGCCGATGGGGCGGCCAATGATGGCGGGCACCAGCAGGAAGAACCACAGGATCACCATCACCAGCGGAATGCTGCGCATGCCGTTGACATAGATGGTGGCGGGAATATCGAGCCACTTCTTGCCCGACAGGCGCATCAGCGCCAGCATGGTGCCGAACAGCACGCCGCCAACCGTGGCCACCAGCGTGAGCATGAGACTGAAATACAGCCCCTTGAGCACGAAGTTGGAGATCAGGTCCCAGTTGTAGAAGGAGAAGTCAAGATTCATGTCAGTGCCCTCCCGATCCGCCGGCCACGACCATGCCCGGCACGCGGGCACGCTTTTCGATGAAAGCCATGATGCGGTTGATGGCAAATGCCGAGACGATGTAGCAGGCCGTGACGGCCAGGTAGACCTCGATGCCGCGCGAGGTTTCTTCCTGTGCCTGCATGGCGAACATCGTGAGTTCGGCCACCGACACGGCAAACGCCACCGACGAGTTCTTGAAGATGTTCATCGTCTCGCTGGTCAGCGGCGGAATGATGATGCGAAACGCCATGGGCAGCAGCACGTAGCGGTAGGTCTGGAAGGTTGTGAAGCCCATCGCCAGGCCTGCATAGCGCTGGCCGCGCGGCAGGGCCTGGATGCCCGAGCGCACCTGCTCGGCAATACGCGCCGACGTGAAAAAGCCCAGCGCCAGCACCACCAGCACGAAGCCGGGCACGCCCTGCATCACCGGAAACAGCGTCGGTACCACGTGGTACCACAGGAAAATCTGCACCAGCAACGGGATGTTGCGGAACAGTTCCACCCAGGCATTGCCCAGGCGCACGACCACCGGCCGCCCCTGCAATGTGCGCAGCGTGCCAATGACCGACCCCAGCACCAGCGCCAGCAACAGTGCCAACAGCGAAACCGACACGGTCCAGCCCCAGGCCGACAGCATCCAGTCCAGATAAGTGATGTCACCGCCCTTGCCGAAGCAGCCTTGCACCACCTCTTTATCCAAGGTGTCCTGGCAGAACACCTGCCAATCCCAACTCATAGGAGTACCCCCCAATTTCTGCATGAAGCCGGACAGCGCATGGCGCGCGCCCAACAAAAAAAGCCCCCCCGAACACGCATGGCTCGAAGGGGCGTTGCCGAGCGCCGATTACTTCTTGGCGTAGTCTTCCATGGGTTTGTCGTTGGGGTTGGCCCAAGCCGCCTTGGTGGCGTCAGACAGGGGCAGGCCGATCTTGGTGTTGGTGGGTGGCACGGGTTGCAGGAACCACTTGTCGTACAGCTTGGCCAGCGAACCGTCGGCGATCTGGCGTTTGATGCTGTCGTCCACGGCCTTCTTGAAGGCCGGGTCGTTCTTGCGCAACATGCAGGCAATCGGCTCGACCGACAGCACTTCGCCGACGATCTTGAAATCGGCCGGGTTCTTGGACTTGGAGATGTTGGCGGCCAGGATGGAGCCGTCCATCACGAACGCATCGGCACGGCCGGTTTCCAGCAGCAGGAAGCTGTCGGCATGGTCCTTGCCATAGACTTCCTTGAAGTCGATGCCGCCGGCGCGCTCGTTCTTGCGCAGGGTCTGCACCGAGGTGGTGCCGGTGGTGGTGGCCACGCTCCTGCCGTTCAGGTCCTTGATCGACGTGATGCCCGAATTGGCCTTGACGACCATGCGCACCTCTTCCACATAGGTGGTCACGGCAAAGGCCACGTCCTTCTGGCGGGCCGCATTGTTGGTGGTGGAGCCGCACTCCAGATCCACCGTGCCATTGGTCACCAGCGGGATACGGTTTTGCGAGGTGACAGGCTGGTACTTGGTTTCCAGCGCGGACAGACCCAGCTGCTTGCGGATGTCGGAGATGATGACTTCGGCCATCTCGGTATGGAAGCCCACGTACTTGCCGTTGCCCAGCGTGTAGGACAGGCCCGAGGATTCACGCACGCCCAGCGTCACGCTGCCCGAAGACTTGATCTTGGCCAGCGTATCACCAGCCTGCGCAAAGGCGCTACCGGCCGCGAGTGTGACCACGGCCATCGCGAAAATGTGCTTCTTCATTTCAATCTCCTAGTGTCATGTAAAAAAGGAATTCTAGAGACTTGCGTCCACCCGCATTGTGTGCGGGCGGCACAGTCCAGAACAGGGGGTTTACCTGCCGTGCCGTTCAGAACGGCACCGGGTCGGCAGGGTATTTTCAGAAATCGCGCGAAAGGCAGGGCCCTCGGCAGCCAAGCCCCATGCCCCCACCCATTGCCCAGCCTTCATGCCGTGATGCCCTTGTGAATACTTGCCATGCGAACCTGCAATCTTTGTGCCACAGCGATGTGTTGCGGCAAGCTCTGCGGTCTGTTCCGACCCGCCCTGGACTGTTGGTGACAGTCCTGTGAATTTCCACGGCCGAAGGCCCGGAAAACCAGCCGAGCAGTCTATATCCGCATGGAACCTTGCGCCTGCAAATACGCCCACAAGGCCTGGGCTGTGCCTTTCGGAGCTTCCTTTGCGCCAGGTTTCTCACGGTAGGCGCGCACGTCCATCACGATCTGCAAGCCCGCCTGGCCTTCAGGTACCGCGCTCACCAGTTTGCGCCCACGCACATCCTTCCTGACGGCACTGTGCGGCAGAAACGCCACGCCATGCCCCTCCAGCGCCATGGCCTTGAGGCCTTCGGCCATGTCGGTTTCATAGACCCGCTCCAGATGAATGGCGGTGCCCGACTCCTTGAGGATGAGCTCGGTCATGCGCCCCAGGTAGGCGCCAGGCGCGTAACCCAGGTAGGGCAGCGGCTGGCCGGCGCGGCCAGGCAGGCGAAACAGCGGCTGCCCATCGGCGTCGGCCTTGCTGTAGGGCGACAGCACCTCTTGCCCCAGGTTCACCATCTCGTAGCGGTCGGTGTCCAGCTGGAAAGGTTGCGAAGCGTGGTGGTAGGCGATCATCAGATCGCAGCCCCCTTCCACCAGGCGCATCACCGCATCGTGCACATTGAGCGCAATCAGGCGGCTCTTGAAGGGGCCGAATTTCCCGTGCAGGCTTGACACCCACGCCGGGAAAAAAGTGAAGGCCAGCGTGTGCGGCACCGCAAACTCGATCATGTCGCGGCTGGCGCTGGTGTGCGCGCGCAGCATGGCACGCGTGTTCTGCATGGCCTGCAGCATCTCCAGCGCCTGGTCGTACAGCGTCTTGCCCGCCGATGTCAGTCGGGTGGGATAGGAACTGCGATCGACCAGATCGGTTCCGGCCCACGCTTCCAGCGCCTGGATACGGCGCGAAAAGGCCGGTTGCGTCACATGCCTCAGCTGGGCAGACCGGCTGAAGCTGCGCGTCTCGGCCAGGCTGACAAAATCCTCAAGCCACTTGGTTTCCATCGCCGCATTATCCGCGCGCACGGGCGCTGCCGCCGGCCTGCCCGAAGGCGAGTGGCCCCCACAACACGCCCCATAATATGCGGCGGCGCACACAGCGCCCGCCCCGTCCAAGGCCCCAGGTGCACAACACTGCCGGGCAGAGCGACAGCATTCGCCCTGTTTGTTTCCCCGAGACTCTGCCCCATGCCACCCTCCTCCCCCCACGGACCGACGGCTTTCGCCTCGGCTCCCCCGGCACCTGAAGACAACGCCCCCCGCTCGCTGCGCATCGAAGACTGGCTCACGGTGATCGTGATGGCCACCCTGGCCCTCATCACCTTCGCCAACGTGCTGGTGCGCTACTTCACCAATTCCTCGTTTGCCTGGACCGAGGAGATTTCCGTCTTCCTGATGATCGTGCTGGCGCTGGTGGCCGGCTCGGCTGCGGTGGCACGCGACCAGCACATCCGCATCGAATACTTTGCCGAAGGCGGCTCCGTTGCCCGCCGCCAGCTGCTGGCACGGTTTGGCGCGCTCATGGTGGCACTGCTGTTTGGCCTGATTGCCGTGCTGAGCGTGCGCGTGGTGTGGGACGACTACCGCTTTGGCGAAACCTCGCCGGGCATCGGCGTGCCCCAGTGGTGGTATTCGATCTGGCTGCCCCTGATCTCGGCGCTGATTGCCGCGCGCGCCATCGGCCTGTTCATCCGGCGCGGCCGCCAGGCGCCGCCCGCAGACCACCACGGAGACTTCCAGGCATGATCGCTACGCTCTTGTTCGTGGCCTTCCTGGCCATGATGTTCGTGGGCGTGCCGATTGGTGCCGCCCTGGGCCTGGCCGGTGCCGCCGCCATTGCGCTGGCCAATGCCGACAGCCAGTGGTTCGGCCTGCTGGCCGTGCCGCAGAACTTCTACGCCGGCCTGGGCAAATACCCGCTGCTGGCCATTCCCATGTTCGTGCTGGTCGGCTCCATCTTCGACCGCTCTGGCGTGGCCCTGCGCCTGGTGAATTTTGCCGTGGCCATCGTCGGGCGCGGCCCCGGCATGCTGCCGCTGGTGGCGATTGCCGTGGCCATGTTCCTGGGCGGCATCTCGGGCTCGGGCCCGGCCAACGCCGCCGCCGTGGGCGGCGTGATGATTGCCGCCATGTCGCGCGCGGGCTACCCGCCCTCGTTCTCGGCCAGCGTCGTGGGCGCTGCGGCCGCCACCGACATCCTGATCCCGCCCTCGGTGGCTTTCATCATCTACTCGGTGCTGGTGCCCGGTGCCTCGGTGCCCGCGCTGTTCGCCGCGGGCATGATCCCTGGCATCCTGGCCGGCATCGCCCTGATCGTTCCGGCCGTGTGGATGGCGCGCCAACACAAGATGGGCGCGCTCGAAGCCACCCTGCCCCGCCCCCCCTTCTGGCAGAGCCTGCGCGAAGCCCTGTGGGGCTTGGCCGCGCCGGTGCTCATCCTGGGCGGCATGCGCGCGGGCTGGTTCACCCCCACCGAAGCCGCCGTGGAGGCGGTGTTCTACGGCCTGTTCGTGGGCATGGTCATCCACCGCACCATCTCCGTGCGTGACCTGTTCCCCATCCTGCGCGAGTCGGGCGAGCTGTCGGCGGTGATCCTCATCGTGGTGTCGCTGGCAGGCATCTTTGCCTATTCGCTGTCCACCCTGGGCGTGATCGACCCGGTGGCCAACGCCATCGTGAATTCGGGCCTGGGTGAATACGGTGTGCTGGCGCTGCTGATCGTGCTGCTGATCACCGTGGGCATGTTCCTCGACGGCATCTCGATCTTTTTGATCTTCGTGCCGCTGCTGCTGCCCATCATGAACCACTACCACTGGGACCCGGTGTGGTTCGGCGTGATCCTGACCCTCAAGGTGGCCCTGGGCCAGTTCACCCCGCCCCTGGCCGTCAACCTGATGGTGTCGTGCCGCATCGCCGGCGTGCGCATGGAGTCCACCGTGCGCTGGGTCGGCTGGATGCTGTTCGCCATGTTCCTCGTCATGGTCCTGGTGATTGCCTTCCCGCCACTGGCGCTGTGGCTGCCCGCCCGCCTGGGCTACTGATTTCGCTGTGCAACCTTGTCCAAACTGAAGGAGACTGAAAAATGAAACTGCGTACGTTCCTCGCCTCGGCCGTGGCCGCTGCGGCCACCCTGGCCTTTACCGCGCCCGCGGCCATCGCCCAAACCGCGTACAAGAGCGAATACCGCATGTCGCTGGTGCTGGGCACCGCTTTCCCCTGGGGCAAGGGCGGCGAGCTGTGGGCCAACAAGGTGCGCGAGCGCACCAACGGCCGCATCAACATCAAGCTCTACCCCGGCGTCTCGCTGATCCAGGGCGACCAGACGCGCGAATTCAGCGCACTGCGCCAGGGCGTGATCGACATGGCCGTGGGCTCGACCATCAACTGGTCGCCCCAGGTCAAGCAGCTCAACCTGTTCTCGCTGCCCTTTTTGATGCCCGACTACGCCGCCGCCGACGCGCTCACGCAGGGCGACGTGGGCAAGAGCCTGTTCCAGACGCTGGAAAAAGCCGGTGTGGTGCCGCTGGCCTGGGGCGAGAACGGCTACCGCGAAATCTCCAACTCCAAGAAGGCCATCAAGTCGCCCGAAGACCTCAAGGGCATGAAGATCCGCGTGGTGGGCTCGCCCCTGTTCCTGGACACCTTCACCGCCCTGGGCGCCAACCCCACGCAGATGAGCTGGGCCGACGCCCAGCCGGCCATGGCCAGCAGCGCAGTGGACGGGCAGGAAAACCCCCTGTCGGTCTACATGGCCGCCAAGCTGTACACCGTGGCGCAAAAGCACCTGACGCTGTGGGGCTACATGAATGATCCGCTCATCTTCGTGGTGAACAAGGACATCTGGAACAGCTGGACACCGGCCGACCGCGAGATCGTCAAACAGGCCGCCATCGACGCGGGCAAAGAGCAGATCGCCATTGCGCGCAAGGGCGTGATCGAGGCCGACAAGCCGCTGCTGAAAGAGATCGCCAGCCATGGCGTCACCGTGACGCAGCTCACCCCCGCCGAGCGTGAAGCCTTCGTGAAGGCCACGCGCCCCGTGGTCGAGAAGTGGAAGGGCCAGATCGGTGCCGACCTGGTGGCCGCTGCCGAGAAAACCATCGCCGCGCGCAAGAAGTAAACCCCAATTTGCGCCTAAAAATATAGCTTCTACCGCTGCATTGAAAGGGGTATTGGCTGTATTTTCTTAAAATTTCAATGGATGAATTCCGCCTGCACGGTCTCGGCCAGGAACTGGACAAAGGCCTTGACCTGCGGCGGTGAATGGATGCCTGGCAGGGTCATGGCGTACAAGGTGCTGCCAGGCGTGGGCTCGACCTGGTAGTCGGCCAACACCTGGGCCAAACCGCCCTGGGGCAGGCCGCGAGACGCGACATAGACGGGCAGCAGGCACACGCCCAGCCCATCGCGGGCCATCTGCCCCAGCAGGGCGTAATCGGGGCAGGCGACGCGCGAGCGCAGCACCACGCGGTGCAGGGCGGCCTCCTTGCGCAACTGCAGTTCCATGCGGGTGCGCATGCCCAGCCATGCATGGTGCGCAAGGTCCTCGGGAAACTGCGGGGTGCCATGCTCGGCCAGGTAGTCCGGGCTGGCACAAAAAATCCAGTGCGTCTGCCCCAAGACCCTGGCCACCTGGTGTGGCGATGGCTCGTTGGTGAAACGGATCGCCACATCGATCCGCTCATCGATCAAATCCACCGCGCCCGACTTCAAGGTGATCTGCAGGGACACCGCAGGGTAACGGCGACAGAACGCCTCGAACACAGACACCAGGTACAGCCGGCCAATTGCCGGCGGGCAACTGACATGCAGGGACCCTCGCACTCCATCGCCATGCGACAGCAGAAGGTTCTTGGCCTGCTCGATTTCGCTGCGCACCGCCAGGCATTGCTCGTAGAACGCGGCGCCCAGATCGGTCAGCACCATTTTTCGGGTGGTGCGGCGCATCAACTGCACGCCAGCGGTGTGTTCCAGCTCCTTGATACGGCGGCTGACGTTGGAGCGGTCCATGCCCAGACGCCGGGCCGCCATCGCAAAACTGCCGGCCTCCACCACTTCCGCAAAAAACAAATACGGCGACTGATCCACCGGTCCCTCCTTCGAACCGCGAGCATAAGGCTTCGCCATCGTGACGCCGATCTGGACCTGGAAAGCGCCAGACGTCAACCCGTGCAAATGCGTGCGCGGGCCAGGTCGTATTCGGCGCGCAACCTGGCCACGATCTCCCGCACTTCGGGCAGGTCGTGAATCTGGCCCACGCCCTGGCCTGCACCCCAGATGTCTTTCCAGGCCTTGGCCTTGGACCGGCCATCGGCAAAGCTCATGTTGGCCTTGTCGCCCACCGGCAGGTTTTCCGGGTCCAGGCCCACGCGCTCGATGCTCTCGCGCAGGTAGTTGCCATGCACGCCCGAGAACCAGTTGCTGTAGATGATGTCCGACGCGCCCGCCTTCACGATGGCCTGCTTGTATTCCTCGCTGGCGTTGGCTTCCTTGCTGGCGATAAAGCGCGTGCCCATGTAGGCAAAGTCCGCACCCATGGCACGGGCAGCCAGCACGGCGCCGCCGGTGGCCATGGCGCCAGACAGGGCCAGGGGGCCGTCAAAAATGCGCCGCACCTCGCCCACCAAGGCAAAGGGCGACTGGGTGCCCGCATGGCCGCCAGCACCCGCGGCCACGACGATCAGGCCATCCACCCCCGCCTCCAGCGCCTTTTGCGCATGGCGCACATTGACCACGTCATGAAAGATCACGCCGCCGTAGCCGTGCACGGCATCCACGACTTCGCGCGCGGGCGCGCGCAGCGACGTGATGATGACGGGCACCTGGTGCTGGATGCAGGTTTCCATGTCCTGCATCAGGCGCACGTTGGAGCTGTGCGCAATCTGGTTGACCGCGATGGGGCCCACCGGCTGGCCGGGGTGGGCGCTGCGGTAGGCGTCCAGGTCGGATTTCATCCGGTGCAGCCACTCGCCCAGCAGCTCGGGCTGGCGGGCATTGAGCGCCGGGAACGAGCCCACGATGCCGGCCTTGCACTGCGCCAGCACCAGCTCGGGGTAGCTGACGGTGAACATCGGCGAGGCGATGATGGGCAGCGCCAGGTTCTGCAGCGCGGCGGGGATTCGGGACGTGATGGCGTTCATGGTCACTCGTTCAGAAGGTCGGGAAACGAAGGGAAGACAGATGGGGCTCAGTCCAGCGTCACGCCCGAGGCCTTGACCCGCTCGGCCTGCAGCTTGCTGTTGCTGCTCAGATAGGTCTTGAACTCCACCGGGGTCGAGGCCACGGGCACATAGCTGAAGGCATCGATGTTCTTCTGGCGGAAGTCTGGCGCCGCGATGATGCTCCGGGTGCTGGCGGCCAGCTTGTCTACCACTGCCGCCGGCGTGCCCTTGGGTGCCAGCAGGCTAATGCTGAAGATGGCATGGATGTCCTTGACGCCCGCCTCCTTGAAGGTGGGCACCTGGGGCAAGGCCGCGCTGCGGGTCTCGGACGACACCGCCAGGGGCTTGAGCGCGCCGGTCTTCACATGCTGCTCGATCACCGACACGGCCAGCACCGCGGCATCCACCTGGCCAGCGATCACGTCGGGAATCAGGTTGGCCGCGCCCCGGTAGGGCACATGGGTCATGGAGATGCCTTCCTGCTTTTCAAAGGTCACCATGGGCAGGTGGGCAATGCCGCCCGCGCCAGACGATCCATAGCTCAGCGGCTTGCCCTGGGCCTTGGCCTTGCGGGCCAGCTCGACAAACTCGGTCACCGTGTTGGCCGGGGTGTTCTTGTGGGTGAAAAGCATCAGCGGCAGGCTGATCAGCTGGCTGATGGGTACCAGGTCGGTCTCCACGTTGTAGGGCAGCTTCTTGTAGAGGTGCGGGCTCATGGTGAGCGAGGCCTCGGTGCCAGCGAACAGGGTGTAGCCGTCGGGCGCGCTCTTGGCGACCTGGTCGGCGCCAATGATTTCGTTGGCGCCCGGCTTGTTGAGCACCACCACCGGCTGCTTCCAGCTGTCGGACAGCTGCTGACTCAGGGCCCGGATGAAGTTGTCCACCGGCCCACCCGCGGAATACGGCACCACGATGGTCACAGGCTTGCTGGGATAGGCCTGGGCGTGGGCCTGGGTCACCGCCGTGGCGGAGCACAGGGCCAGGGTCACTGCGGCAAGGGTGGAAAGGCGTTTTTTCATGTTGTCTCCTGAGGATGGGAAAGGGAAGCGGGCAAGGCTGGGAAATCAGACGGGATCAGGCGTGACTTGTGGGCGGTCGCTTGAGGATGAGCAGATCGCTGCTGCCTTCCTGCACCACCTGGCCGTGCTGGTCACGCAGCTGCAAATGCCGGCCCAGGCGGCCCACGCGGGCGCCGCTGCCGGGGTCCAGCTCGGTCACGGTGAGCTGCAGGCGCAGGGTCTGGCCTATCAGGATGGGGGCCTTGAAGCTCCACTCCTTGAGCGACAGCATGGCCACCGCCGTGCCCTCGAAAATTCCCATCTGGTGCATGAAGCCCGTCAGCAAGGCCACGCCAAAGGCGCCGTGGACGATGCGCTGGCCGAAGCGGGTGCCAGCGGCAAACTCGGCGTCGGCGTGGATGGGGTTCCAGTCGCCCGAGATCATGTTGAACAGGGTCAGGTCGGCTTCGGTGACGGTGCGGCCCGAGCTGGTGAAATGCTCGCCCACGGTGAAGTCTTCAAAGTAACGGGGGTTCATGCGGGTTCCTGAGACGGGGTGACTTCGGCGGCCAGGCGTTCCTGCGCCATCTGGCGCAACTGCGCACGGGAAATCTTGTTGCCGTTGGCGCCCTGGGTCAGCGGAAAGGCCGCCAGCATCCACACCCGCTGCGGCACCTTGTAGCCGGCAATCGACTGGCGCAGCGGGGCCAGCAAGGCCGCCGTGTCGGGCGCCGCCCCCGCCTCGGGCACGATGAAGGCCACAGGCCGATCCTGGCCCTGGATAGGCACCGCCACCACCTGGGCCTCACGCACCGACGGGTCACGCTGCAGCAGCTCTTCGATTTCCGCCGGGTTGACCAGGTTGCCGCCCAGACGCACGGCATCGCCCAGGCGGGTCTCGAACACCAGGCTGCCATCGGGCCGCAGATGGCCCAGGTCGCCGGTCTTGAAATAACCCTCGCACATGGCTTCTTCCGTGGCCGCCGGATTGCCGAAGTAGCCCTGGAACAGGCTGGGCGCCTGAATTTCGATCTGTCCCGACTGCCCCTGTGGCAGCAACTGGCCCGTGGCCTCGTCGCGGATGCGAATGCGCGCCTGCGCCCCGGCCACGGGCATGCCGCCGCCTTCCAGGCGCTGCGCCAAGGGCAGGTCGCCGGCCTGGGCGGAGAAAACCGCCAGCACCTCGCTGGAACCATACAGGCCATGCAGCGGGATACCCCGCGCACAACAGGCCTGGGCGATTTCGGTGAAATTCGACGTGAAGGCGCCAAAGCCAAAGAAGCGCAGCGATGGAAAAGGCTGCGCCGCCTCCGAGCTTTCCGCCAGGCGGCGCACCATCTCGTCGCTGCCAAAGCAATGCGTCACCGCATGGCCTGCCAGCAAGGCTGCGGCCTCGCCGGCTTCAAACAATGCCGGCAAGACCACCGGCGCGCCCGCGGCGAACGCGGCCAGGGTGCTGTTCAAGCCAAAAGCGCCGCACAGCGGCAGCAGGGTCAGCAGGCAGGCGCCGGGCGCATGCAGGCGGTAGGCAGCCACGCAACGCAAGGCATGGTCCACCAGGGTGCGCTGCGGGTGCATCACCAGCTTGGGCGCCTTGGTCGTGCCCGAGGTGGAGAACAGCACCACCGTGGCGTCGGGGTCCGAGTCGTCCGGCCCGGTATCGGGCGCACATTGCTGCCAGTCCAATGGAACCAGCGGCCAGGCCAGGCCGACGACAAGGTCGGCCACGCCAGCAGGCGCGGCGCTGCCGCTGCCCAACACGGCCACCTGCTGCAAATCGGGCACTTGCGCGGGGTCCAGGTCTGCCAGGATGGCCAGAAAGTCCAGCCGCTGGTGGGGCCGCTGCGTCACCAGCAGACGGGCGCCACTGGTGCGCAGGATGTGGGCCACCTCTTCCCGGCGGTAACGGGTGTTGACCGCCGCCACCGTGGCGCCGATGCGTGCGGCCGCCATCAGCAGCGCCAGCCATTCAACCCGGTTCACCAGCCAGACGGCCACCCGGTCCCCGGGCCCGATACCCGCGGCACGCAACCAGGCCGTCATGCACTGCACCTGCTGCGCCAGCGCCGCCACCGTGGTGACGCCCTCGCCGTGCACAAAGGCCGGAGCCTGCGGGTCGGCCGCCAGGCGGGTCTGCATCAGCGCAGAAAAACGTAAATCCGACACGGTCTGGGCTCCTCCGGGAACAACGGGCTTCGTGGGCAATCACGCTTCCGTGCTTTTTGGTGCAAGGAGAGCATCGATCGCGAATCGGCTCGATTGTTTCAGTAGAGCGTCCCGTCAGGAAGACGGTCGGATCACAATGGATTGGTGCTTAATTCACATCAATCATTCGGGTTTGCACCAACCATCCCCATCACTCCATCCCGCTTTGCTGCAGCGCCCACATGCTGGCATAGCGCCCGTCCAGTGCCAGCAGCTCGCCGTGCGTGCCGCGCTCGACGATCTGGCCGGCGTCCATCACCAGGATCTGGTGCGCATCGACCACGGTAGAGAGACGGTGGGCAATGAGCAGCGTGGTGCGGTTGCGCGCGGCGCTTTGCAGTTCGGCCTGGATGGCGCGCTCGTTGGCCGAATCCAGCGCACTGGTGGCTTCATCGAAGATCAGCACCGGCGGGTTCTTCAGCAAGGTGCGCGCACTGGCCACGCGCTGTTTCTCGCCGCCCGACAGCTTCAGGCCGCGCTCGCCCACTTGGGTGGCGTAGCCCTTGGGCGTGGCGGTGATGAAGTCGTGGATGCGTGCCGCGCGGGCGGCTTCCTCGATCTCGGCCTGGCTGGCGCCGGGGCGGCCGTAGCCGATGTTGTAGGCCACGGTGTCGTTGAACAGCACGGTGTCCTGCGGCACGATGCCGATGGCCTGGCGCAGGCTGGCCTGCGTCACGTCGCGGATTTCCTGCCCGGCCATGGTGATGCGGCCCTGCTGGATGTCGTAGAAGCGAAACAGCAGCCGCGCCAGCGTGGACTTGCCCGAGCCCGAAGGGCCGACCACTGCCACCGTCTTGCCCGCCGGAATCTCGAAGCTGATGCCCTTGAGGATGGGCCGGGCCGGGTCGTAGGCAAACTGCACGTTCTCAAAGCGCACCGTGGGCTGTGCCAGCCCCACGAGCGGCTGCGCGCCGGGGGCGTCGGCCACCTCGCGCTCACGGTCCATGAGGGTGAACATCTTGTCCAGGTCGGTCAGGCTCTGTTTGATCTCGCGGTAGATCACGCCCAGGAAGTTCAGCGGGATGTAGAGCTGGATCATGAAGGCGTTGACCATGACCAGGTCGCCCAGCGTCATGCGGCCATCGACCACGCCCTGCGTAGCGCGCCAGAGCATGGCCACCAAGCCGGTGGCGATGATGAGCTGCTGGCCGGTGTTGAGCAGCGAGAGCGAGCTTTGCGCCTTCAGGCGCGCGGCGCGCAGGCGCTGCAGGCTTTCGTCGTAGCGGCGGGCCTCGAAACTTTCGTTGTTGAAGTATTTGACGGTTTCGTAGTTGAGCAGCGAATCCACCGCCTTGCTGTGCGCGGCCGAATCGAACTCGTTGGCCTGGCGGCGGAACTGGGTGCGCCACTCGGTCAGCAGCACCGTGAAGGCGATGTAGCAGGCCAGCGCGGCCAGCGTGATCCAGGCAAACCAGGCGTCGAACTTGACGGCCAGCACCGTGAGCACCATGGCTACCTCGATCAGCGTGGCACCGATGTTGAACAGCGTGAACGAGATCAGCGACTCGATGCCGCGCACGCCGCGTTCGATGTCGCGCGTCATGCCGCCGGTCTGGCGCTCCAGGTGAAAGCGCAGGCTCAGCGCGTGCAGGTGCTCGAAGGTCTGCAAGGCAATCGAGCGCGCCGCGCCCTGCGTGGCCTTGGCAAACACCAGTTCGCGCAACTCGGTGAACAGCGAGGTGGACAGGCGCAGCAGCCCGTAGGCCAGCAGCAACCCGGCCGGCACCACCAGCACGGCGGCCGGATCGCCGGGCCTGAGCGCCATGGCATCGACCAGGTTCTTGAGCAGCACCGGCACGCCCACGTTGGCAACCTTGGCGCCCACCATGAACACGATGGCCAGAACGACACGCCCCTTGTACTGCCACAGATACGGCAGAAGGCGTGAGAGCGTGGCCCAGTCAGAGCGTTTGTGCGCGGGGTCGTTCGGAGAAGGAGGGGGAGAAGAATCGCCGTGGTGGCGCATAGGGGACAATTCCGGGGGTTGCTTGTTTTCACCCCGATTGTGCCCATGCCTGATGTGCCCCACCTCCCCGCACCCGCCTTGCCCTCCAGCCATGAACTGGTACTGAAGGTCATTCCCATGCCCGCCGACAGCAACGCCAACGGCGATATCTTCGGCGGCTGGGTGATGGCGCAGGTCGATCTGGCCGGTTCGGTGCTGCCCGCGCGCTATATCCAGGGCCGCATGGCGACCGTGGCGGTGAACGAGTTCATCTTCAAGCAACCGGTGCGGGTGGGCGACATCCTGTCCTTCTTCGCCGCCGTCACGCGCATTGGCCGCACCTCCATCACGGTGGAGGTGGAGGTGTATGCCGAACGCTTCTCGGACCAGGGCCGATACCTGAAGGTGACCGAAGCGCGCCTGACCTATGTGGCCATCGACGCCGAAGGCCGGCCGCGCCCGGTGCCGGTGCCTGCCTGAGCACGGCGATCAGGCCACCGGCGCAATGGCCATGCCCCTCCTGTGCCTGCGGGCCATGGCCAGGCAGACGAGATCCCGTTTCAGCTGCGCTTCAGGCCAGCGCCACAGCCGACACCGGCGCTTCCATGGGCCGCGCTCCGGCCGCGGGGCGGGCACTGGTGGCGGTGCCCACGCCCACCTCGATTTCGCCCGACAGCTGGCCGCCCTCTTCCACCACCAGCTTGCCATAGCGGATTTTTCCGCTGACCTTGCCGGTGGCAAAGACGACGAGCTTGTCGCGCACGGTGAGCGTGCCATTGAACTCGCCGCGGATTTCGGCGATGTCGATGTCGGCCGAGCCACGGAACGCGCCCTGCTCGGCAATCTGGATGACCCGCGAATCCATGGTGGCTTCCACCGTGCCTTCCACCACCAGGGTGTCGCAATCGGTGATCTCTACCCCCTTGAGCTTGATGTTGGGGCCCACGGTGAGCTTGCTGCCACTGCTTTCTGCCGGCGCCTTGGCGGCAGCGGCTGCAACCGCTGCGCTGGCACTGGGTGCCACGCTGTTCACGGTGCTGGGGGTGACCGTGTTGTGGCGGGGCTGGAAGGTTTCAGTTTCGCGCTTGCCAAAAAAGGGGTTCTGCACAGCCATCGGATCTCCTTGAAAAGAAGGCATCGTAGGAGTGCAGGGACATTGCACCTTGGCGTCTTGCGCAAGATCGGTAACCAAATCGTTCGCTGGTTGCATGCACTTGCATCACTTGCATGGACACACCAGATCGGGCGCGTTCAGGACACGATATAGGCGGCGGCGGCCGCGGACATGAGCACGCCATCGGGCCCCAAAAATTCCATGCGCGTGGTGGCCACGCGCGAGCCAAGGCGCAGCACCTCGGCGCGCAACTCGAAATGGCTGCCGATGCCCGGCCGCAGATAGTCCACGCGCAGATCAATGGTGCCCAGCCGGGCAAAGCGGTGCAGGCGCTGTTCGGGCGTTTCGTCCATGTGCTTGGCGCCAATGGCGGCCATCACGGCCAGCCCCCCCATGGCATCGAGGCCCGCGCTGATCACGCCGCCGTGGATGCGGTTGTAGGCGAAGTGCCCGACCAGCTCGGGTTTCATGTCGATGCGGGCCACCACACACTCGGGCGCGAGACTGACCACCTGGAGGCCCAGCACCTGGTTGAAGACAATCTTTTCCTCAAAAATGGTTTTCACGCCAGCAATGAACTCGGGCTCGAACCCGACGGGTGTTGCTATGGTTTCTGTCATCGGTGTCCCTGGGGCGGCGGGCGCAGCACTGGTTTCAGCAATGGCTGAAGTCTGGCTTGCGTTTTTAACGAAAACACTCGGGCTGCCACGCATCCCGGTCGCCTGTGGCGACACCAGACCTCAGCACTTGCTGAAGTCTGGCTTGCGTTTTTCCATGAAAGCGCCAAAGGCTTCGCGCGCTGCGGGCTCGCGCAGCATGCGGCCAAAGCTGGCGCCTTCTTCGGCCATCACGGCCAGCACCTGGGGGGCCTGGCCTTTTTTCATGAGGCGCTTGGTCTCGATCAGCGCCGACAGCGGCTTGGCGGCCAGCTTGCGCGCCTGTGCCTGCGCCACGCCATTGCATTCCGTGGGGGGCACCACGCGGTTGACCAGGCCCACTTCGAGCGCCGCCTCGGCCATGAAGGGTTCGCCCAGCAGCAGCGCTTCGGCGGCGCGGTGGTAGCCCAGCATCTGCGGCACCAGCAGGCTCGATGCGGCCTCGGGGCACAGGCCCAGGTTGACGAACGGCATGGAGAACGCGGCGTTGTCGCCCGCATAGACCAGATCGCAGTGGAACAGCAAGGTGGTACCGATGCCCACCGCCGGGCCGCAGACCGCTGCAATCACGGGCTTGGGAAAAGCGGCCAGGCCGCGCAGGAAGCGGAACACGGGCGAATCCTGGGTGGCGGGCGGCTGCTGCAGAAAATCACCAATGTCATTGCCGGCGCTGAATACCGCCACGTCGCCCTGGAACACCACCGCGCGCACGCTGGCGTCCGCCTCGGCAGCAACCAGCGCATCGGCCATGGCGGCATACATGGTGGTGGTGATGGAGTTTTTCTTGTCCACGCGGTTGAAGGTGATGGTGGTCACGCCCGCTTCGGTGTGCACGAGGATGTCTTGGGTGGCTTCGGTCATGGTGGGTCTGGGGGTTGTGAAGGGAAATGGGGGCGACACAGTGCCCGCTGCTTATTCCTTGTAGTAAACGATCTGGTGGCTGGTGGCCAGCATGGTGCCCGCCTCGTTCCACAGCTGCACGGTCTGGTCAAAAAAGCCGTTGCGAAACTCCTGCCCGCGCGCCTGGCCCAGCAGGTAGCCCATGCCGGTTTGCAGCAACTGCTCGGCGCTGGCGTGAAAGTACACCGTGATGGACACGGTGCCCGCAGGCACGCGGCGCGCACGGCGCAACCAGACACGGGGAAAGAACACATCGGCCAGCGCCGCCAGCGCGCAAAAGTCGAGCGGACGCGGGGGTGCATCGCGCATCCACAGCTGGGTCAGGCTGTGGTCGCCGCTGCCATCCCAGGCGCGCGGCAGCGTTCCGGTCACGGGTCGCATCTCATAGCGGCTGAGCCACTCCGAACCAAAGCCCGGTGGAATGGCGGGCAGGTCCGCCGGCTGCGGCACGTCGGGCATGGGCACATCGCCCGCGCTCCAGGTCTCGCGGCGCACGGCCGTCACGGCGGTGGCGGTGGTGGTGACCACCTGGGCACCCTCGGCATCGGCCTGCAGGATCGACAGCGTCCAGTGCTGGGTAGAGCGGTTGGTGCGCACCGGCGTGGCCTGCACGGTGAAAGGCCCCGCCACCAGGGCACCGGCGTAGTTGACGGTGAGCGACAACGGATCGCCCAGCCGCGCCGGGTGCTGCATGACGGCCTGCAGCAACGTGGCTGCGGTGATGCCGCCAAAGGGGCCCACCATGTTCCAGTAGCCCGCATGGGTCTGGCCCTGGCACAGACCCGGGGTAGAAGACGGCGCCAGCGTCAGCGCTTCGTCCAGGGGATGGATTTGGGAAGAAGTCATGCTGCGAGTGTGCCGCCAAATGGATGGCTATGCGGTCGTACCGGTGACTGCCGCAGCCGATGGCGCTGTGGCGCGCGGGAGACTCGCCAGCAATGCTGCCGCACGCGGCCAGAGGCTGGACTGAAACTGCGCGCGAAAAAACCCGAAATGCCCGATGCGCCGCACCTGCAGCTCGGCCGGGGTGATGCGCTCCACCCGGCGCTCGGTGTTGGCGTACAGATTGAGCAGGTTGTGCGTGCCGCGCAAGGTCATGAGCTCGTCATCGGCCATGGGCAGCGCCAGCACCGGAAACCGCACCGCCCCATAGCTTTGCGCCACGGCCAGGCCTTCCGCACCCACGCTGTAGCGAGGGTTCAGGCACCAGCGGCGCCACTGCAGGATCACCCCCGCCGGCAAGTCGCCCACCTTCCTGAGCGCACGCCCCGGAAAGTAGCCGCACAGCCGCGTGGCCAGCGGCACCAGCACCCACCAGAAATACGGGACGACACGCCTGAGCCTGTGTGCGTTGTCGCGCCAGTAGCCACTGCCAGCGGCCACGCTCAGCAGGCCATCGACCTGCTCGGGTTTCTGGAGCAGGCCTGGCAGCTGGGCCCCCAGGCTGTGCCCCAGCAGAAACAGCGGCTGCGAGGGCAGCGCCGCCTTGGCCTTTGAGAACGTGTTCACGATCTTTTCATGGCCGCGCAAGTACCTTGCCGGGAGGGGATGCAAGGCGCGGTGCGCAGCCAATAGCCCGTGCTATTGGCAAGC
>JANJSZ010000007.1 GCA_024711405.1 Acidovorax sp.
CAGATGGTGGGCCACAAGCTGGGCGAATTCGCCCTGACGCGCACCTTCAAGGGTCACCCCGCGGACAAAAAAGTCCAGAAGAAGTAAGGAACGACCATGTCTGAAACACGTGCAGTCCTCCGGGGCGTCCGTCTGTCGGTCGACAAAGGCCGTCTGGTCGCTGATCTGATCCGCGGCAAGAAGGTGGACCAGGCCCTGAACATCCTGACGTTCACGCAGAAAAAAGCTGCGGGCATCGTCAAGAAGGTTCTGGAATCGGCGATCGCCAATGCCGAACACAACGATGGCGCCGACATCGACGAACTGAAGGTCAAGACCATCTACGTCGAGCAAGGCACCACGCTCAAGCGCTTCACCGCGCGCGCCAAAGGCCGCGGCAACCGCATCAGCAAGCCCACGTGCCATGTGTACGTGACGGTTGGTAACTGAGGCCAAGGAAGACTATGGGACAGAAAATCCATCCTACCGGCTTCCGCCTGTCGGTCAGCCGCAACTGGTCCAGCCGCTGGTACGCCAGCAACCGCGATTTCGCGGGCATGCTGGCCGAAGACATCAAGGTGCGCGAGTACCTGAAGGCCAAGTTGAAGAACGCCGCCGTGTCGCGCATCCTGATCGAGCGTCCTGCCAAGAACGCCCGCATCACCATTTACTCGGCACGTCCGGGCGTGGTGATCGGCAAGAAGGGTGAAGACATCGAGAACCTCAAGAAGGAACTCGCGTCGCGCCTGGGCGTGCCGGTCGCAGTGAACATCGAAGAAGTGCGCAAGCCTGAAATCGATGCCAAGCTGATCGCCGACAGCATCACGCAGCAGCTCGAAAAGCGCATCATGTTCCGCCGCGCCATGAAGCGCGCCATGCAGAACGCCATGCGTCTGGGTGCCCAGGGCATCAAGATCATGTCGTCCGGTCGTCTGAACGGTATCGAAATCGCGCGTTGCGAGTGGTACCGCGAAGGCCGCGTGCCACTTCACACCCTGCGTGCCGATATCGACTACGGTACCTCCGAAGCCAAGACCACCTATGGTGTGATCGGCGTCAAGGTCTGGGTCTACAAGGGTGACACCCTGGGCCGCAACGATCTGCCTGCCGTGGAAACCCCACGTCCGGAAGAAGAGCGTCGCCCGCGTGGTCCGCGCCGTGATGGCCGCCCAGGTGGCGACCGTCCAGGTGCAGGCCGTGGTCCCCGCCGTCCCATGGGCGCCAACAGCGCCCCTGCCGATGGCAGCGACAAGCCCGTCGGCGCCGGTGGCGCCGATGCAACCGCCGTTAAGCGCGTTCGTAAAGTTGACGCGCCCGCTACAGCAGCGGACGGCAAAGGAGAATAAAGATGCTGCAACCTGCTCGCCGCAAATACCGCAAGGAGCAAAAGGGCCGTAATACCGGTGTCGCAACGCGGGGTGCCTCCGTTGCGTTCGGTGATTTCGGTCTGAAGTGCACCGATCGTGGCCGTCTGACGGCCCGCCAGATCGAAGCTGCACGCCGTGCGATTTCCCGTCACGTCAAGCGTGGCGGCCGTATCTGGATCCGCGTGTTTCCGGACAAGCCAATCTCTACCAAGCCCGCAGAAGTGCGTATGGGTAACGGTAAGGGCAACCCCGAGTACTACGTGGCTGAAATCCAGCCCGGCAAGATCGTTTTTGAAATCGTGGGTGTGCCTGAAGAACTGGCCCGTGAAGCGTTCCGCCTGGCTGCCGCCAAGCTGCCGCTGCGCACCACCTTTGTCAGCCGCCTGATTGGCTCGTAATTCAGGAGAACATGCAATGAAAGCTACTGAACTGCGCCAAAAAGACGTTGCCGGCATCGAAACCGAAATCAAGGCTTTGCAAAAAGCCCATTTCGGTCTGCGCATGCAGAAGGCTACGCAACAGCTGGGTAACACCAACACGCTGCGTACCACCCGTCGCGACATCGCTCGCGCCAAGACCATTCTTGCTGAAAAGCAAGCCGCCAAGTAAGGAGCCATCATGACGGAACCTAAAAAATCCCTCAAGCGCACCTTGATTGGCAAGGTGGTCAGCGACAAGCGTCAAAAAACCGTGACGGTGCTGGTCGAGCGCCGCGTGAAGCACGAGCTCTACGGCAAGATCGTTGCCAAGTCGAGCAAGTACCACGCCCACGACGAAAACGGTGACTTCCATCTCGGCGACGTGATCGAAATCACCGAGAGCCGTCCGCTCTCCAAGACCAAGAACTGGGTTGCGACCCGTCTGGTGCAAAAGGCCGGCCTGCTCTAAGCCCTAACGGCGCAAGCCTGCAAGGACCTTCAAAACGACCCACAATGTGGGTCGTTTTGCTTTGTAGGGTGCACATTGCACCCCGGCGGACTGTCCCAGTTTCTTGGAGATGAACATGATCAAAGTCGGTGATACCCTGCCTGCCACCACCCTGATGGAATACGCGGAAGTCGAGGGCGAAGGCTGCAGCATTGGCCCCAACCCCGTACCCGTGGACAAGGCCACTGCCGGCAAGACCATTGCGCTGTTTGCCCTGCCTGGTGCCTTTACGCCCACCTGCTCGGCCAAGCATGTGCCCGGTTATCTGGCGAAAGCCGCCGAGTTCAAGGCGGCTGGCGTGGACGAGATCTGGTGCGTGAGCGTCAACGATGCCTTTGTGATGGGCGCCTGGGCCCGCGACCAAAAGACCGGCGGCAAGGTGCGCATGCTGGCCGATGGTGATGCCGCCTTCGCCAAGGCCACGGGCCTGACGCTGGACCTGACGGGCAAGGGCCTGGGGCTGCGCAGCAACCGCTATTCGATGCTGGTGCGCGACGGCAAGGTCGTCACGCTCAATATCGAAGCGCCTGGCCAGTTTGCCGTGAGCGACGCCGACACGCTGCTGGCGCAAGCCAAGGGTTGAGGGTCGCTATAAAGTCAATAGCTGCCAGCGCCGATTTATAAGCGCTGGCAGTCTATTTTCCTCAAAGAATATTCGCCTTGAGGTAATGGGCCCCGGCAATGGGGTTGTGGTAGTAGGGCGGAATGTCCTCGAAGCCGAGGTCGGCATACAGGGCCCGCGCGGATTCCATGTCGTCCAGCGTGTCGAGCAGCACGCAGGCATAACCTTTTGCCCGGGCCGCATCCAGCGTGGCCTCGGCCAGTTGCCGGCCCAGGCCAAAACCCCGAAACGCCTTGCGCACATACAGGCGTTTCATTTCAGCGGCATTGGGATAGTCTGCCGCGTCCAGCGGACGCAATGCGCAGCAGCCGGCAATGGCCCCATCGACCTCGGCCAGCAGCAACTCCCCGCGCGGTGGGGCATATTCACCTGGCAGCTGCGCCAGTTCGGTCTCGAAATCCTGAAAGCACAGGTCGATGCCGAGGCTATCGGCATATTCCCGGAAGATGGCGCGCACCGCATCCAGCTCATGGGGGAGGGACGGGGTCAGCAGGGTGACAGGTAGCTTTTCCACAACGCAGGCTGGCTGATTCAAAGGAACAGTGTAGCGGCACCTCCCGAAGCCACCTTTTCACCCATCACCCCTCATGCGGCCGTGACATCCCGCGCGGCACCAGCACCCAAGGTCAGGACGGCGAATGCCGCCACCCCCAGGGCCATGGCGCCATACTCCTGCCGTAGATGCCAGACTGCGGGAGGGTGATGAACAGGTCAGGATGCTGAAAGCTATAAAATATATAGCGTCTTGCGCTTGCCCTTTATGCGCAAAAACCTGTTGGATGGAAACAGGCCTTTGGCGTCTGGCGTGGGAACCCGTGCCGGATCAGGTCTCGGCCAGCAGCTTTTCGATCAGCCGGTGCAGTTCTGGGAAGTCAGGGGCACCGACATAGCTCTTCACGATCTCGCCGCGCTTGTTCACGATGAACGTCGAGGGCGTCAGGCGCACATCGCCCCAGGCCTTGGCCACCGCGCCCGTGTTGTCGAGCGCCACCTTGAACGGCAGCTTGCGCGATTCGGCAAAGTTCACCACGTAGCTGGGCGGGTCGTAGCTCATGGCCACGGCCAGGGTGTCGAAGCCCTGGGGGTGGAATTTGTTGTGGGTGGCGATGATTTCGGGCATTTCCGCCACGCAGGTGGTGCAGCTGGTGGCCCAGAAATTGACCAGCGTCACCTTGCCGCGCAGATCGGCGGTGGTCTGGCGGGAGCCGTCCAGCAGCACAAACGTGGATTCCGGTGCCACGGAGCGCCCGGCGTCCAGATACACCCATGCGCCCACGCCCGCGAAAGCCACCAATGCGGCGCCGACTGCCCAATGCTTGATACCCATGACATCCTCATCCAAAAAGCGGTGGGCAAGCGCCCAAGCCCGCATTGTGCAGGACTGCCTGCACCGACAACTCCGCAGCCCTTTATGACCCTGGAAGATAGACCGCGTCGCGCCATAAAAGTTCGCACCTCCTGGCGCGCAATCGCCTTGCGAGCATGCGCTGTTGCCCATAATCGGGCCATGAACCGGACATTGCCCTGGGCTGCGGCCCTGCTGCTGGCGGCATGCAGCCCCGCCCTGAACTGGCGCAGCGTGCCGCTAGCCGGCGCTGCGCTCACGGCGACCCTGCCGTGCAAGCCCGACCACGCCACGCGCACCGTGGAAATGGCCGGTGCGTCGGTGGAACTGGCCATGGCAGGCTGCGAAGCCGACAGTGCCACGTTTGCCATCTCGCACACCGCGCTGCCCGATCCCGCCCGCGCCGATGCCGCGCTGGTGCACTGGCGGGCAGCGGTGCTGGCGCGCCTGGAGGCCGCTACCGTGCTCTCCGAGCAGCCGTTTGCGTTCGCGGGCACGCTGCCATTGCCGTCCTCGGTGCGCCTGGTGGCGCAGGGCAGGCGCGCGGATGGCTCGGCGGTGACGGTGCAGGGCGTGTGGTTTGCGCGCGCGGTGGGCCCGCAGGTACGGCTGTACCACGCGGTGGTGTACACCGCCCAGCCCCGGCCGGATGTGGCCAGCGCCCTATTTGCCGGCCTGAATTGACTGTCGGCCCGATGCCGTTGCGCGCTGCCATCGGGCTGACCGTGGTGGGCTCCTTTCGGCCCGCCATAATGCAAGGCAAACCATCACACCATGAGCACCAGCATTCTCATCATTGCCCACGCCCCGCTGGCCCATGCCTTGCGTGAATGTGCGCTGCACGTGTTTGCCGATTGTGGCGCCAGTGTGGCGGCGCTGGACGTACAGCCCAACGCGGCGCCTGAAGCCAGCCTGGCCCAGGCACGCTGCCTGCTGGAGCAGCTGGGCACCCATTCCACGCTGGTGCTGACCGACCTGTTTGGCGCCACGCCCTGCAATATCGCCCAGCGCCTGGTGGACGGCGTGGGCTCGCGCCTTGTCGCGGGCGTGAACCTGCCCATGCTGCTGCGTGCCGTGAGCTACCGCGCTGAGCCCCTCGATGCCGTGGTGGCCCGCGCTGTCGTGGGCGGCACCCAGGGGGTGATGCAGGTGGCCATTGCAGCGCCGCAGAACCAGACTCGACGAAACACCCATGACCAAGACCCGCACGACCATCAACAATAAGCTGGGCCTGCATGCCCGGGCGTCTGCCAAGCTGACCAAGCTGGCAGGCAGCTTTCCCTGCGATGTTTTCATGAGCCGGGGCGATCGCCGCATCAATGCCAAGAGCATCATGGGCGTGATGATGCTGGCCGCGGGCATGGGCACCGAGATTGAAATCGAGACCATTGGCGAGCGCGAACAGGAGGCCATGGATGCGTTGCTCGCGCTGATCGCCGACAAGTTTGGCGAAGGGGAATGACACGGTGGGCCCCCTGCGCCCTGATCGCGCGGGAGGCGGTCCCTCCGGGGTGCGCGAGGGCTGACGCGGTGGTTGAACGCTTGCCAAAAAAGGATCTTCGATGACGTTTTCCGTCCACGGTCTTGCAGTTGCACGGGGCATCGCCATCGGCCGGGCCGTGCTGGTGGCGTCAAGCCGCGTGGATGTGGCGCACTATTTCATCCAGCCCGAGCAGGTGGCGGCGGAAATCGAGCGGGTGCGCCAGGGGCGCAACGCGGTGGCCGAGGAGTTGCAGCGGCTGCAGGCCGACATGCCGCACGATGCGCCACCCGAGCTGGCCGCGCTGCTGGACGTGCACCTGATGCTGCTGCAGGACGAGATGCTCACCGGCGGGGTCAAGCACTGGATCTCCGAGCGCCTGTACAACGCCGAATGGGCGCTGACCACGCAGTTCGAACTGATTGCGCGCCAGTTCGACGAGATGGAGGACGACTATCTGCGCGAACGCAAGGCCGACCTGGAACAGGTTGTCGAGCGCATCCTGCGCTACATGAAGGGCGTGGCCAGCCCCGTGGCGCCGCCTGTCAGCAGCCCGCGCAAGACCCCGCAGGACCTGCTGCTCGACGACACGGTCGATGTGCCGCTGGTGCTGGTGGCGCACGACCTGTCCCCGGCCGACATGCTGCAATTCAAGCAGAGCGTGTTCGCCGGCTTCGTGACCGACGTGGGCGGCAAGACCTCGCACACCGCCATCGTGGCGCGCAGCATGGACATCCCGGCCGTGGTGGGGGCGCGTGCGGCCAGCCAGCTGGTGCGCCAGGACGACTGGGTCATCATCGACGGCGATGCCGGGGTGATGATCGTCGACCCATCACCCATCATCCTGGCCGAATACGGCTTTCGCCAGCGCCAGGTGGCGTTGGAGCGCGAGCGCCTGGCACGCCTGCGCCATACGCCCGCCATCACCATCGATGGCCACAAGATCGAATTGCTGGCCAACATCGAGCAGCCCGGTGATGCCGCCGCTGCCGTGCGCGCGGGCGCCGTGGGCGTGGGCCTGTTTCGCAGTGAATTCCTGTTCATGGGCAAAAATGGCAACCTGCCCGGTGAAGACGAG
Source organism: Acidovorax sp. (assembly GCA_024711405.1). Classification (GTDB taxonomy): domain Bacteria; phylum Pseudomonadota; class Gammaproteobacteria; order Burkholderiales; family Burkholderiaceae_C; genus Acidovorax. Next base: position 6,799 of record JANJSZ010000007.1, read on the forward strand.
CAGTACCGCGCGTACTGCGAGGCGATTGACGGCATGCAGGGCCTGCCGGTCACCATCCGCACCATCGATGTGGGCGCCGACAAACCGCTCGACAAGGGGGGCAAGGACACGCACCTGAACCCTGCGCTGGGCCTGCGCGCCATCCGCTGGAGCCTGGCCGATCCGTCCATGTTCCGCAACCAGCTGCGCGCCGTGCTGCGCGCGGCGGCCTATGGCCAGGTGAAGCTGCTGTTTCCGATGCTGGCGCACCGCCATGAAATCGAGCAGACGCTGGCCCAGGTCGAACTGGCGCGCGCCGAACTCGACGCCAGGGGCGTGCCCTACGGGTCGGTGCAGCTGGGCGCCATGATCGAGGTGCCGGCGGCCGCGCTGATGGTGCGCAGCTTCCTCCAATATTTCGATTTCCTGTCCATCGGCACCAACGACCTCATCCAGTACACGCTGGCCATCGACCGCACCGACGAGGCCGTGGCCCACCGGTATGACCCGCTGCAACACGCTGTGCTGCGCCTGGTGGCCGATGTGATTGCCGAGGGCGAGCGCCAGGGCAAGAGCGTGTGCGTGTGCGGCGAAACGGCGGGCGATGTGACCATGACGCGCCTGCTGCTGGGGCTGGGGCTGCGCAGCTTCTCCATGCACCCGGCGCAGATCCTGGCCGTGAAGCAGGAAATCCTGCGGGCCGACACCCGCAAGCTGGCACCATGGGCGCAGCAGGTGCTCGCAGGCGACGAGCCCGCCGCGCTGCTGGTGTCATAGCGCATTTCATCGGCTATCGAACATATAGCGGCTAGCGCTTTGCGGATAGGTGCGAGAGGCCAATTTCCCTTGAAATGCCCGGTCAGCGCGACCGCATCCCCATCACCGCCGCGCCGATGATCATCACCGTGGCCAGCGCAATGCTCCAGCTGAAGGGGCGGCCGCTCACCACCAGCAGCAGCGCGGTGGATGCCAGCGGTGTGATATAGCTCAGGATGCCGATGTGCCGTGCATCCCCGAGCTTGAGCGCCTTGTCCCACAGAAAGAACGAGGCCCCCAGCGGCCCCAGGCCCAGCACTGCCAGCAGTGCCCAGTCCCGCGGCTGCAGCGCCACGGCAGGCTCCAGCACGGCATGGCACAGCAGCGAGAGCGCGCCCGACACCAGGCCAAACAGACCGATGGCCGTGGTCGGAAAGGCGGCCGCGCGCTTGGTCAGCAGCGAATAGGTTGCCCAGATGAATGCCGCCGCCAGCGCGGGCAGGTAGCCCCAGGCCAGTGTGCCGCTCAGCTCGCGCCCGCCCACGATGGCAATCGCCGCACCGCCAAAACCCAGCAGCGCCGCCAGCACATGCGGCAGGCGCAGCGCCACGCCGGGCAGCACCACGGGCGCCAGCACCACGATGAACAGCGGCCACAGGTAGTTGACCAGGTTGGCCTCGACCGGCGGCGCGTGGCGCAGCGCGATGAACAGCAGGAAGTGGTAGGCAAACAGGCCATACACCCCCAGCGCCAGCGTGCGCGCAGGAATGCGCCACTGCGACGGGTCGCGCAGCACAAGCGGCCACGCGGGCACGCTGCCGATGATGAGCGCGATGCCCGTGAGCAGAAACGGTGGAACATGGGTGAGCGACACGCCCAGCGAGGCGAGCGAGGCCCACAGCGCGATGGCGCCCAGGGCATACAGATTGGCTTGCATGCACCGACTATAGGCGGTGCGAGGTGCTGCAATGCTTGGCGGCGCCGAGAGAATGCGAGCCCGGCGGGGCTGCGTTCTGGTGCCGTACTTACACGCCGGCGGCGTGCGCCTGCTGGTCCGCGTGGTAGCTGCTGCGCACCATGGCGCCCACGGCAGCGTGGCTGAAACCCATTTTGTAGGCCTCTTGCTCGAACATCTTGAAGGTGTCGGGGTGCACGTAGCGGCGCACGGGCAGGTGGCTGTTGCTGGGCGCCAGGTACTGGCCGATGGTCAGCATGTCGATGTTGTGCGCGCGCATGTCGCGCATCACCTGCAGGATCTCTTCGTCGGTTTCGCCCAGGCCCACCATGATGCCGCTCTTGGTCGGCACATGGGGGTGCAGGGCTTTGAACTTCTTGAGCAGGTTCAGGCTGAACTGGTAGTCGGAGCCCGGGCGGGCTTCCTTGTACAGGCGGGGCGCGGTCTCCAGGTTGTGGTTCATCACGTCGGGCGGTGCGGCCTTGAGGATTTCGAGCGCACGGTCGTCGCGGCCGCGGAAGTCCGGCGTGAGGATCTCGATCTGCGTGGCGGGCGAGAGCTCGCGGATGCGCTGGATGCACTCCACGAAGTGGCCGCTGCCGCCGTCGCGCAGGTCGTCGCGGTCCACGCTGGTGATGACCACGTACTTGAGCTTGAGTGCGGCAATGGTCTTGGCCAGGTTCAAAGGCTCGTCCTTGTCCAGCGGGTCGGGGCGGCCGTGGCCCACGTCGCAGAACGGGCAGCGGCGCGTGCATTTGTCGCCCATGATCATGAAGGTGGCCGTGCCCTTGCCAAAGCACTCGCCGATGTTGGGGCACGAGGCCTCTTCGCACACGGTGTGCAGCTTGTGCTCGCGCAGGATCTCCTTGATCTCGTAGAAGCGCGTGGTCGGGCTGCCGGCTTTCACCCGGATCCACTCGGGCTTCTTGAGCACTTCACCCCGTTCCACCTTGATGGGAATGCGCGACAGCTTGGCTGCAGCCTTCTGCTTGGCCAGAGGGTTGTAGGCTTCGGTGGATTGTGCTTCGCGAACGACTTCAGGGGTGCTCATGGCGTGTGGACAGCGTGTGGAGGTCAGGGAGCGAGGCGAATGCTGAGCTGCTGGCCCAGCACCTGCGCGGCTTCTTCCCAGGTGGTGTGGACCCCGATTGTAGAAAGGTCGACGGTTTTCAATCCTGCGTAACCGCAAGGGTTGATGCGTTCATAGGGTTCCAGATCCATCGCCACATTGAGCGCCACGCCGTGGTAGGTGCAGTGCCGGCTGACCTTGATGCCCAGGGCGGCAATCTTGCCCAGGCCATCGAAGTCGGGCACGGGGGGGGCGTTGCCGGTGCGCTTTTGCGGACGCTGGGGCAGCAACGCATGGCTGTGCGGGTCATCCAGGCGCACATAGATCCCGGGGGCGCCGCCCACGCGGTGGCCCGTCACGCCAAAATGCGCCAGCGTGCGGATCACGGCCTCTTCCATGCGAAAGACGTATTCCTTGACAAAGTAGCCGGCGCGCTGCAGGTCGATCAGCGGATACGCCACCACCTGGCCTGGGCCATGGAAGGTGACCTGCCCGCCGCGATTGGTTGCCACCACCGGAATATCGCCCGGGTGGAGTATGTGATCGTTTTTTCCTGCAATACCTTGGGTGTAAAGCGGATCATGCTCGCAAATCCAGAGCAAATCGGGGTTCTCGGAGGTGCGGCAGGCGGTGTAGTCCTGCATGGCTTGCACGGTAGCGGTGTAATCGACCCGGCCCAGCCTGCGGATGTCGATGGCCATGCCTTACAGCACCACTTTGACCAGGGGGTGGGACGACAGGGCCCGATACAGGCCATCGAGCTGCTCGCGGCTGGTGGCGGTGATGGTGATGGTGACGCCGAGATAATTGCCGGCGCGGCTGTCGCGCAGTTCAATCGTGGCGGCGTCGAAGGTCGGGTCGAACTGGCGGGCCAGCTCGGTGACTGCATGCACGAAGCCGTCCACCTTGGCGCCCATGACCTTGATCGGAAACCTGGAGGGGTATTCAATCAGCGAGTCTTTGCGCGGATCGTTGGCCTGGCGGTCGATGCCGTTTGCGGGCGGTAGGGTGGAAGATGTCATGGTGCTGAGGATCGTGGTTTCTGCTGCGGATTCAATAGCTGGCAGCGCTTTGGCATTGTGCGCTACATGCCTCGCAAGGGCATAAGGATGGTTGGTCGAATTTGCGCCGGTTGGGCGCGCGCAAGGTGTGGCGAGTCCAGGCATGGTCGTTGGTGCATCACCACAACGGCGCGCACCCAGCATCGATCCTGGCCCCGGGATACAGGTTTTTTGTCTTGCCTCACGGGTTTTTACTTATAATTAGAGGCTTTGTAAATTTCTGGTCTTTAACGCGGGCGTCATTGAACAATGAAAACAATCGCGCCAGAGACTGAATCTGAGGCTGAAGCATCTGACTTCAAGCCCCTGACGGCTCAAGAGGCTGAACAGTGGCGCAGTCGCCATCCTCCCATTTCGGTGGGGAAGGTGGTGGCGGGTCAGGCGCTGGTTGGAATGCTGGTGGCCCTGGGGGCCTGGATTTTGACGGGCAGGGCGTCAGTGGGCTGGTCTGCGGCCTATGGTGCCTTGGCGGTGGTGGTTCCGGCTGCGCTGTTTGCCCGTGGCGTGTTTCGCCGCAAGGCGTCCGCCAATCCGCGGGCGGCCATGGTGGCGTTCTTTGGCTGGGAAATCGCCAAGATCGTGTTGACAGTGGCGCTGCTGGCAGCGGCCCCCCGGCTGGTGCCGGGATTGAGCTGGATTGCCTTGCTGGTGGGCATGGTGATCACAATGAAAACGTACTGGGTGGCACTTTGGGTGCGGCCCGGTGTCCGAAAAACCGATTGATAGAGAGAAGAGTTGTCCGATGGCCGCAGAAGCGCACGCTCCGACTGCAAGTGAATACATCGTTCACCACCTGCAGCATCTTCAAAACATCAACCAGACCAAGATTGTCGACTTCACCGTCTTCAACTATGACTCCATCATCGTGGGGTTGGTTCTGGGTGCTCTCACGCTTTTGATTCTCTGGTCGGCCGCCCGCAAGGCGACTTCCGGTGTTCCTGGTCGCTTTCAGGCGGCCGTGGAAATTCTGGTCGAGATGGTGGATAACCAGGCCAAGGCCAACATCCACAACGCCGAAAGCCGCAAGTTCATCGCGCCGCTGGGTCTGACGGTGTTCGTCTGGATCTTCCTGATGAACTTCATGGACATGCTGCCTGTGGATGCGCTGCCCGCCCTCTGGGCCCAAATCTACGGTGCGGCCGGTCACGATCCAAGCCATGCCTACCTGCGCGTCGTCCCGACCGCCGATCTGTCCACCACCCTTGGTCTTGCTTTTGCCGTGCTGGTCCTGCGCTTCTGGTACAGCGTGAAGGTCAAGGGCGCGGGCGGCTGGGCGCACGAACTGGTGTCCGCTCCGTTCGGTACCAGCAAGAATCCCATCTTCGCCCTGATCCTGGGCGTGGTGAACCTGCTCATGCAGATCATTGAATATGTGGCCAACACCGTCTCCCATGGCATGCGGTTGTTCGGCAACATGTACGCTGGCGAACTGGTGTTCATGCTGATTGCCCTGATGGGTGGTGCGGCTGCGCTGTCGCTGTCGGGTGTGCTGCTGCCTGTGGGCCACGTCATTGCTGGCACCATCTGGACGCTGTTCCACATTCTGGTGATCACCTTGCAGGCATTCATCTTCATGATGCTGGCACTGATCTACCTTGGTCAGGCGCACAACGCGCACTAAGTTTCCCTTTCGTTTTTCTTTCCCTTAACTTTTCTTTCTTAACTCAGGAGTCATCATGGAAAACATTCTCGGTCTCGTCGCTCTGGCTTGTGGTCTGATCGTTGGTCTGGGCGCTATCGGCGCTTCCATCGGCATCGCACTGATGGGCGGCAAGTTCCTCGAATCGTCGGCCCGTCAGCCCGAACTGATCAACGAACTGCAAACCAAGATGTTCATCTTGGCGGGTCTGATCGACGCGGCTTTCCTGATCGGCGTGGCTATCGCTCTGCTGTTCGCATTCGCCAACCCCTTCGCTTCGACGTTCTTGGCCAACCTGCCCAAGTAAGTCCCGTTCAACGCCACTCTAGAAAGGTGTTGCCGTGAGTATCAATGCGACCCTGTTCGTTCAGGCCATTGTCTTCCTGATCCTGGTGTGGTTCACGATGAAATTCGTGTGGCCACCGATCGCGAAGGCGCTGGATGAGCGAGCCCAGAAAATCGCCGATGGCCTCGCCGCTGCCGACCGTGCCAAATCCGAGCTGACCGCTGCCAACCAGCGTGTCGAGAAGGAGCTGTCGCAGGCGCGCAACGAAACGGCCTCGCGTCTTGCGGACGCCGACCGTCGTGCCCAGGCCATCGTGGAAGAGGCCAAGGCCCGCGCCACCGAGGAAGGCAACAAGATTGTTGCTGCTGCCCGCGCCGAAGCCGAGCAGCAAACGGTTCAAGCCCGCGAATCCCTGCGTGAGCAGGTGGCAGCACTGGCCGTCAAGGGTGCCGAGCAGATTCTCCGCAAGGAAGTCAATGCCGGTGTCCATGCCGATCTGCTCAACCGCCTCAAGACCGAGCTGTAAGGGGACATCATGGCTGAACTCGCCACCATTGCACGCCCTTACGCCGATGCCTTGTTCAAGGCTGCTACGGCGGGTGCGGGCGTCGATCTGGGCAGCACTGCTGCCTGGGTGGATGAACTGGCGGCGATTGCCGCCAACCCCCAGTTGCGCCAGCTGGCAGACAACCCCAAGGTGACGGCGAACCAGGTATTTGACGTCTTCACGGGTGTGGCGCGGTCTGCGCTGCCCGACATGGCGAAGAATTTCCTGCGCACGGTCATCGACAACGGGCGTCTCAATGCGCTCCCCGAAGTGGCTGCGCAGTTTCGCGCCCTCGTGAATCGCCGCAGCGGCTCTTCGGATGCCGTGGTGTACAGCGCCTTTCCCATGGATGGTGCGGCACTGGTTGAGGTCGGTGTTGCGCTGGAAAAGCGTTTCGGCCGCAAGCTCAATCTCACCGTGCAGCAGGATGAATCCCTGATCGGTGGCATTCGCGTAGTGGTGGGTGACGAGGTGCTGGACACTTCGGTCAAGGCCCGTCTTGAACAAATGAAAGCGGCCCTCACCGCATAACGCGGCGAGGTCTTCGCGAACCAAAGAAAGAAGGAAAGAGTCATGCAACTCAATCCCGCAGAAATTTCTGAACTCATCAAGAGCCGCATCGAAGGGCTGGCCGCCAGCAGCGACATCCGCAACCAGGGCACCGTGGTGTCCGTGTCTGACGGTATCGTGCGCGTCCATGGCCTGTCGAACGTGATGCAGGGCGAAATGCTGGAGTTCCCCGCCACCAAGGACGGGCAGCCCTCCTACGGTCTGGCCCTGAACCTCGAGCGCGACTCCGTCGGCGCCGTGATTCTGGGCGAGTACGAGCACATCTCCGAAGGCGACACCGTCAAATGCACGGGCCACATTCTGGAAGTGCCGGTGGGTCCCGAGCTGGTCGGCCGTGTGGTGAACGCCCTGGGTCAGCCTATCGACGGCAAGGGTCCCATCCATGCCAAGCTCACCGACGTGATCGAAAAGGTCGCTCCGGGCGTGATCGCCCGTAAATCGGTGGACCAGCCCCTGCAGACCGGCCTGAAGTCGATCGACTCCATGGTGCCTGTGGGCCGAGGCCAGCGCGAGCTGATCATCGGTGACCGCCAGACCGGCAAGACGGCAGTGGCCATCGACGCCATCATTGCCCAGAAGGGCCAGGGCGTGACCTGTATCTACGTTGCCATCGGTCAGAAGGCTTCGTCGATCAAGAACGTGGTGCGCGCACTGGAACAAGCCGGTGCCATGGAATACACGATCGTGGTGGCCGCGTCGGCCTCCGAATCGGCTGCCATGCAGTACGTGTCGGCCTACTCGGGTTGCACGATGGGTGAATATTTCCGTGACCGTGGCGAAGATGCGCTGATCGTGTACGACGACCTGTCCAAGCAGGCCGTGGCTTACCGCCAGGTTTCGCTGCTGCTGCGCCGTCCACCAGGCCGTGAAGCCTACCCTGGCGACGTGTTCTATCTCCACAGCCGTCTGCTGGAGCGTGCTGCTCGCGTGAACGCCGACTATGTCGAAGCTTTCACCAAGGGCGCCGTGAAGGGCAAGACCGGTTCGCTGACCGCACTGCCGATCATCGAAACGCAAGCGGGTGACGTGTCCGCTTTCGTGCCTACCAACGTGATTTCGATCACCGACGGCCAGATCTTCCTGGAAACCAGCCTGTTCAACGCCGGTATCCGTCCCGCCATCAACGCCGGTATCTCGGTGTCGCGCGTGGGTGGTGCTGCCCAGACCAAGCTGGTAAAGAACCTGTCCGGCGGTATCCGTACCGACCTGGCCCAGTACCGTGAACTGGCCGCGTTTGCGCAGTTTGCTTCCGACCTGGACGAAGCCACCCGCAAGCAACTCGACCGCGGTGCCCGCGTGACCGAACTGCTCAAGCAGGCACAGTACAGCCCGCTGTCCATCTCGCTGATGGCCGCCACGCTGTTCGCTGTGAACAAGGGCTTCATGGACGACATCGATGTCAAGAAGGTTCTCGACTTCGAACACGGCCTGCACCAGTTCCTGAAGACCAGCTACGCCGCACTGCTGGCCAAGCTGGAACAGGCCAAGGCCATGGACAAGGACGCAGAAGCCGAATTGACCGCAGCGATCGCCGCGTTCAAGAAGTCGTTCGCTTAAACCGGACGAGGAGCCATCATGGCAGCAGGCAAGGAAATACGCGGCAAGATCAAATCGGTGGAAAACACCAAGAAGATCACCAAAGCCATGGAGATGGTGGCTGCATCCAAAATGCGCAAGGCGCAGGACCGGATGCGTGCCGCCCGTCCCTACAGCGAGAAGATCCGCAACATTGCAGCCAACCTCGGCCACGCCAACCCCGAATACGTGCATCCGTTCATGAAAGTGAACGATGCCAAGGTGGCGGGCATGATTGTGGTGACGACCGACAAGGGCCTGTGCGGCGGCATGAACACCAACGTGTTGCGTGCCGTGACGACCAAGTTGCGTGAGCTGCAGAGCGCTGGCGTGTCCACCGAGGCCGTGGCCATTGGCAACAAGGGTTTGGGTTTCCTGAACCGTGTCGGCGCCAAGGTGGTTTCGCATGCGACGGGTCTGGGCGACACGCCCCATCTGGACAAGCTGATTGGTCCGGTGAAGGTGCTGCTCGATGCTTATGCAGAAGGCAAGATCAACGCGGTGTACCTGAGCTACACCAAGTTCATCAACACCATGAAGCAGGAATCGGTGGTGGAGCAGTTGCTCCCCCTGTCGTCCGAGCAGATGCATGCCGAGAAGACGGAGCATGGCTGGGACTACATTTACGAGCCCGATGCGCAGAGCGTCATTGACGAGCTGCTGGTCCGTTATGTCGAGTCCCTGATCTACCAGGCGGTTGCGGAAAACATGGCGTCCGAGCAGTCGGCACGCATGGTGGCCATGAAGGCCGCCACCGACAACGCCGGCAGCGTCATTGGCGAGTTGAAGCTGGTCTACAACAAGACGCGCCAGGCAGCGATCACGAAAGAACTTTCGGAAATCGTGTCCGGCGCCGCTGCTGTGTAAGCAGCTCAACCAACATCTAAATTGGAGCGAAAAATGGCTCAAGTGCAAGGCAAGATTGTTCAATGTATCGGCGCTGTGGTGGACGTTGAGTTCCCCCGCGACCAGATGCCCAAGATTTACGACGCTCTGAAGCTCGAAGGTTCGTCCCTGACGCTGGAAGTGCAGCAGCAGCTGGGCGATGGCATCGTGCGTACCATTGCGCTCGGTTCTTCCGACGGTCTGCGCCGCGGCATCATGGTGACCAACACCGGCAACCCCATCACCGTGCCCGTGGGCAAGGCGACGCTGGGTCGCATCATGGACGTGCTGGGCGCGCCCATCGACGAACGGGGCCCTGTCAGCCAAGACCTGACCGCATCCATCCACCGCAAGGCCCCTGCGTACGACGAGCTGTCGCCTTCGCAAGAGCTGCTGGAAACCGGCATCAAGGTGATCGACCTGGTGTGCCCGTTCGCCAAGGGCGGCAAGGTGGGTCTGTTCGGTGGTGCCGGTGTGGGCAAGACCGTGAACATGATGGAACTCATCAACAACATCGCGAAGGCCCACTCGGGTTTGTCGGTGTTCGCTGGTGTGGGCGAGCGTACCCGCGAAGGGAACGACTTCTACCATGAAATGGCCGATTCCGGCGTGGTGAACCTGGAGAAGCTCGAAGAGTCCAAGGTTGCCATGGTGTACGGCCAGATGAACGAGCCCCCAGGCAACCGTCTGCGCGTGGCCCTGACCGGTCTGACCATCGCGGAATCCTTCCGTGACGAAGGCCGTGACGTGCTGTTCTTCGTGGACAACATCTACCGCTACACGCTGGCCGGTACCGAAGTGTCCGCTCTGCTGGGTCGTATGCCTTCCGCCGTGGGCTACCAGCCTACGCTGGCCGAAGAAATGGGCCGCCTGCAAGAGCGTATTACGTCCACCAAGGTCGGTTCGATCACCTCCATCCAGGCCGTTTACGTGCCAGCCGATGACTTGACCGACCCCTCGCCAGCCACAACGTTTGCCCACCTGGACTCCACCGTGGTGCTGTCGCGCGACATCGCTTCGCTGGGTATCTACCCCGCCGTGGACCCGCTGGACTCCACCAGCCGCCAGCTGGACCCGAACGTCGTGGGTGAAGACCACTACACCACGGCGCGCGCCGTGCAGGGCACGCTGCAGCGCTACAAGGAACTGCGCGACATCATCGCCATTCTGGGCATGGACGAACTGGCGCCTGAAGACAAGCTGGCCGTGGCCCGTGCGCGCAAGATCCAGCGTTTCCTGTCGCAGCCTTTCCACGTGGCCGAAGTGTTCACGGGTTCGCCTGGCAAGTACGTTCCGCTGTCGGAAACCATCCGTGGTTTCAAGATGATCGTGAATGGCGAGTGTGATCACCTGCCAGAGCAGGCGTTCTACATGGT
>JANJSZ010000015.1 GCA_024711405.1 Acidovorax sp.
GCTGCGCTTCACCACCATCTTGGCCGTGCCTGCCGTGGCGCTGGGCCTGTGGCTCTGGCTGGGCTATGGCATCGGACGCGGTCCGGGCAATGGCTGGATGCACGCCAAGCTGGTCGTGGTGGTGCTGGTGATCGGCTACCACCACGCCTGCGCCGTGCTGCTGCGCAAGCTCATCGCCGAAACCAGCCGCAAGAGCCATGTCTGGTTCCGCTGGTTCAATGAAGTGCCCGTGCTGCTGCTGCTGATGGCCGTGGTGCTGGTGGTGGTCAAGCCGTTCTGACACACGGGGCCTGCGCCGGTGCACAAGACCTCTGCCTGGCCGCTGGCGCTGATCCATGCAGCGCTGATTGTCTTTGCCAGCCTGTTCCCGTTTGATGGCTGGCGCGATCAGGGGATCGATCCCTGGGTGTTCCTGTCGGCACCGTTGCCGCCGCCGTACTGGACGGGGTTTGATGTCGCCATCAACATGGCGGGTTATGCCCCCCTTGGCTTTTTGCTGGTGCTGGCGCTGCTGCGTTCGGGCCGCGAGCGCGGGGCGGTGCTGCTGGCCACGCTGGCGGGTTCGCTGCTGTCGCTGCTGATGGAGTATCTGCAGATCTACCTGCCCCGGCGCGTGCCTTCCAACCTGGACCTGTTGCTCAACGCCCTTGGAACGCTGGCGGGGGCGTTCACGGCGGCGCTGCTGGAGCGCTGGGGGGCCATCGATCGCTGGAGCGATTTCCGCGCCCGCTGGTTCGTGCGCGATGCGCGCGGTGCGCTGGTGCTGCTGGCGCTGTGGCCTGCGGCGCTGCTGTTTCCGGCAGCCGTGCCTTTTGGCCTGGGCCAGGTGCTGGAGCGGCTGGAGCAGGGCCTCGAAGACCTGCTGGCCGACACGCCCTTCCTTGAATGGCTGCCGGTGCGCGATGCGCCGCTGGAGCCCCTGTCCCCCGGCGGCGAGCTGCTGTGCGTCACGCTGGGGCTGCTGATCCCGTGTCTGCTGGGCTATTGCGTCATCCGCCATGTGGGGCGCCGCGTCCTGTTTGCCATCGCAGTGGCGGTGGTGGGGATCGGGGTCACGGCCCTGTCGGCGGCGCTGAGCTGGGGGCCATCGCACGCCTGGAGCTGGCTGGAGCTGCCCACGCGCGTCGGGGTGGGGGCGGCGCTGGGGCTGGCGGCGCTGCTTCTGGCCTTGCCGCGACGCGCCAGCGCGGCGGTGTTGCTGCTGGCGCTGGCCTGGTATCTGGGGCTGCTCAACCAGGCCCCCGCCAGTGCCTATTTTGCCCATACGCTGCAAACCTGGGAGCAGGGGCGTTTCATCCGCTTTTTTGGCCTGGGGCAGTGGCTGGGCTGGCTGTGGCCCTATGCCGCACTGGCCTATGTGCTCATTCGGGTGTCGCGCCGGGAGTCGAAAAACTAGAATGCTCCGATGAGCGACACCCCCTCCACCCCCGCCGCAGCGACCGGCTATTTCGCCCGCCACATCTTCTTTTGCCTGAACGACCGGGCCAATGGCGAAAACAGCTGTGCCCACCATGGCGCCCAGGAGGCCTTCGACCGGTGCAAGGCGCAGGTCAAGGCGGCAGGCCTGGCGGGCCCCGGCAAGGTGCGGGTGAACAAGGCGGGCTGCATGGACCGCTGCGCCGCCGGCCCCGTGGCCGTGGTGTACCCCGAGGGCACCTGGTATTCGTATGTGGACGCCAGCGATGTGGACGAAATCGTGGAGTCGCACCTGAAAAACGGCCAGATCGTCGAACGCCTGCTCACGCCGCCGGAACTTGGGCGCTGAGCGCCGCTCAACTAATCCTTGAGTGTTTTTGGCATCTGGCGCTTGTTTGGTAAACGCTAGATGCTATTGAATAGGTAGCAATCTGTGAATGCACAAACCGAACGCTTGGCGCTGAACGGCGCTGCCGGTGCCATCGAGGCGGCGCGCGATGTGGCTCTGCACGATGGCGCGGTCTCGCGCGGTGTGGCCGTCATTGCCCATCCCCATCCGCTGTTTGGCGGCACCATGGACAACAAGGTGGTACAGACCCTGGCGCGCGCGTTCACCCAATGCGGCTGGACCACGGTGCGCTTCAATTTCCGGGGCGTGGGCGCCAGTGCCGGAGCCTATGACGAAGGGCGCGGCGAGCTGCAGGATCTGCTGGCCGTGGTCCAGCAGGTGGCGCCCGAGGGGCCCATTGCGCTGGCCGGTTTCTCGTTTGGCGCCTTCGTCACCAGCCATGCCCTGGCCGCCCTGTGGAGCGAGCGCGAGGTCGCGCAGGCGGTGCTGGTCGGCACCGCCGCGAGCCGCTTCACGGTGGCGCCTGTGCCGCCCGAGGCCCATCTGCGTACGCTGGTGCTGCATGGCGAACGCGATGACACCGTGCCGCTGTCGGCCGTGCTCGACTGGGCGCGGCCGCAGATACTGCCTGTCACAGTCGTTCCCGGTGGCGGCCATTTCTTTCACGGACAATTGACGCTTTTGAAGAATCTGGTGGCCCGCCACCTTCAATCGGGCGCCTGAGAGGCGCGTCCGAGCCGGCCCCGGCTGGTCACCGTCCTCCCTCCTGGTCTTTTTTCAACCCTTTTTCGAGCCTTTCCAGCCCTTTGTTGCCCCATGAAACGAATCCTGTCCGCGTTGCGATCCCTGGCCGTCCTTGCTGTGCTTGCCCCTGCCGCCTTCGGCGTCCACGCCCAGGCGCCCCAGCCCCCCGAGATCGCCGCTCGCACCTACATGCTGGTGGACGTGACGGCCAACCAGGTGCTGGCGGCCAAAGACATCGATGCGCCGGTGGAGCAGGCCTCTCTCACCAAGCTCATGACGGGCTACCTGGTATTTGACGCCCTGCGCGCCAAGAAGATCACGCTGGAGCAAAAGCTGCCCGTGAGCGTGCGTGCCTGGAAGATGCCCGGTTCGCGCATGTTCATCGACCCCAAGATGCAGGTGCCAGTGGACGATTTGCTCAAGGGCATGATCGTGCAGTCGGGCAACGACGCCACCATGGCGCTGGCCGAGGGCGTGGGCGGAACCGCTGAAAATTTCGTCAAGCTCATGAACGACCAGGCCCAGGCCCTGGGCATGAAGGGCACGGCCTACAAAAACCCCGAGGGGCTGACGGAGCCCGGCCACACCACCACGGCGCGCGACCTGGCCACCCTGGCCACCCGGCTCATGAAGGACTTCCCGGAGTACATGCACTATTACGCCACCAAGCAGTACAGCTACCCCGGCACGCCCGCCTCCAATGGCAACAACCGCAATTCGCTGCTGTTCCGAGACCCCACCGTGGACGGCCTCAAGACCGGGCACACCGCAGCCGCCGGTTACTGCCTGGTGGCCACTTCCAAGCGCGAGTTTCCCAATGTGGGCCAGCGCCGCTTGCTGTCCATCGTGCTGGGTGCCGCCAGCGAGAATGCCCGCGCCAACGAGAGCCAGAAGCTGCTGAACTGGGGCTACACCGCCTTTGATGCCGTCAAGCTGTTCGATGCCGGCCAGCCCGTTGCCACGCCCGCCGTATGGAAAGGCACGGAAAGCACCATCCGGATCGGTCGCTCCGAGGCCATCGTCGTGGCTGTGCCCTCGGGCAGCGCCGGCAAGGTCACGACGCAGATCGTGCGCCAGGATCCCCTGGTGGCCCCGTTCACCAAGGGCCAGGCGATTGGCTCGCTCAAGGTGGTGCTGGGTGAGCAACCGCTGGTCGAGGTGCCGCTGGTGGCGCTGGACGGCGTCGAGCAGGCCGGCATTCTGGGCCGTGCCTGGGATGCCATCCGGTTGTGGATTAAATAAGGAGCCACCTCCGGAGGCGCTGTGCGCCTTCCCCCTTCTCTCGCGCTGAGCGCGGGAAGGGGGGGGCAGCCGGTGCGGCGGGGCGGCCCTTGCATGGCTGCCCTGGCCGGGGAACCGCCAAATCGATGGTCAGTTGCCTATCTTGGGCCAAGCTGATACATTAGAAGGCTTTTCGGAATTTCCGAAGGGATTCACGTTTTCGCTTTCACGAAGCATTTCACGTTTAGGGACGTATTCATGCCAACCATTAACCAGCTCGTGCGTCAGGGGCGTCAGGTCGAAACGACCAACTCCAAGAGCCCCGCGATGCAAAACTCTCCACAGCGCCGTGGCGTGTGCACCCGTGTGTACACCACGACGCCAAAGAAGCCTAACTCCGCTCTGCGGAAGGTCGCCAAGGTGCGCCTGACCAACGGTTTCGAAGTCATTTCCTACATCGGCGGTGAAGGCCACAACCTGCAGGAACACAGCGTCGTGCTGGTTCGCGGCGGTCGTGTCAAGGACTTGCCCGGTGTGCGTTACCACATCGTGCGCGGTTCGCTCGACTTGCAGGGCGTGAAAGACCGCAAGCAGTCGCGCTCCAAGTACGGTGCGAAGAAGCCAAAGGCCAAATAAGCCTGCGGTTGACCAAGATAAAAGGTGCTGTTTCCCGCGTGGCGCGGTGATGCAGCGTAGTGACCCCAAGCGCAAATGTCTTGCGTGGGTCGAGTAAGTGGGAGTCCTGAATGGCTCTCGCGGTGTCTGAAAAGATGCCAACTGAAGCAAGAATGAGGTGAAAAATGCCACGTCGTCGCGAAGTCCCCAAACGTGAAATCCTGCCGGATCCCAAGTTCGGCAATGTAGAGCTGTCCAAATTCATGAACGTGATCATGGAAGGCGGCAAGAAGGCAGTTGCAGAGCGCATCATTTACGGTGCCCTGGAGCTGATCGAGAAGAAGCACCCCGACAAGGACCCGCTGGAAGCTTTCGTTGTTGCCATCAACAACGTCAAGCCCATGGTCGAAGTCAAGTCCCGCCGTGTGGGTGGTGCCAACTACCAGGTGCCTGTGGAAGTGCGTCCTGTGCGTCGTCTGGCCCTGTCGATGCGCTGGATCAAGGAAGCGGCCCGCAAGCGTGGTGAGAAGTCGATGGCCCAGCGTCTGGCCAACGAACTGCTCGAAGCCACCGAAGGCCGTGGCGGCGCCATGAAGAAGCGTGATGAAGTGCACCGCATGGCCGAAGCCAACAAGGCATTCAGCCACTTCCGCTTCTAAACCGACGAACCGCCCTCGTCGCACAGCGCAAGGCTGCCGGCATTTTTGCCTGCAGCCTTGTGGCGATTGAGGCGGTCACAAAATTGACGGGTTGCAGCGTCAGAATGCTGGGCCCGCCCCCGAATAACACGACCCATCCAAGGATCCACCATGGCTCGCAAGACTCCCATCGAGCGCTACCGCAATATCGGTATCTCGGCCCACATTGACGCTGGCAAGACCACGACCACCGAGCGTATTCTTTTCTACACCGGCGTGACCCACAAGCTGGGTGAGGTGCATGATGGCGCCGCCACCACGGACTGGATGGAGCAGGAACAAGAGCGCGGCATCACGATCACTTCCGCCGCCGTGACCTGCTTCTGGAAGGGCATGGACCTGTCCTACCCCGAGCACCGCTTCAACATCATCGACACCCCCGGCCACGTGGACTTCACGATTGAAGTCGAGCGTTCCATGCGCGTGCTCGACGGCGCCTGCATGGTGTACTGCGCCGTGGGCGGCGTGCAGCCCCAGTCGGAAACCGTCTGGCGCCAGGCCAACAAGTACAAGGTGCCGCGTCTGGCCTTTGTGAACAAGATGGACCGTACCGGTGCCAACTTCTTCAAGGTCGTCGAGCAGATGAAGCTGCGCCTGAAGGCCAACCCCGTGCCCGTGGTGATTCCAATCGGCGCCGAAGAAAACTTCCGTGGCGTGGTCGACCTGCTCAAGATGAAGGCCATCATCTGGGATGAAGCCTCCCAGGGCATGAAGTTCAGCTACGAAGAGATTCCGGCTGACCTGCTGGAAACTGCCAAGGAATGGCGCGAAAAAATGGTGGAAGCTGCGGCCGAAGCCACCGAAGAGCTGATGAACAAGTACCTGGAAGAAGGTGACTTGAGCGAAGAGGAAATCAAGCAGGGCCTGCGCCAGCGCACCATTGCAACCGAAATCCACCCCATGCTGTGCGGCACCGCGTTCAAGAACAAGGGCGTGCAGCGCATGCTGGACGCCGTGATCGACTACCTGCCAGCACCGACGGACATCCCGGACGTCACGGGCACCGATGACGACGAAAACCCTGTCACCCGCAAGGCCGATGACAGCGAGAAGTTCTCTGCGCTGGCCTTCAAGCTGATGACCGACCCGTTCGTGGGTCAGCTGACGTTCGTGCGCGTCTATTCGGGTGTGCTGTCCAAGGGCGACACCGTCTTCAACTCGGTCAAGGGCAAGAAAGAGCGCATCGGCCGTATCGTGCAGATGATGGCGAACGACCGCGTCGAGGTGGATGAAATCC
>JANJSZ010000053.1 GCA_024711405.1 Acidovorax sp.
CGCCAATCTTGCCCGTGCGCGCCACATTGACAATGGCGTCTACGCAGCGCTCCAGGTCTTCGGTCTTGACCACGACTTCCACCTTCACCTTGGGCAGGAAATCCACCACATACTCCGCCCCACGGTACAGCTCGGTGTGGCCCTTCTGGCGCCCGAAACCCTTCACCTCGGTCACGGTGAGGCCCGTCACACCGCATTCGGCCAAGGCTTCACGGACCTCTTCCAGCTTGAAAGGCTTGATGACGGCGGTGATCATTTTCATGGGGGAGTCTCCTGGAGGATATAAAAAGGCGATGGAACTGGCGGATGCCCGTCAGGCCCTGAATTGGCTGGTGATAGGGTAGCGCCAGTCCTTGCCGAAGCTGCGGCGCGTGACGCGCACGCCCAAGGGTGCCTGGCGGCGCTTGTATTCATTCAGCTTGATCAGCCGGGTGACGCGTTCGACATCTGCGCGCTCAAAACCGGCGGCAATGATGGACTCTATCGGTTCGTCATTTTCCATGTAACGCGCCACGATCGCATCGAGCACCTCATAGGCCGGCAAACTGTCCTGGTCTTTCTGGTCGGGGCGCAATTCGGCACTGGGTGGGCGCGTGATGATGCGCTCGGGGATGGGGTTGGCGCCGGTGCCATACGGATCGTGGGCATTGCGCCAGCGCGCCAGATCGAACACCCGGGTCTTGGCCACATCCTTGATGGGAGCAAAGCCGCCGGCCATGTCGCCATACAGCGTGCAGTAGCCGGTGGCCATCTCGCTCTTGTTGCCGGTGGTCAGCACGATGACGCCAAACTTGTTCGACAACGCCATCAGCAGCGTGCCGCGGATGCGGGCCTGCAGGTTCTCCTCGGTCGTGTCCTCGGGCAGGCCGGAAAATTGGCTCGCCAGCGCCGCCTTGAAGGCCTCGAACGGGGGTGCGATCGCGATTTCGTCATGGCGCACGCCCATGCGCTCGGCCATGTCGCGCGCGTCGATCCAGCTGATGTCCGCCGTGTAGGGCGAGGGCATCATCACGGTGCGCACCTTGTCGGCGCCCAGGGCGTCCACGGCAATCGCCAGCACCAGCGCCGAATCGATGCCGCCCGACAGGCCCAGCAAGGCGCCCGGAAAGCCGTTCTTGCGCACATAGTCGCGCACGCCCAGCACCAGCGCGTCCCACAGGTCGGCCTCCAGACTGCGCTCGGGCGCCACACCCGCTTCTATTTTGATAGCTGTTTGCGCTGCATGGACGTGCGCAAACACCAGTTTTTCCTCGAAACCAGGCGCCCGACCGGCCACCGAACCATCGGCATTCAGGGCAAAGGAACGGCCTTCGAAAACCACCTCGTCCTGCCCGCCCACCAGGTGGGCATAGACCAACGGCAGGCCTGTCTCGGCCACCCGCTCGCGCATGGTCTGCTCGCGCTCGGCGCTCTTGCCCAGGTGAAAGGGCGAGGCATTGATCACCGCCAGCAGCTGTGCCCCCGCCTGCGCCGCAGCGCGCGCGGGCGCGGCAAACCATGCGTCCTCGCAGACCAGCACCCCCACCCGCACGCCCTCCACCTCGAACACGCAGGGCGACTGGCCGGCGACAAAATAGCGGCGCTCATCGAACACCTGGTAGTTGGGCAACTCGCACTTGGCATAGGTCTGCTCGATCTGGCCATGCCGCAGCACGCTGGCCGCATTCAGGCAGGGGCTGAATGCCGGATCATCCGGCGCCTGCTTTTGCGGGTGGCCCAGCACGATCGCGAGGTCCTTCAACCCTGCGGTCTCGCGGGCCACGGTTTTCACGGCATCATCACAGGCCGCAAGAAATGCGGGGCGCAAAAACAGGTCTTCTGCCGCGTAACCACAGATGGCCAGTTCGGGCGTCAGCAGCAGCCGTGCGCCCTGCGCATGGGCCTCACGTGCGGCAACAATGATTTTTTGCGCATTGCCGGGCATGTCGCCCACGACAAAATTGAGCTGAGCGGTGCAAATGGAGAGCGTCATGGAACTGGGATCGGCCCCTGCGGCCAGGTTGGACACCGCCACCCCTCGGAGCCCCGCGCTGGGCGGCGGCCCATGGAGGCAGCATGGCTGAAGGCGCCATTATCGCGCGCGTGCTGGCATCGCCGCTGGAGGTGGACGCCAGCGCCTGGAACGCCCTGCTGGCGCGGCAATCGCACGCCACTCCCTTCATGCGCCATGAATACCTGGCCGCCCTGCACACCAGCGAAAGCGCCGTTCCCCAAACGGGCTGGACGCCCCGCTTCATGACGCTCTGGGAGGGCGATGCGCTGGTGGCCGCCTGCCCGCTGTACCTCAAGAGCCACTCCCACGGCGAATACGTGTTCGACTGGTCCTGGGCCAGTGCCTACGAGCAGCATGGCGTGCCGTATTACCCCAAGGCCGTGGTGGCCGTGCCCTTCACGCCCGTGCCCGGCTCCCGGCTGCTGGCGCGCGACGAAGCCACGCGCCAGCGGCTGGTGCAGGCGCTGCGCCAGTGGTGCGAAGACGAGGGCCTGTCGTCCTTGCATGTGCTGTTCGCCAGCGACGACGACGTGCTGACCAGCGCCCGGAAAGGACTGATGCTGCGGCATACGGTGCAGTTTCATTGGCAGAATGCGCCCCCCACGCTCCCTGTTTCGCTTGGTTCGCAGCCCTCCGAGGGGGTGCTCACCGCACTGGGGCGGCCCGGCGGCGGCCCAGGCCTGGCTTTCGAAAGCTTCGACCACTTTCTCGCCAGCCTGTCCCAGGACAAGCGCAAGAAGATCCGCCAGGAACGCCGGCGTGTGGCCGAAGCAGGCGTCACCTTCCGCTGGGCGCTGGGGGCCGACATCAGCCCGTCCGACTGGGACTTCTTTTACCGCTGCTACGAACGCACCTACCTGGAGCATGGCAATCCGCCCTACCTCACGCGGGCCTTCTTTCAGCAGATGGCCGACCGGATGCCCGGGCACTGGCTGCTGTTCATTGCCGAGCGGGAGGGCCGATCAATTGCTAGCAGTTTGATAGCTATTGACGATGACTCCACCTGCGTCAACGCAATTCATCATGCAAAAAACCCACCACGCGCCGCGTATGGCCGCTACTGGGGCGCGCTGGAGCGCGTGGACTGCCTGCATTTCGAGGCCTGCTACTACCAGCCGCTGCAATGGTGCATAGCCCACGGCGTGCAGCGCTTTGAAGGGGGCGCCCAGGGCGAACACAAGATGGCGCGCGCCCTGCTGCCGGTGCAGGCGACCAGCACGCACTGGCTGGCACACCCGGCCTTTGCCGACGCGGTGGAACGCTTTCTGGCCCGTGAGGGCGCAGGCGTGGAAGACTATCTGGACCACCTGCAGGCGCGCAGCCCGTTTCGCGCCACCTAACCCCGCAAAAAACCCACCGCGGCACCCGCCGATGCCCATGGGCCAGGCACGGTTACCACCTGCCGTGCTTGTATCCGCCATTAAACATGCATAACATATGAATCTTTAAAGCACCTCTATCCCAAAGACCTCACCATGGTTCCCCACGCCACAGCCACCCATCGCCAGGCCATCCGGGCAGCAACCGCCAATCCGTTGGGGAAACGCCATGTCCACCGTTGAACAGGCCGCGCCGCTGGCCCAGGCGCTGGAGCGCCCTTACCTGCACGGGTTTGTGACCGACATTGCGTCCGATTCCCTGCCGCCCGGCCTGGACGAAGGCACCATCCGCGCCATTTCACGGCGCAAGCACGAGCCCGAGTTTCTGCTGCAATGGCGCCTGGCAGCCTTTGAACGCTGGCTGTCCATGCCCCCGCCCGCCTGGGCCCAGTTGCAGATGGAGCCGGTGGATTTCCAGGCGCTGAGCTACTACTCGGCCCCCAAATCGCTCCAGGACGGACCCCAGAGCCTGGCCGATGTGGACCCCAAACTGCTGGAAACCTACGAAAAGCTCGGCGTGCCGCTGCACGCACGCGCGCGCCTGGCCGGCGTGGCCGTGGACGCGGTGTTCGACTCGGTCTCGGTGGGCACCACGTTCCGCGAGCAACTGGCCAAGGTGGGCGTGATCTTCTGCTCGTTCTCGCACGCGGTGGAGCACCACCCCGCGCTGATCGAGCGCTACCTGGGCACCGTGGTGCCGCCGGGCGACAACTTCTATGCCGCGCTGAATTCGGCCGTGTTCTCCGATGGCTCCTTTGTCTACATCCCCCAGGGTGTGCGCTGCCCGATGGAGCTGTCCTCGTATTTCCGCATCAATGCGCGCAACACCGGGCAGTTCGAGCGCACGCTGATCATTGCCGAAGAAGGCAGCCATGTGAGCTACCTTGAAGGCTGCACGGCGCCGCAGCGCGACGAGCACCAGCTGCACGCCGCCGTGGTGGAACTGGTGGCACACGAAGACGCGCACATCAAGTATTCCACCGTGCAGAACTGGTACCCCGGCGACGAGAACGGACGCGGCGGCATCTACAACTTCGTCACCAAGCGCGGGCTGTGCGCCGGCAAGCGCGCCCACATCGCCTGGACGCAGATCGAGACCGGCTCGGCCATCACCTGGAAATACCCCAGCGTGGTGCTGCGCGGCGACGAATCGAGCGGCGAGTTCCATTCGATCGCGGTGTCCAACCACTTCCAGCAGGCCGACACCGGCACCAAGATGATCCACCTCGGGCGCAACACCAAAAGCCGCATCGTCTCCAAAGGGATCAGCGCCGGGCACGCGCACAACAGCTACCGCGGCCTGGTGCGCGTGGCACCCACCGCCGCCGGCGCCGCGAACCATACGCAGTGCGATTCGCTGCTGATCGGCCCCGATTGCGGTGCCCACACGTTCCCGTACATCGACACCGCGCGCAGCGACGCCGTGGTCGAACACGAGGCAACCACCACGCGCATCTCCGAAGAGCGACTTTTTTACTGCCAGCAGCGCGGCATCGACCCGCAGGAGGCCACGGCGCTGATCGTCGGCGGCTTCTGCCAGGCGGTGCTCGAAGAGCTGCCGATGGAATTCGCGCTCGAAGCCAAGGCCCTGCTGGCGGTGTCCCTCGAAGGCGCGGTGGGTTGAAACACCGGCTTGCAGTCAAAAAAACCGCCTTTAGCCCTTATCCATCAAGCGCTGCAAGCTATCAAAATTGAACCAAGGACACCCCATGACAACCCCCTCCCCCCTGCTGCAAGTGCGCAACCTGCGCGTGAATGTGGGCGAGCGCACCGTGTTGCACTCGGTCTCGCTCGATGTGGCACCCGGCTCCCTGGTGGTGCTGATGGGCGCCAACGGCAGCGGCAAGAGCACGCTGGGCCTGGCGCTGGCCGGCCACCCGAACTACCGCGCCGTGGGCGGCCAGGTGCAGTTTGCGGGGCAGGATCTGCTGGCCATGAATGCCCAGGAGCGCGCCAGGGCCGGCCTGTTCCTGTCCTTCCAGACGCCGCCCGACATCCCGGGCGTGAAGAACAACCTGTTCATCCGCACTGCGCTCAACGCGGTGCGCGAGGCCCGGAGCGAGGCGCCGCTGGACGCCTTCGATTTCCTGGGCAGTGCCCGCGCCGCCGCCCGGCAGCTGGGCCTGCCCGAAGCCATGCTGGGCCGCCCGGTCAATGAAGGTTTTTCGGGGGGCGAGCGCAAGCGCAATGAGTTGTTGCAGCTCGCGCTCTTGCAGCCGCGCCTGGCGCTGCTCGACGAAATCGATTCGGGCATGGACGTCGATGGCGTGCGCGCCGTCGTCCAGCTCGTGCAGAAGCTGCGCGCCCAGGGCACGGCCTTCGTGGTGGTGTCGCACTACCTGCAACTCATCGAATCGCTGCAGCCCGACACCGTGTTGCGGCTCGATCAAGGCTGCATCGCTGACACCGGCAACCTGGAACTGGCGCGCGGCATTGCCCGCACCGGCTTCGCGCGCGCGGCCGAACCCGTGGAGGCCTGAGCCATGGACACCGCAAGAGCCGACGCACTGACCGCCCGGGAGCACCTGGCCCTGCGGGGCTGGATACCCGCACGCAGCGAATCCTTTCGCCACCTGCCACCACCCGGGCCTGAGACCTGGCTGGGAGACGCCGCCCCTCCTGCCACGGCAGACGGCAACGCTTCATCCCTTGCGGGTGCCGGCTGGACACTGCACCCGGTGGGCGGCACACCGCCAGTGGGCGTCAGCGCCCGCTGGCTGGATGCCAGCGATCCGGCCCAGCGCGCCGAGTTGTTCGCCGGCCTGCCGCTGCCCGGCGAAGGCGACGCCGCCCCCTTTGCCTGGGCGCACCGCGCCCTGTGCCGCCAGGGCCTGCGCCTGCGCATCGGTGGCACGCCCGTTACCCACACGGGCCAGACCGTGTGGCTGCACCTGCGCCACCAGCCACGCACCCGGGTGGAAGCCCCGCTGCTCGTGGTGGAAGTGCAGGACGGCGTGCGCTGCGTGCTGATCGAGACCCACGAACGCGAGCCAGCCCCATGCGGGCCCCCGCTCGTGCAGAACCTGCGCATCCACCTCCATGTCGGGCAAGGCGCGACGCTGCAGCATCTGCGCATGGCAACCCCCGCCGCGGATGACCAGATTGCCCACATCGTGCAGGCGCACCTGGACCAGGGCGCGCAGTATGCGCAGGCGCTCATCGCGTCGGACAGCGCATACCATCTGCAACGCAGCGCGCTGGATCTGCAGGGTGCCCACGCCAGCGCGCGCACCGCCGGCGTGCTGCTGGCCAGCAGCTCGGTGCTGGAGCAGCAGGTGCAGACCCTGCACAACGCCGCCCACACCCACAGTGCCGTGGAGGCCCTGGTGCTGGCCAGCGGCAAGGCCCATGCGGTGGCCAACGCCCACACCCGCATCGCCCCGGGCGCCAGCGAAGCCAATGTGCGCCAGCGCCTGAGCGGCATCCCGCTGGCAGGCCAGCCCCGGCTGGTGCTGCGCCCGCACCTGGAAATCCACCACGACAACGTCCAGGCCGCGCACGGCGCCACCTGGGGTGCACTGCCCGAAGACGCCCTGTTCTACGCGCGCCAGCGGGGCCTGGACGAAGCCAGCGCGCGCACGCTGATCATCCAAGGCATGGCCACCGCGCTGCTGGAACGTTGCTTCGACGCCCCCGACCTGCTGGCCACGCTGGAGGAAGATGGCCTGCTGGCGCGCACCCTGGCACGCCACCTGACCGCAACCGAGGAGCCACACCATGGGTGAAATGCATTTCCTGCAGGCGCTGGTCGCTCCCCCCGGTGCACTCGCCAGCGGCGTGCGCACCCTGTTTCCGGTACTAGAGCAGCGCATCCACGGCGCGGCGCTGGCCTACCTCGACAACGCCGCCACGACACAGGTGCCGCTGCCGGTGCTGGCCGCCATGCGCCATTTCGAAGCACATGACCGCGCCAACATCCACCGCGGCGTGCACACCTTGAGCCAGCGCGCCACCGACGCCTTCGAACAGGCCCGCAGCGACCTCAAGCGTTTCGTGGGTGCGGGCTCCGGGCACGAGCTGGTCTTCACCTCGGGCACCACCGAGGCGCTGAACCTGGTGGCGCACGGGCTCTCGGCCGCGCAGCCGGGTGGTGCTTTCCTCCAGCCGGGGGACGAGATCATCGTCAGCGGCCTGGAGCACCACGCCAACCTGGTACCGTGGCAGCAGGCCGCCCGGCGCAGCGGCGCCATGCTTCGCGTGCTGCTGCCCGATGCACAGGGCCGACTGCATGCGCAAGACCTGGCCCGCCTGCTCACCCCGCGCACCCGCGTCTTCGCCCTGACGGCCTGCGCCAATGCCACGGGCGAAACACCGCCGTTCGCGGCCCTGCTGGCACAGGCCGCGCAGGCCGGCGCGCTCACCGTGCTCGACGCCGCACAGGCCGTGGGGCACGCGGTGCCCGACCTGTCGGCCCTGGCCTGCGATTTCATGGCTTTCTCGGGCCACAAGATGTACGGTCCCATGGGCACCGGCGCCCTGGTCGGGCGCATGGCAGCGCTGGAGCGCCTGGCGCCGCTGCGCTATGGCGGCGACATGGTCGAGCGGGTGAGCTACACCGACGCAGCCTTTGCCACGCTGCCCAGCCGGCTCGAAGGCGGCACGCCCAACGTCGCCGGCGCCGTCGGCATGGCGGCGGCGGCCGCATTCATCGAACACATCGGCCGTGCCGCCATCGATGCCCATGTGCAGGCACTGCGGGCGCACGCCGTGGCCGGCCTCGCCGCCATCGAAGGCATCACGGTGCTGGCGCCGCATGCCACCACGTCTGCCATTGCTTCCTTCGTCACGCCGCACGCGCACCCGCACGACATCGGCACCCTGCTGGATGCGCAAGGCATTGCCGTGCGCACCGGCCACCACTGCGCCCAGCCGCTGCTCGACCACCTGGGCACCGGGCCGACCACCCGCGCCTCGTTCGCGCTGTACAACACCCATGACGAGGTGGAACGGCTCATCGCCGGCGTGGCACATGCCCTGGAGGTACTGCGATGAGCGCCGCTGAAAACGACCTGTACCAGGAGGTGGTGATGGACCACAAGCGCGCCCCGCGCAACTTCGGCCACCTGCCCGCGCCGAACCTCCAGGCGCGCGGCACCAATCCGCAGTGCGGCGATGACCTGAGCGTGGAGCTGGATGTTCAGGCCGGCCGGGTGCGCGACATCCGCTTCAGCGGGCAAGGGTGCGCCATCTGCATCGCCTCGGCCTCGATGATGAGCGAGGCGGTCCAGGGGCGGGACGTGGCTGTCGCGCAGCAGTTGCAGCAGCATTTCCGTGCCGTGCTCACCGGCGAAATCGAACCCGAGGAAGCGCAATTGGGCAAGCTCGTCAGCCTGGCCGGTGTGCGCCGCTACCCGAGCCGCATCAAATGCGCCCTGCTGGGCTGGCATGCCCTGATGCACGCATTGGCGCAGGCACCCGACGCATCGCCTGCTGCAGCGGATACCACCCTATCGGGGAACACACCATGATGAAACGACACCGCGAAGACGTGCGGATCAACCGTCCGGTACGCGTGGAGCGCATTCCCGAAGGCTCGCCACTGGATCTTGCGGCGGGCGAACGCGCGCAGCTCACGCAGGCTTTGGGATCGTCATTCACGCTGCTGGTGGACGGGCAACTGGTGCGGCTGAAGGGCGTGGATGCCGATGCCATCGGCAAACCCCCGCCAGCCCCCCTGGCCCTGCCCGACAAGGTTGAACTGGAGGATGTGAGCGACCTGGTATGGCAGACGCTCAAGACCTGTTACGACCCGGAAATTCCCGTGGACATTGTCGAGCTGGGTCTGATTTACCGCTGTGACATCGAGCCACTGGACAGCGACCAGGTCAAGGTCTGGATCGACATGTCACTCACCGCGCCGGGCTGCGGCATGGGCGAATCGATTGCCGAGGAGGTGTGCGACAAGGTGTTGGCACTGCCCCGCGTGGGCGAGATCACCCTCAACCTGGTGTTCGATCCCCCCTGGGATCGCTCCAGGATGTCCGAGGCCGCGATGCTGGCCCTGGGCCTGTAGCAAACCGCCATCACCAGGAGCCCCTTGCGGGCGCCTGCCGCGTTCTGCGGGTGCGATCCCGGCGGCATTGCACCGCCGGTGCTGTGGTGCCTCAGCCTCCGCAGGCGCCACCCGAGCAGCAGGAGTCTTCCCGGGCCGCGGCGGGCTCGGTCTTGCTGATCAGCACACGCCAAAGGTCCGGGCCTTGCTGCAGATAGGCCCACTTGAAGGCACCGGCGGAGCGGGCCTGGAACTGGTGGTGCAGGGGCTGAGGATCATGGTCGTTGACCAGTTGCAGCGCCTCGCCGGGCAATAGCGCGTCAAAGCGACCAAAAATCAGGGCGTGGCGCTCGCGGGGTGCAATCTCGCGGACATCGATGACGGAACTCTGGGTAGGAAGCATGGCAAAACCTTTCTGAAAGGGTGTGAAAAAACCAAAGGAACCGCTCTGGCCGGGCGGCACATGCATGCAGGCAGCCAAGGCCTGCATGGCGGGAAAACATCAACCGTCCTTGCCGTCCAGCCGCGTCTGGGTCAACCAAGGGGTGTACAGGCCCAGATAGACGGCAAAGGCCGTGGCCCAGGCCAGCGCAGCCAGCACCAGTGCGGCGGCATACCACTGCGGTGCAGCCAGCGGCAGCAGGACCCGCAGCACAGCAGCGCCCATCACCAGCCCATAGGCCAGCACCTCCAGCCGCCCGGCCTGTAGCGGTCTGCCGGTATGGCCGCGCGCCGTGCGGGTGATCATCCCGACGATGAGTCCGCCCGTGGCACCCACGGCAAAGGCATGCACCGCGGCCGACACCGCCACGGCACCCAGTTGCGCCAATGCCAGCAGAACGAACCCCACAGGAATCCATGCATACGACGCATGCAGGATCCACAAAATGGGGCGATTGCGCGTGATCCATGGTTTCCACCGCCACATGCGCCATCCATGCAACAGCGCTGCCAACCCGGCCAGCACCGCCGTGACCGCACCCACGCCGACAGGAGCACACACCCAGGACGCCAGTGCCAGCGCCGTTACGGTCAGAACCACGAGCTCCAGCGGACGCTGCGCCTGCAGCTTGAGCCCCGGGTTCACACTCATGGTGAACGCTGGCACCACACGCCCCGCCATCACGCACTCGATCATCACGATCAGCGCCAGACCCGCGTACAGCGCCTGTATGGGCGGCAGGTTGAGGACACCCAGCACCGCCAGGTGAAACGCCCCGTTGGCCACGGACAGCAACACCAGCACCCCCATCAGTGGCAGGTTGCGGCGGTTGCGCGCCCGCAGCAGCACCGCAAGCAGAAAGCCTGCCACCACGGGCAGCAAGACGACATCCAGCACG
>JANJSZ010000156.1 GCA_024711405.1 Acidovorax sp.
GACGGCGCCATCAGCGACTACCTGTCCTCGGTCACGTTCGAAGCCGAAAAACTGTCGGAAACCTATGTGCCCGCCCGCACCCAGTTCCCCGGCCAGAGCAACGGCATCTTCACCAAGGTGCAGGACCTGCGCTATGGCGAAAACAGCCACCAGCAGGCCGCGCTGTACCGCGACCTCCACCCCGCGCCCGGCTCGCTGGTCACCGGCGTGCAGCTGCAGGGCAAGGAACTGAGCTACAACAACATCGCCGACGCCGACGCCGCCTGGGAATGCGTCAAGAGCTTCGAGGCCGCCGCCTGCGTGATCGTCAAGCACGCCAACCCCTGCGGCGTGGCCGTGGGCCTCGATGCCCTGAGCGCCTACAGCAAGGCCTTCCAGACCGACCCCACCAGCGCCTTTGGCGGCATCATCGCGTTCAACCGCGTGGTCGATGGCGCGGCCGCAGCCCAGGTCAGCAAGCAGTTTGTCGAGGTGCTGATGGCGCCCGACTTCACGGCGGAAGCGCTGGAAATCTTCAAGGCCAAGGCCAATGTGCGCCTGATGAAAATCGCACTGCCAGCCCATGGCGGCCAAACCGACTGGGAACGCGGCCGCAACGCCATGGACGCCAAGCGCATCGGCTCGGGCCTGCTGCTGCAGACCGCCGACAACCACGAGCTGGCGCTGACCGACCTGAAGGTGGTGACCACGAAGCAGCCCTCGCTCGAAGAAATGCAAGACCTGTTGTTTGCGTGGAAGGTGGCCAAGTACGTCAAGAGCAACGCTATCGTGTTCTGCAAGGGCGGCATGACCATGGGCGTAGGTGCCGGCCAGATGAGCCGGCTGGATTCGGCCCGCATTGCCAGCATCAAGGCGCAGCACGCCGGCCTGACCCTGCAGGGCACGGCGGTGGCGAGCGATGCGTTCTTCCCGTTCCGTGACGGCCTGGATGTGGTGGTGGATGCAGGCGCCACCTGCGTGATCCAGCCCGGTGGCAGCATGCGCGACCAGGAAGTGATTGACGCCGCCAACGAGCGCGGCGTGGCCATGGTGTTCAGCGGTGTGCGGCACTTCAGGCATTGAGTTCTGTGCATCCCCCTGAGGCGCCAGCGCGGCGGGGCGGCCCTTGCGCAGGGGCTGCTGGTATGGGCCGCGCCGGTGTCAAGGGCATGGTGGTATCCGAAAAAAAGCGGCCTCGGCCGCTTTTTTGTTGTTTGCGCTCCTGCTCCGAGCGCAGGGCGGTCAGGCCGCCACGATGCGCCCGCGCCCGCTGGCGCCGGCCAGCACCTTGAGTGACTTGTCGGTGCTGGCGGTGTAGTTGCGGCTGGTGATGGTGTTCACATACACCCAGTCGGCGCGGCACTCGGTGGCCGTGGCGGTGAGCAGCAGGTAGCCGCGGCGCGCGGTGTCGCAGTATTTCAGCGTCTTGATCAGCTGCTGGAATGCCCCCGCCAGCATGGCCGGGTTTTCCTTGGGCAGGTATTCCTCGAAGCCGGGCGACGACACCGACGAGGTGGCGAACTCCACGCCCACGGCGTTGCCGTTCATGTCGGCCAGCTCGTTGGCCCAGGCGTTGTGCGTGTCGCCCGACAGCACCACCAGGTTCTTGCCCAGGCTGCGGGCCGTGCCCAGCACGGTTTCGCGCGCGGCCTGGTAGCCGTCCCAGGCGTCGAGGTTGTAGGGGATGCTGGGCTGGGCCAGGATGGCCTGCTCGGCGGGGGTCAGCGTGGCGGGCGCAGTCCGGGCCTTGGCCACGAGGGCCGAGTATTGCGACAGCGACACCCCCGTGGCGGGGTTGTTGAAATTGAGCAGCAGGGGGGGGCGGGCACGTTCATGCGCCCCATCAGCACCTGCTGGCCCAGCACCTGCCAGGTGGCTCGGGACGCCGCCATCTGCTGCTGCAGCCACTGGGTCTGCGTGCTGCCCAGGAGCTGGCGCGCGGGGTTGCCCACGGCGGCGGTAAAGCCTGTGGCATCGATGCCGCTGGCGGTGATGTAGTTGTTGTAGTCGAGCTGCTCCTCGCGCCCGATGGCGCGCGTGTCCAGCATGTGCAGCGCCACCAGGTCGCCAAATTGAAAACTGCGGTAGATCAGCCCGGGCTGCGGTGGCGGTGGCCTGGCCCTTGGCCACCACGGTGGTGAAGGCGGCATCGCTGGCCAGCTCCCATTGCACGGGGATGTCTGCCATGGCGCCCGCAGCCGGCGTCACGCGCGTCCACAGGATCACGCGGTCGCTCAGCGGGTCGCCGCTGGCCACGCTGTGGACAAAGCGCAGCTCCGGATCGTCGCTGCCACCGCAAGCCGCCAGCGGCAAGGTGCCGAGCGCCGTGGCTCCTCAGGCCATCTGGCGCACGAAGCGGCGCCGGCCCGTGTCCGTGGCGGTAGCAGGCTGCAACAAGTTGGTCAGGGGCTTCTTGTCGTGGGGGCTGTGCATGGTGGAACGCTCGGGTTAAAGCCACCCAGGCTGACAGGCGTTTGTGACGGGGCTGTGAACGCCTGCACCATGCAAAAACCCCGTGGCAACGGGGTGCGTTGCCACGGGGTTGAGGGGAGAAAGCCAATGGGCGTTTTTGACTTGTAGCGCCTATCTGGTAATCGCTATGTGCTCTTATTTTGTGAGCGTTTTGAAGACGTCGCGCGCAATGGCCACGGTGTCGGCAATGTCCTGCGCCGTATGGGCGGCGCTCACAAAGCCGGCTTCGTAGAGCGCGGGCGCGATGTACACGCCGCGGCCGAGCAGGCCGTGGAACAGCTGGTTGAAGCGCGCGCCGTCGGTCTTCAGCACTTGCGCGTAGTTCTGCGGCAACTCGGGCAGCAGGAAGAAGCCGAACATGCCGCCCTCGCAGTCGGCGCTGAAAGGCACGCCTTCGGCTGCCGCCGCTGCGGCCAGCCCATCGACCAGCGAGCGGGTACTGGCGCCCAGGGCGTCAAAGAAGCCGGGCTTCCGGATCTCGCGCAGCGTGGCCAGGCCGCAGGCCGTGGCCACGGGGTTGCCCGACAGGGTGCCGGCCTGGTACACCGCGCCCAGGGGTGCCAGGTGCTCCATGATGGCGCGCGAGGCGCCAAAGGCCGCCAGCGGCATGCCCCCGCCGATCACCTTGCCCAGCACCGTGATGTCGGGCTGGAAGCCCGGGATGCTTTTGGCGTACACACTTTGCGCGCTGCCCAGGGCCACGCGAAAGCCGGTCATCACTTCGTCCAGCACCAGCAAGGCGCCATATTCGGTGCACAGCTCGCGGCAGCGGCGCATGAAGGGCACGCTGGCGCGCACGAAGTTCATGTTGCCGGCAATGGGCTCGATCATCAGACAGGCCAGGTCCTTGCCGTGCAGGGCGAAGGCCTCTTCGAGCTGGGCCACGTTGTTGTATTCGAGCACCAGCGTGTGCTGCACCACTTCGGGCGGCACGCCGGCGCTGGTGGCATTGCCAAAGGTGGCCAGGCCCGAGCCGGCCTTGACCAGCAGCGCATCGGCATGGCCGTGGTAGCAGCCCTCGAACTTGATGAGCTTGCTGCGCCCCGTGGCGCCGCGCGCGAGGCGGATGGCGCTCATGCCGGCTTCGGTGCCCGAGCTGACCAGACGGATCATCTCCATGGAGGGCACCAGGCCCAGGATTTCTTCGGCCAGCTCGATCTCGCGCTCGGTGGGGGCGCCAAAGCTGAAGCCTTCCAGCGCGGCTTTCTGCACGGCTTCGAGCACGGCCGGGTGACCGTGGCCCAGGATCATCGGACCCCAGGAGCCGATGTAGTCGATGAAGCGCTGGTCATTGGCGTCCCAGAAGTAGGCGCCTTGCGCGCGCTTGACAAAGCGGGGCGTGCCGCCCACGGCCTTGAAGGCCCGTACGGGCGAATTCACGCCGCCAGGGATGAGCGCCTTGGCGCGTTCGAACAGGGGGATGTTGAGGTCAGTGCTTGGTGTCATGGGGTGGCATCACGAAGCCTTCGAGGGCCTGTGTTTCGTCAAGGGGTTTGTCTTCATCGCCATCGTCCTCATCGGGCTGGGCCCAGAACATGCGATCGGGAATGATGTGCCCCATTCCGGGGCGAAATCCGGCGTCCAGGCAACGGTCCAGGTAGCTCAGGGCTTCACTGGTGGCTTCGCCCAGATCGTTGCCACTGGCCACCAGCGCTGTGAGGGCGGCCGAAAGGGTGTCGCCTGCACCGGCAAACGTGGCGTCAAACAGTTCGAACTTGCCACTGCCCAGCACAGTCTGGGGCGAGGCCAGCACGTTCTCGACAAACTGTTCGGGCAGCGGTATGCCCGTGACCAGGGTGTAAGGCACGCCCATTTCGGCGGCGGCCCGGGCGATGTCGCGGGCGGTGGGGCTGCGGTCGCTTCGCCATTCGGGTAGCAGCCAACGCCACAGCGTGCTGTGGTTTCCGACCAATACGGATGTTTGCGGCAGCAGCAGTTCGCGAAAAGCATCCAGGTACTGGTCGATCAGATCGTCCTGCCACCACGACAGGTTGGGCATGTAGGCGATGACGGGGACCTCGTCATAGTCCGTGGTGATCTCGGTAATGGCGCTGATGTTCTCGGGGCTGCCCACAAACCCGATCTTGATGGCCTGCACCGGCAAGTCTTCCAGCACGGTGCGCGCTTGCTCGGACACGGCCTCGTCGTCAAAGCTGAAGTGGTCGAAGATCTCGGCGGTGTCCCGGGCGTAAGCGCCTGTAACAACGGCAATGGGGTGTCCTCCCACCGAAACGATGGTGCTGATATCGGCGGTAAGACCACCCGCACCGCTGGGATCGCTGGCGTTGAACACCAGAACGCAGGCAGGACTGGCACCGTCCGCTGCCTGATCGGAAATGTCCGCTATATCAGAAGAAGGGGGGGTATTTGTTGTCATGGGCCGGATTCGGCGGTGAGGGTGGCACAGAAGCAGCAACCCGGTGTGATGACTAGATACAATCG
>JANJSZ010000184.1 GCA_024711405.1 Acidovorax sp.
GGGACCTGGTAGACAGAAACTCACGGACGCTTGTTACAGAGCGACTTGGGGTCAGTGCCGTTTGTCATGGTTCAAGGCCGTCAGTCACAGGACAGACCCCGTTGCAGGAGAACAGGCCTGGCAGGCATCAGCCAGCATGGCCATGCTCTTGCGAGGGTAACGCCGCCAGCAGATCCATGGATTTGTCCACCAGCGCATGCAATGCCATCACGCGCTCCACGCCCAGTGTTTGATTCAGCGCGAGTTGCGCGGCCTTCCAGTGGCGCTGCGCCTCGGCGCGTTTGTCGCGGCCGGTGTCGGTGATGTGGGCCAGGCGGCTGCGGGCATCGGCGCCCGCGTCCAGCGTGACCCATCCGGCATCCACCAGTGGGCGCAGGTTGCGCGTCAACGTCGAGGCGTCCATCTTCATGGCCACCGCCAGGTCGCCCGGGCGGATCGGGCCCAGCTTGAGCACATGTGACAGCAGCGAATACTGTGTGGTCTTGAGCCCGCATTGGGCCATTTCGGTGTCGTAGTGGTTGGCCACGCGGCGCATCAACTGGCGCAGCTTGAGGTTGGTGCAGCCCTGCGGCAGCACGGTGGCCAGGGTCGATGGTTCGGCTTGCATGGATTTGATTGTATCTGCAATAATTGCATATGCAATTATTTGGCCTCAACCACACTACCGGCCCGTACGCCCCATGACCCAGCACAACCATCTTGAACACTGGCTCGCGCAGGAGCGCGACATCCTTGCAACGCTGGATGCGGGTCCCGGCCCGGGCGTGGCCCGCCGTGAGCAGATTGTCCACCTGAACGGCCTGCAGCAAATGCAAGCCATGCTGCGCGGCGAACTGCCCTATGCCGCCATCGCCAAGACGCTGGACTTTCTGATCGTGGACGTGGGCGAAGGCACAGCCACTTTCCAGGGCACGCCCCGCGTGGAGCACTTCAACCCCATGGGCACTGTGCACGGTGGCTGGTTTGCCACCCTGCTCGACTCGGCCCTGGGCTGTGCCGTACACACGCGCATGGAGCCCGGACGCGGCTACACCACGGCCGAGCTGGGCATCAACCTGGTCAAAGCCATCACACCCAAGGTGCAGCGCGTGCGTGCCGAGGGCCGCGTGATCCATGCCGGGCGCCAGCTGGCGACGGCTGAGGCGCGCCTGGTGGGGCCCGATGGCACGCTCTACGCCCACGCCACCACCACCTGCCTGGTTTTCGACTTGCCGGCACAATCGAAGGCATGAAATTCCTCCACACCATGCTGCGCGTTGGCAACCTTCAACGCTCGATTGATTTCTACACCCAGGTGCTGGGCATGCAACTGCTGCGCCAGTCCGAGAACCCCGAATACAAATACTCGCTGGCGTTTCTGGGCTTCGAGGGTGGCAACCCCGGCCAGGCCGAGATCGAGCTGACCTACAACTGGGGCGTGGAAAGCTATGAGATGGGCACGGCTTATGGCCATATCGCACTGGGCGTGCCGGATGCGTCTGCGGCGTGCGAGAAGATCAAGGCCTCGGGCGGCAACGTGACGCGCGAAGCGGGTCCAGTGAAAGGCGGCACCACGGTGATCGCGTTTGTGACGGACCCCGATGGCTACAAGATTGAACTGATCCAGCGCGCAGAGGGTACGGGCGGCGCTGGTTTACGCTGATTAATTTACTATTAAATAAATAGCGGCTGGGGATTTACCGACAAGCGCTAGCAGAATGTTTGGACCATAAAAAACCCGGCATTGCCGGGTTTTTGTTCAACGCAAGCGCTTGGTCACTGGGCGCTCAGCGCCACTTCCACGCGACGGGCTTCGGCGTTGCTGCCGCTGGCGGTGGTTTCCTCGGGCTTCTTCAGTTCGATCTTGTCTTCTGCCACACCCAGGGCCTTGAGCGCGTCGCGCACGGCAAAGGCGCGTTGCTTGGCCAGCTCGGCATTCAGGGCGGCATCGCCCGTGGTGTCGTGGAATCCCGAAACCACAGCCGTCTTGCCCTCGGCTACACCCTTGACCACATCGGCCAGAGCTTCATTGGCGCCCGCAGCCAGGTCGGCCTTGGCGCTGGCAAAGTAGAACTTCACCACGCCGTTTTCCACGCGCACGCTGGCGCCGTCGGTGGCTGCTGCGTCAGCGGCGGGTGCTGCTGGCGCGTTGCTTGCTACAGCGGTTGCAGCGGGCTTGGGTGCTGCCGAGCCGCCCACGCGCTTGACCACCACGGAGCCCACCACCACGGAAATCAGCAGTGCAATCAGCGCAATCAGGAAACCGAGGGCAAAACGTTCTTGGCTGTCGTCGTCAGACATGGGAAATCCTCGTAAAAATGGTGGTGCCCGTAGCGCGCAACCCACAAGGCGGCGCATCCGGTCTGTTGAAACAAAGCCTTGGATTGTAGAGTGAACGCATGACGAATCTGCCCGCCCCCCTGCGAGATCCTGCACCCATGCTGGAGCGCGCCCTGTTCGAATGGGGCGGCCACGAGGACCTGTGGGTGTTTGGCTATGGCTCGCTCATCTGGCGCCCGGATTTTGACTACGCAGAGCGCAGAGCCGCCAAGGTGCACGGCTGGCACCGCGCACTCAAGATGTGGAGCCGCGTCAACCGGGGCACGCCCGAATGCCCGGGCCTGGTGTTTGGCATGCTCTCGGGCGGCAGCTGCCGGGGCATGGTGTTCCGGGTGGACAAGGCGCATGCCCCGCAGGTCCTGGCCAACCTGTGGCAGCGCGAAATGGTCACCGCCGTGTACGACCCGCGCTGGCTGGCCTGCCAGACCCCGCACGGCCCTGTGCGCGCCCTCGCCTTCACCCTGTCGCGCAAGAGCCCCAACCACACCGGCGTGCTGCCCGACCAGGAATACCGCCGCATTTTCGAGCAGGCCAGCGGGCGCTTTGGCACCACGCGCGACTATGCGCGGAGCACCCATGAAGAGTTGCTCCGGCATGGTATCCAGGACCAGGCCCTGGCCCGTCTGATTGCGCTGACACACCATCGGCACTGAGCCCAGGCCTCCTTCGATAAAGGGCCATGCGCCTGGTTGCCACCACATCCCTCATCGCAGGCCTCGTTGTCGTCAACGTTCGCGATGGTTCGCGGGTCGGAGCCGTGCGGGCGGTGAGGCTGACAGCGGCAGCCAAAGGCAATGGGGGCTGGCGGTGTGAGCCGCTGGCTCTGGCACCGTTGCAATCGCCGGGGATGGCCGTTGTCGTTCCATACCGCAAGATGGAGAATACGCCACGGGGCACGAAGGTGCTGGCCTGCGGCGCCTGTGGCAGGCACCCCACCCTGTGTGAGTGCCGGCCGGTGCTTACCGCCAACCTTTTTCAGGAGTCTCAGGCATGTCATTGCACACCGTTTTCCTATCGGCCGCCCTGGTGGCCTCTCTGGCGGGCTGCGCCGCCTATTCCGCGGGTCCCAGCGCCACCGCCCAACTCCAACCCACGCGCGGCAACACTGCTGCCGGCACGGTGACGTTTGTCCAGTCGGGCGACCTGGTGAAGGTGTCGGGCACCATCAGCGGCCTGAAGCCGGGCGCAGAGCATGGTTTCCACATCCATGAAAAAGGCGATTGCTCCAGCGGCGACGGCCTGGGCACCGGCGGCCACTTCAATCCGGGCGGCAAGCCGCACGGCCACCACGGCATGGGCGAGCACCACACGGGCGACCTGCCCAGTCTCAAGGCCGACGCCAGCGGCGTGGCTGCATTCCGCTTCGAGTCGCGCACCATTCGCGTGGGTGGCAGCGCCAACGACATCGTCGGAAAGGGCCTGATCGTGCACCGCGACCCGGACGACTACCAGACCCAGCCCACCGGCAATGCCGGCCCGCGCCTGGCCTGCGCCGTGATCACGGCAAAGTAAACGCTCCGCTACTGGCGCGCTGCCAGCAACTGCGCGGCGCGCTCCAGGTCCTGCACGGTGTCCACATCGGTCACGGTGCCCACGTCTTGCACCTCCACCCACCGCACCCTGCCCTGCTGCGCCTGCTGGCGCACCACGCTCGCGGCGCCCTGCTCGCCCGCCAGGGCCAACAGCCCGGGCAGGCATTGCGCCGCAAAACCCACGGGGTGACCGCGCTCACCCTGGTGCACCGGCACCGCCACGGCACAGTCGGCCAGGGCGGCGGCGATGGCGCGCAGGGTTTCGGGCTGGACCAGCGGCAGATCCCCGGGCAGCACCAGCCAACCGGGGGCACACGCCGTGGCGCGCACCGCTGCGGCAATCGAATCGCCCATGCCGGGGTGGCCCGCATCCTCCAGATGCCAGGGCAAACCGCTGGCGCGCACGGCGGCCAGCGTGTGCTCCAGCACCGTCCGCCCCGCCAGCGGAGCGCGCAGCTTGTGCACGGCGCCGCCCGATGTGGCAAAGCGCTCGCCCCGGCCCGAGGCCAGTACCAGCACCACGGGCTGCGCGACGGAAGGAATGCGGTCTTCTCCTGCCATCACGCCAGCTTGAATGGCAGCTCGCGCGGCGTCTTGCCCGTGATCTGGGCAATGGCGTTGGCAAACGCCGGTGCCAGCGGTGGCAGGCCGGGTTCGCCCATGCCGGTGGGTGGGTCGGCACTGGGCACGATGTGCACGGTTACCTGGGGCATGTCGGTGATGCGCGGCACGGCGTAGTCGCCAAAGTTGCTTTGCTCCACCACACCGTCCTTGAGCGTGATGGCAGCGCCCGGCAGGCACATGCCCAGGCCCATCAGCGCGGCACCCTGCACCTGGGCTTCCACACTCTTGGGATTGACCACCAGATTGCAGTGCACGCCGGCGGTGATGCGGTGCAGCCTGGGCGTGCCGTCTTTCACCGACGCCTCGACCACATAGGCCACCACCGAACTGAACGACTCGTGCACCGCGACGCCCCAGGCGCGGCCGGCCGCCAGCTTTTTCTTGCCATAGCCCGACTGGGCCACGGCCAGCTGCAGCGCCGCCTTGTGGCGCGGGTGCTTGTCGCCCATCAGGGCCATGCGGTAAGCCACCGGGTCCTGCTTGCTGGCGCGGGCCGCCTCGTCGATCAAGGTTTCCATCACGTAGGCCGTGTGGGTGGAGCCCACGCTGCGCCACCACAGCACGGGCACGTTCACGTCGGGGTGGTGCACCGACAGCTTCATGGGCACATCGTAGGGCTCCTTCATGCCTTCGATGGCGGTGGCGTCGATGCCGTTCTTGAGCATGAAGGCCTCGAACGGCGAACCCTTGGTGATGGACTGGCCGACGATGGTGTGGTCCCACGCCAGGATCTTGCCCTGTGCATCCAAACCGATCTCGGCGCGGTGCACATGCATGGGGCGGTAGTAGCCGCCCTGGATGTCGTCCTCACGGCTCCACAGGGTGCGCACCGGCGCGCTGAGGCCTGCCGTGCGCGCGGCCTTGGCCACGCCGCAGGCCTCCACCACGTAGTCGCTGGTGGGAATGGCGCGGCGGCCAAAGCCGCCACCGGCCATCTGGGTGTGCACCTTCACGTTCTGCGGTTGCAGGCCCAGCGTCTTGGCGGCAGCCATGGCGTCCAGGCCGGGCATCTGGGTGCCCATCCAGAGTTCGGCCTTGTCACCATCCAGTTTCACGGTGCAGTTGAGCGGCTCCATGGGCGCATGCGCCAGGTAGGGGAACACGAACTCGGCGCTGATCTTGTGCGCAGCCCCCGCCAGCGGCGCCATGTCGGCCTGCATGGCCACGTTGCCCGGCTTGGCCGCCAGTTCGCGGTACTGCGCCAGCAGTGCGGTGGTGTCGGGCTTGGTCACCGCGCTGGTGTCCCACTCCACCTTCAGGGCATCGCGCCCCTGCTTGGCGGGCCAGTAGCCGTCGGCCACGATGGCAACGCCCTCGCCGCCCCGGTCGGTGGGCACGCGCAGCACGGCTTTCACGCCCTGGATGGCTTTGGCGGCGCTGTCGTCCAGCGCCTTCACCCTGGCGCCAAACACCGGTGGGCGCGCCACCACAGCCGTGAGCATGCCGGGCAGGCGCACGTCGATGCCGTAGTCCTGCTGGCCGCTCGATTTGGCCTGGGCATCCAGCCGCCCGGTAGGTTTGCCGATCAGGCGGAACTGCTGGGGGTCCTTGAGCACGGCCTTTTCGGGCACGGGCTGCTGCATGGCGACTTCTGCCAACTCGCCGTAGCCCAGCTTCTTGCCGCCGGGGCCGACCACAAAGCCGTTGCTGGTGCGCAGGGCCGACGCGTCCACACCCCACTGCGCGGCAGCCGCCGAGACCAGCATGGCGCGGGTGCGCGCGCCGAGTTCGCGGTACTGGGTGTACGAGTTCTTGATGGAGTTGGAGCCACCCGTGAGGTGCATGCCCATCATCGGGTCGGCATAGGCCGCGCTGGCATCGCCGTGCACGCTCCGCACCTTGCTCCAGTCGGCATCCAGCTCTTCGGCCAGGATCATGGGCAGGCCGGTCTGCACGCCCTGGCCAAAGTCCAGGCGGTTGATGGTGACGGTGACCGTGCCATCGGCGTCGATGCGCACGAAGGCCGAGGGCTGCTCGAACGGTTTGAGGCCTGCCGGTGCGGCGGCATTGCCCTGCGCGCCCGCCACCAGCGGAAACGCGCCCAGCGCAAAACCCGACGCCGCAGACACCTTGAGGAAGGTGCGGCGCGCCACGCCTTCCGGTGCGTCGGATACTCCTGAATTCGTAGCTCCTTGCGCTTTATCCATCAACGCCTGAAGGTGTTTTGGCATGAAAAGATGGGCCTGACCCTGCAGGGCATGAGCGTCGAAGTGCATGGTGTTCTCCTTCCATCAGGCCAGGGTTTTGGCCGCGTCGTGGATCGCGGCGCGGATGCGCACATAGGTGCCGCAGCGGCACACATTGCCCGCCATGGCGGCGTCGATGTCGGCGTCGGTGGGTTTCTTCTTGCCTTGGAGCAGCGCGGTGGCGCTCATGATCTGGCCGCTCTGGCAGTAGCCGCACTGCGCCACGTCGTGCTTCACCCAGGCCGCGTGCACGGCCTTGCCCACCTTGTCGCTGGTAGTGACGGCCTCGATGGTGGTGATCTTCTGGCCCGCAGCGGCTGAGATCGGCGTGACGCAGGAGCGGATGGGCGCGCCGTTCAGGTGCACCGTGCACGCACCGCACAAGGCCTGGCCGCAGCCAAACTTGGTGCCGGTCAGGCCCAGCGTATCGCGCAGGGCCCAGAGGATGGGAGTGGATTCGTCGGCATCCACAGCCATGTCTTTGCCGTTGATATTCAGGGTGGGCATCGTGGGTTCTCCTGGGGAAAGAGGAAATTCATGGGCGCACGAACAGGACCGCACACAGGGCCGTGCAATCAACCCGTGCGGCACGTTACGCCTTCCGCGCATCCCTGCGCGCGCACAAGGTTACTTGGCGCACCGACAGGGCCGCCGATTGCATCGGGGCGTGCACAATCGTACCCATGACCACCTCCATCGCCGACCTCCGCAAGAGCTACGAGCGCGCCGAACTCAACGAAGACGCCTCGCACGCCGCCCCCCTGCAGCAGTTTGACCAATGGCTGAAAGAAGCCATCAGCGCCGAAGTGCCCGAGCCCAACGCCATGACCGTGGCCACCGTGGGCAGCGACCTGCGCCCCAGCACCCGCGTGGTGCTCATCAAGGGCTACGACGCACGCGGCATCGTCTGGTTCACCAACTACGACAGCCGCAAGGGCCGCCAGATCGCCGGCAACCCCTATGTGGCCCTGCAGTTCCACTGGGTGGAGCTCGAACGCGTGGTGCGCATCGAGGGTGTGGTGGAAAAGGTCAGCGACGCGGAAAGCGACGAATACTTTGCCAGCCGCCCGCTCGATTCGCGCATCGGCGCCTGGGCCAGTCCGCAAAGCCAGGTGATCTCTGGCCGTGGCGTGCTGGTGGCGAATGCCGCCAAATATGGTGCGCAGTTCATGCTCAAGCCCCCGCGCCCGCCGCACTGGGGCGGCTACCGTTTGAAGCCCGAGCAGTGGGAGTTCTGGCAGGGCCGCAAAAGCCGCCTGCACGACCGCCTGCGCTACCGCCAGGACGGCGGCGCCTGGGTGCGCGAGCGGCTGGCGCCCTGAGCGAACCTATTCCATTGCGCAACCCTCCGTGGGGTTGTTGCGTTGCCTTGCCTTGCCGTGCTACCGCACTGCCTGCGGCTTCGCGCCTGGACGCGAATGATCTGGACGCGGAATTACAGCCGGGCGGCCAGCAGCAGCGCCACCGGCACCGTGATTAGCGCCAGCGCGGTGGACACCGCAATGCTGGCGGTGACTTCATCCTGCGCCACCCCGTAGCGCTGGGTGAACAGAAACACATTGGCGCCCACGGGCAGCGCCGCCGCCGCCACCATCACAGCCAGCGACAGCCCCGACAAGCCCAGCGCCCAGCCCAGCGCGCCCAGCACCAGCGGATGCACGATGTTCTTGACCAGGGCAATGCGCAGCGCGGCCTTGAAATATGTGCCCACGGTGCTGAAAGCCAGCGTGACCCCCACCAGCAGCAGTGCCAGCGGCCCCAGCGCCTGCCCCAGCAGCTGCAGCGGCTTGCCAAGCACCTCGGGCACCACCAGCCCGGTCTGCGCGAACAGCAGCCCGGCAATGATGGGCAGCGGCACGGGGTGCACAATGCCATTGCCCATGGCCTGCAGCACTGTGCGCAGCAGGGAGTGCTGCGGGCCGTCGCCCGAACGGGCGCGTTCGCGCGCGGCGGCCAGCTCGAACACCACCGTGGCGGCGGTCAGCAAAATCAGGGCGTGCACCGAGATCAGCGTGAACAGCGTGACCAGCCCGGCCTCGCCAAACACCAGCCCCACCAGCGGCACGCCGATCATGATGGTGTTGCTGAAGGTGTGGGCCAGGCCGCGCGCTGCCGCCAGGCTGCTGAAGCCCTGTACCACCAGCGTGGCGGCAAAGATCAGCCCGGCGGCGGCGAAATACACGGCCACGGGGCCAAAGTCGAGGTCCTGCACCTGCACGGTGCTCATGGTGCGAAACAGCAGCGCGGGCGTGAGCACCATGAAAACGAGGTTGGACAGATCCTTCACCGAAGCGGCCCGGATCCAGCCGCGCCGCCCCGCAAAAAAACCCAGCGCAATGAACAGGATGACCGGAACCAGGGACGTGAAGACGGGAGAGTTCAAGGTAGGACGGGCGCGGTGCGCAAAAAGCCGAGAAGAAAGCCCGGCACCCTGGCGCCGAAACTACTGTTTTGATAGCTGACGGCGCTTTTCCATCAAGCGCCAGCGGCTATTTTGGCTTAAAAATCACAGCCACGCGGCCAACAGCGCGCCCCCCGCACCGCAGGCCAGCACCACCGCCCAGGGCGGCGCGCGCCAGAACACCAGCGCCACAAAGGCCGCCAGCGCCAGGCCAAAGTCGGCGCCGCCGTGGATGGCGCTGGTCCACACCGGGTCGTACAGCGCCGCCAGCAGCAGTCCCACCACGGCGGCATTCACGCCCGCCAGCACCGCCTGTGCATGCGGGCTGCGCCGCAGGGGCTCCCAGAACGGCAGGGCACCCGCCACCAGCAGAAACGAAGGCACAAATATCGCCACCAGGCACACCGCCGCCCCCAGCCAGCCGCCCGGCCAGACCTGCATGGACGCGCCCAGAAACGCCGCAAACGTGAACAGCGGCCCCGGCACCGCCTGCGTGGCGCCGTAGCCGGCCAAAAATGCATCGGCAGACACCCAGCCCGGCCCCACCACCTCGGCCTGCAGCAGCGGCAGCACCACATGGCCGCCGCCAAACACCAGCGCACCCACGCGGTAGAACGCGTCCACCATGGCCAGCAGCGAACCGGGCCACAGGCGCACGGCCAGCGGCAACAGCACCAGCAGCGCCGCAAACGCCACCAGCAGCACCGCCCCGGTGCGCCGGTGCAGCGGCACATGCAGGCCATCCGGCGCGCCGAGGGCCGGCTCTGGCGCAGCCGCCCTGCCCCGCCCAAACAGCCACCAGCCGGCCGCGCCCGCGGCCAGCATTGCGCCCACCTGCCCCACCACGCCGGGCACCAGCAGCACCCCGCAGCAGGCCAGCGCCATCAACGTGACCCGCGCCCGCCCCACGCACAGGCTGCGTGCCATGCCCCA
>JANJSZ010000188.1 GCA_024711405.1 Acidovorax sp.
ACGCTTCGTTCAGTTCGAACAAATCCACATCTGCAGCGTTCCAGCCTGCGCGCTGCAGGGCCTTGCGCGAGGCGGGTACGGGGCCCATGCCCATGGTGGCCGGGTCGAGACCGCTGGTGCCAAAGGCGGCAATGCGGGCCAGGGGCTTGAGGCCCAGGGCGGCGGCCTTCTTGGCGCTCATCACCACCACGGCAGCGGCGCCATCGTTGATGCCCGAGGCATTGCCCGCCGTCACGCTGCCCGCCTTGTCGAAGGCCGGGCGCAGGCCGGCCAGCACTTCGGCATTGGTCTTGCGGTTCAGGTATTCATCGGCATTGAAGAGGATGGGGTCGCCCTTCTTCTGGGCCAGGCTCACGCCCACGATTTCATCGGCAAACTTGCCTGCGTCCTGCGCGGCAGCGGCCTTTTGCTGGCTGCCCAGGGCCAGTGCGTCCTGCATGTCGCGGGTGATGCCGTAGGCCTTGGCCACGTTTTCCGCCGTGATGCCCATGTGGTACTGGTTGTACACGTCCCACAGGCCATCGACGATCATGGAGTCGATCATTTTCCAGTCGCCCATGCGCTGGCCGTCGCGCGAACCGTTGAGCACATGGGGCGAAAGGCTCATGTTTTCCTGGCCGCCGGCCACCACGATTTCGCTGTCACCCCAGGCCACAGCCTGGGCCGCCAGCATCACCGCCTTGAGGCCGGAGCCACAGACTGCATTGATGGTGAGGGCCGGCGTTTCCTTGGCCACGCCGGCCTTCATCAGCGCCTGGCGCGCGGGGTTCTGGCCCACGCCCGCTGTCAGCACCTGGCCCATGATGACTTCGCCGATCTGGTCGGACGCCAGCCCCGCCCGCGCGATGGCCTCGCGGATCACGATGGAGCCCAGTTCGGTGGCGGGCGTCTTGGCCAGAGCGCCACCAAATTTGCCCACTGCGGTGCGGGCCGCAGAAACAATGACGATGTCTTCCATGGAAAGTCCTTTCGAAATAAATCGGTAGGGGGCGAAAGCGCGCGCCCCGGGGAGTTTTCAGATTCTCGCAGCCCTTGGGAGCGGTTCGGTCAGGCCTTTTGCTTCACGTAGCGGCCAGGTGCCGGCTCGATGGCCTTGAACCGGGCGCCTTTGCCGTAAGCCTTGGGTGCTGCAACCTGTTTGCCGGCATGGCCCTTGAGCCAGCCGGACCAGTCGGTCCACCAGCTGCCCGGGTGCTCCGTGGCGCCTTCGAGCCATTGGTCGAGCGTGGCGGGCAGCTTGCCGTCGGCGCGGATCCAGTGGCTGCGCTTGCCCTTGGCGGGCGGGTTGATCACACCGGCGATATGGCCCGAGGCGCCCATGACGAAGCGCTTTTTTCCGGGCAGAACCTGGGTGGAGGCATAGGCCGCATTGATGGGAACGATGTGGTCTTCGCGCGAGCCGTAGAGATAGACCGGCAGCGTGAGATTGGCCAGGTCCATCTTCTCGCCGCACACGGTGAGCTTGCCAGGCTGGACCAGGTTGTTTTCGAGGTAGAAATTGCGCAGGTACCAGGCGTAGAACGGCCCGGGCAG
Source organism: Acidovorax sp. (assembly GCA_024711405.1). Lineage (GTDB taxonomy): Bacteria > Pseudomonadota > Gammaproteobacteria > Burkholderiales > Burkholderiaceae_C > Acidovorax. The sequence continues at coordinate 1,534 of JANJSZ010000188.1, forward strand.
GTTGGTGCTGTCGCTGTTCCAGTACAGCAGGTCGAACGGTGGCGGTGTTTCGCCCTTGAGGTAGTTGCCCACCACGTAGTTCCACACCAGATCGTTGGGCCGCAGGAAGCTGAAGGTCGAGGCCAGGTCCTGACCTTTCATGAGGCCGCCCTTGCCCAGTTGCATCTCGCGGAACTTCACGAAGTTTTCGTCGATGAACACGTCCAGGATGCCGGTGTCGGTGAAGTCGATGAGCGTGGTCAAAAAGGTGGCGCTGGCCACCGGTTCATCGCCGCGCGCGGCCAGCACGGCCAGCGCATTGCTCAGGATGGTGCCACCCACGCAAAAACCCAGGGCGTTGATCTGTTCCGCACCCGTGATGTTCTGCACCACGTCAATGGCGGCCATCACGCCGTCTTCGACATAGTCATCCCAGGTCTTGTGGCCCAGGGAGTCGTCAGGGTTGCGCCAGCTCACCACAAAGGTGCGGTGGCCCTGCTCGACGGCATAGCGGATCAGCGAATTCTCGGGCTGCAGATCCAGGATGTAGAACTTGTTGATGCACGGCGGCACCAGCAAAAACGGCCGCTCGTACACCTTGGCGGTGAGCGGCTTGTATTCGAGCAGCTGGAACAGCTCGTTCTCGAACACCACGGCGCCCTCGGTGGTGGCCACGTTGCGGCCCACCTCGAACAGGCTTTCGTCGGTCATCGACACATGGCCCTGGGTGATGTCGTGCAGCAGGTTCTGCATGCCTTTGGCAATGCTTTCGCCCTTGGTTTCGATGGCCTTTTTCTGTGCTTCGGCGTTGAAGGCCAGAAAATTGCTGGGCGCCATGGCGGCCATCCACTGCTCCACGCCAAAGCGGATGCGGGCGCGGGTCTTGGCGTCGGCCTCGACGGCCTCGGCCAGGCCCATCAGCGTGCGCGCGTTGAGCAAGTAGGCCGCCGCGGAGAACGCGGCCACCGGGTTGCTGGCCCAGCCCTCGCCCGCGAAACGCCGGTCTTTCAGTTCGGGGGTGGTTTGCAGGCCCTGGGCCCACAATTCCTGGGCATCGTGAAGATACTGCTGCTGCAGTGCCTGCAATTTGGCCGGCGAAAACTTCAGGGGTGCGGCACCTGGCGTGCGGCCCACCAGGTCTGCGGATTGAAAGGACTGCATCGCCTTCGTCCAGCTGTCCCCGAAAATCTGCTGGAATTGCTGGGCGCTTTGGGCCCAGAGTGCTTCAGAATTCATGCTGCATCCTCAATGGTTGGTCGCTTGCACGGGGCTTGCGTGCCATTGTTGCCCACCTGTTGCCGCAAGGCAATGTTCACCCGCATTTTTCTCTCTTGTTCTCATGTACCTCGTCGTCATCACCTGGCTGTATGTCACCCTCATGATGGCCGTGGCCGAAGCCACCAGCAGCACGGGCAGCCTGATGGGCGCTGTCGTGACGTTTGTGCTGTATGGGCTGCTGCCGGCCGGCATCGTGGCCTATATCCTGGGCACACCCGCGCGCAAGCGGGCCATCAAGGCGCGCGAGCAGGCGCAGCAGGCCGCCTATGATGCTGAGCAAGCCGGCAATCTGCCGGATGCGGAGGCTGCGCCGGCAGCATCAGCCGCGCCAGATGCAGGCGGCCATGCGGCCGCTGCCACCAAGAGCCCTCTGGTCGCGCCGGTACGAAAAGAACCGTGAGGCATTGCCCACGGTGCACCACGCCGCGCTGCTGTCGTTGCCGTAGATCTGCGTGACGCCCAGGGCGCGCAGCCGCAGCCGCGCCAGCGCCGCCAGATCGGCCAGGAACTTGCCCTGGCCCTGCGCCACAAAGCACGCCTGGGCCGCCGGGTGGTGTTGGCAGAATGCCTCGCGCACCTCTGCACCCACCTCGAAGGCTGTGGGGCCGATACAGGGCCCCAGCCACGCCATCGTGTCCGCAGCCAGTGCATCAATGGCTTCGTTTTTGATGGCTGGTTGCGCTTTACCAGCAAGCGCCAGGACCGTGAATTTTTCAAACACAGATTCCAGAACGCCCACCCCCTGCATTCCCGCCAGCCCGCGCCAGCCCGCATGGGCCGCCCCCACCATGGCACCAGATGCATGGGCCAGCAGCACGGGCAGGCAATCGGCCACCATGATGGTGCAGACGGCGCCCGGCTCCGTGGCCACACAGGCATCGGCCTCGGTGCCGTCGGGCATGGCGTGGTCGATCTCGGTCACTGCCGTGCCATGCACCTGGTTCAGAAAAACGGGCCGGGCGCCCGGGGTAGCGCCCTGCACCACTGCCTGCAACCGCTGGCGATTGGCCTGCACTGCCGCTGGCGCATCGCCCACATGGCTGCCCAGGTTCAGGCTGGCATAGGGGCCGCTGCTGACGCCACCGGCCCGCGTGGTGCACAGGACGTGCACGCCGGCAGGCGCGGGCCACTGCGGCTGCAGCCAGTCGGCGTGCGCCATCCCTGGGGAGAGGTTCATGGCCTGCTCACGGCTGATGGTCCGGGCAGGCCGAGGGCTGTGCCTGCAGGAATGCGGGCAGCGCCATGCAGGCAGCAAAGGCCGCCATGGTCAGCGGCAGCCCTTGCAGGTGGACATTGAAGCGCTGGCAATTGAAGACGTGCGGCACCAGGCAGCAGTC
>JANJSZ010000205.1 GCA_024711405.1 Acidovorax sp.
CCGCCCAGGCGGTCGGCATGCACGATCTGGGTGGTGAAGCTGCGGTTTTGCGGTGTCGTCATAAAAATCTGCGCTGTTTCTGCGGGGCTACTTACAAGGCGGGACGATCAATACTGGCGCGCCCTGACGCCAGCGCACCCGTGGAACTGGCTCTGCCAGGCCACCGGGTGCGTCCCCCTCTGGGGTACGGCGCGCCAGCGCCTCAGGGGGCTAGCGTTCAGGCGCGCTGTGCTCGGCGTAATCGTACAAGGCGCCCAGGATCTCCTGGGTGCGGTCGTCGTCGGCGGTCTCCGAGATCTGGTCGATTTCGGTGAACAGCTGCTCCACGGTGCGCGCCCCGCCCGCCCCGTCAAACAGGCAGGCGGCGCGATGCGCCTCCCAGCGCTCGGCCTCTTCGTGCGACAGGGTACCGGGAAAGTTGCGGGCCCGGTAGCGCCATACCAGCTCGGCCAGGCGCGGGTCGTCAAAGCCGGTGCGCGCGGCAGCCAGTTTCGCGCCACTCAGCACGCGCAGATCGTTCAGGTGGCGGCGGTCGCTGTTGCCGACGAATCCGCCATACAGGTCCTGGTCCACATCGGGGGCGGGCTCGGCCGGGCGGGCAAACACGGCCGGCCAGATGCCGCTCATGTCCGGCAAGGCCCGCGCCCTATCGGCGTGCTGCGCTGCCTGGGCCAGGTCCAGGCCCCAGCGCTGCGCCAGCGCGGGCGTGAGCGTGTTCACATTGCCGACCACCATGGGCGACTTGTTCAGGTGGATGGTCTTGATGGGCAGGCGCGTGGTGCCTTCCGGCAGGTCGGCCGCCCGGGAGAACATGCGCAGCCGGATCTCGTCGGCGCCCAGCGTGGCCAGCTCGCGCGGGTCATGGGCCAGGTCCCAGGCAATCAGCTCGTTCTTGTTGGTGGGATGGCTGGCCAGCGGCCACATCACCGCCAGGCAACCGCGCTCGGCCGGAAACATGCCCGAGACATGCAAAAAAGGCCGCGCCGTGAGCGCCGTGGCGGGCAGGCGCAACTCGGCAGCCACGCGGTCCTTTTTGTGCAGCGACAGGGCAAAGTCAAACAGCCTGGGGTTGTGCTGGCGAATGAGCCGCGCCAGCGCGATGGTGGCGCGCACATCGGACAGCGCATCGTGCGCGGCCTCGTGCAGCAAGCCGTTGGCCTTGGAAAGATGCTCCAGCTTGAAACTGGGCGTGCCGTCTTCCTTGCGAGGCCACTCCATGCCGTCGGGGCGCAACGCATACGTCATGCGCACCACATCGAGCAGATCCCAGCGGCCGCACTGGTTCTGCCACTCGCGCGCATAGGGGTCGATGAGATTGCGCCAGAACATGAAGCGCGTGATCTCGTCGTCGAAGCGGATGGTGTTGTAGCCCACGCCGATGGTGCCTGGCTGCGCGAATTCGGCCTCGATGCGGTTGGCGAATTCATGCTCGGGCACGCCCTTTTCCAGGCACAGCTGGGGCGTGATGCCGGTGATGAGGCAGGCCTCTGGATCGGGCAGGTAGTCGTTGGCCGGCTGGCAATAGAGCATCAGCGGCGCGCCGATCTCGTTGAGCTCCGCGTCGGTGCGGATGGCCGCAAACTGCGCCGGCCGGTCGCGCCGGGTGTTGGCACCAAAGGTTTCGTAGTCGTGCCAGAGAAAGGTGTGAGAGGCCATGGTCGGTGGACAAACAAAGGCTGGAAAAGAGTGCGCAGGGGCATCACAAGCGCCAAATTCCAACTGTAACCGGGATTTGTGAAATTTTGGCCTACAGCGCTTGCACATCAAGCACTGGCAGCTATCAAAATAGTAGTAAAAACACAAACCAGCCCATTCGCGGCGTGCCACGCGTGCGGCAAGACACGGGCGCTGCAGCACGGGACAATGGTGCATGCACCGCATACAAGCACTTTCCTCTTTCCCGCCGCATTGCCCGGCCCTCGCGTCCACGTTGCTGCCTGCCGCACTGGTAGCGGCCCTGGCCCTCGCAGGTTGCGCCTCCGCGCCGACGCCCCCCAGCCAGCCCCTCACGGCAAGCACCACGTTGCCAGCGGCCGCCAGTGCGGACACCCCAGCCGATGCAGAGCACGCCGCAGGCTTTGCCGCCTGGCGCGCCGCATTTTCTGCGCAGGCCCTTGCGGCCGGCATCCGGCCCGGCACCGTGCGCGACGTGCTTGGCAACGCGCAATGGCAACCCCGCGTGGTGGAGCTGGACCGTGCCCAGCCCGAATTCACCCGCACGCCCTGGGCCTACCTCGACAGTGCCGTCTCGGCGCAGCGCATCGCGCAGGGCAAGGCCCAGCTGGCCGAGCACCACGCAGCACTGGAGGCGGCCGCCGCCCGCTACGGCGTGCCCGCCACGGTACTCACCGCCATATGGGGCATGGAGAGCAACTACGGCAGCAACTTCGGCAGCATCCGCACCGTGGATGCGCTGGCCACGCTGGCCTACGACGGCCGGCGCCGCACCTGGGCACAGGGCGAACTGCTGGCGGCACTGCGCATCCTGGACCAGGGTGACATCACCGCCGAGCGCATGGTGGGCTCCTGGGCTGGCGCCATGGGCCACACCCAGTTCCTGCCCTCGGTGTTCCTGGCATACGCCGTGGATGCCGATGGCGACGGGCACCGCGACATCTGGGGCAGCATCCCCGATGTGGCGGCCTCCACGGCCCATTTTCTGTCCCGCTCCGGCTGGCAGGCCCACGAGCCCTGGGGTGCCGAAGTGCGGCTCCCGCCAGCGTTCGACCATGCCCGGGCGGATCTGTCGGTGCAGCAAACCACCGCGCAATGGGAGGCCGAGGGCATACAAGCGCTCGACGGCCAGAGGCTGCCGGCCCTGGACGCGGCCTCCATCGTGGCTCCGGCGGGTGCCCGCGGTCCGGCATTTCTGGTGGGGGCCAATTTCCGGACCATCCTGCGGTACAACAACTCGATCCACTACGCGCTCGCGGTGGCGCTGCTGTCGCAACAGATCGGCGGCGGCGCAGCGGTCGCGGGCGCCTGGCCCCGCGATCTGGAGCCGCTGTCGCGCGCGCAGACACAGGCACTGCAGGAGGCACTGAACCAAAGGGGGTTTGCTGCCGGCACCTCGGACGGCGTGATGGGCCCCGCCACCCGCGCAGGGCTGCGGGCCTTCCAGCGCAGCATCGGCACGGCGCAGGACGGCTACCCCACCGTGGAACTGCTGCAACGCCTGCAGGCCCCCTGAATGGCAAGGGTGCCACAGTGCACTCTGCGGTCCACACCGGGCGCCACGTAAAAAAGCCCACGGCAGACACCGTGGGCTTTTTTGCGGGCGGCAGCGACCGCGCCGGCGGGCGCAGCCACTGCACTGCGTCAATCCGCCGTGGCTTCCTCGGGTTCGGCGGGTTCGGACTTGGCCGAGCGCTCTTTCTTGGGCAGCGGCTGGATGTCCAGCAGCACCTCGGACGTTTCCACGCCCTTGTCATCGGTCTTGAGCTCGATGTCCACCGTGAGACGCCCGCCTTCGGTCAGGCGGCCAAACAGCAGTTCGTCGGCCAGCGCCCGGCGGATGGTGTCCTGGATCAGGCGCTGCATCGGGCGTGCGCCCATCAGCGGGTCGAAGCCCTTCTTGGCCAGGTGCTTGCGCAGCTGGTCGGTGAAGGTGACCTCGACCTTCTTCTCGGCCAGTTGCGTCTCCAGCTGCAGCAGAAACTTGTCCACCACGCGCAGGATGATCTGCTCGTCAAGCGCCTTGAAGTTGACGATGGCATCCAGCCGGTTGCGGAACTCGGGCGTGAACAGGCGCTTGATGTCGCCCATCTCGTCGCCCGCCTGGCGCGGGTTGGTGAAGCCTATGGTCGCCTTGTTCATGGTCTCGGCGCCCGCGTTGGTGGTCATGATGATGAGCACGTTGCGGAAGTCGGCCTTGCGGCCGTTGTTGTCCGTCAGCGTGCCATGGTCCATGACCTGCAGCAGCACGTTGAAGATGTCCGGGTGCGCCTTCTCGATCTCGTCGAGCAGCAGCACCGCGTGCGGCTTCTTGGTGATGGCCTCGGTGAGCAGGCCACCCTGGTCAAAGCCCACGTAGCCCGGAGGCGCACCGATCAGGCGGCTCACGGCGTGGCGCTCCATGTACTCCGACATGTCGAAGCGGATCAGCTCGATGCCCATGATGTAGGCGAGCTGCTTGGCCGCCTCGGTCTTGCCGACGCCGGTGGGACCGCTGAACAGGAACGAGCCAATCGGCTTGTCGCCCTTGCCCAGGCCCGAGCGCGCCATCTTCACGGAGCTGGCGAGCACTTCAAGCGCCTTGTCCTGGCCGAACACCACGCTCTTGAGGTCGCGCTCCAGCGTCTGGAGCTTGCCGCGGTCGTCGTTGGACACGTTGGCGGGCGGAATGCGCGCAATCTTGGCCACGATCTCTTCGATCTCGGCCTTGCCGATGGTCTTCTTGCGCTTGCTGGGCACCAGGATGCGCTGGGCAGCGCCGGCTTCGTCGATCACGTCGATCGCCTTGTCGGGCAGGTGGCGGTCGTTGATGTACTTGGCGCTCAACTCGGCCGCAGCCTGCAGGGCGGCCGCCGCGTATTTCACGCTGTGGTGTTCTTCGAAGCGCGACTTGAGACCCTTGAGGATGTCGATGGTCTCGGCCACGGTGGGCTCGACCACGTCCACCTTCTGGAAACGGCGCGACAGTGCCGCGACTTTTTCGAAGATGCCACGGTATTCCGTGAAGGTGGTCGCACCGATGCACTTGAGCTGGCCGCTGGAGAGCGCCGGCTTGAGCAGGTTGGATGCATCGAGCGTGCCACCCGACGCCGCGCCGGCACCAATCAGGGTGTGGATCTCGTCAATGAACAGAATCGCGTTGGGCTTGTCCTTGAGCGACTTGAGCACGCCCTTGAGGCGCTGCTCGAAATCACCGCGGTACTTGGTACCCGCCAGCAGCGCGCCCATGTCCAGCGAGTACACCGTGGCCTCTGCCAGGATCTCGGGCACGTC
>JANJSZ010000225.1 GCA_024711405.1 Acidovorax sp.
TCATGGCGCTGATCAGCAGCAGCATGCCGCCGCCCACCTGAAAGCTCTGCAGCGAGATATTGAAGAACTCCAGGATCTGCAGGCCCAGCAGGGCGCAGGCGGCAATCACGCAAAACGACGCCAGGGCCGCCGTGCGGATGGTGCGCCGGCGCTGTTCGCTCGAAAACCCCTGCGTGTAGTGGATGAAAAACGGCACGATGGCCAGTGGGTTCACGATGGCCAGCAAGGTGATGAGGGGTTTCAGATCCATCGGCGGTTTCCTGAAAGGCACAAAGCGGTGGTGGTGCGGTCGGTGCAGGCGGTGGTTTGCACTTGGTCCAAAACCGGTCTCCTGCAAGAATGCAGTGCATTACAGCATCCCGGCACGGGGCCGGAATGCTTTGGTGGGCGGCGGTGGTGCCTTTGTGCCACAGCCCTTTTTCTTCTCAAGGAGCAATTGCATGGGCCAGTTTGTCAATCTGACGTCGCAGGATGGTTTTGTGGTGCCCGCCTGGGTGGCGCAGCCCGACGGGGCACCGCGCGGCGCCATCGTGGTGTTGCAGGAGATCTTCGGGGTCAATTCGCACATCCGGGCAGTGACCGACCGCCTGGCTGCGCGCGGCTATCTGGCGGTGGCACCCGCCACCTTTGCGCGCGTGCAGCCGCAGGTGGACCTGGGCTACAGCGAAGCCGACATGGGCGTGGGCTTTGGCTACAAGACGGCGGTGGATGCGCTGCCCGGCGACGGTGTCATGCCTGACATCCAAGCCGCCATCGACTACGCCGCCCAGCACGGTGGCGGCAAGGTGGGCATCGTGGGCTTTTGCTGGGGCGGCCTGCTGACCTGGCGCGCGGCCTGCAGCCTCCAGGGCCTGACCGCGGCGGTGTGCTACTACGGCGGCGGCATGACCACGCCCGACGAAGTGGCGCGCCAGCCCCTGGTGCCGGTGCTGGCGCATTTTGGCCAGCGCGACCACTGGATTTCGGTGGACAGCGTGCAGGCCTTTGCAGGCGCGCATCCCGAAGTGCAGGTGCATGTGTACGAAGCCGACCATGGCTTCAACTGCGACCAGCGCGGCTCGTATGACGAAGCCGCAGCCCTGGTGGCACGCGACCGCACCCTGGCTTTTTTTGCCAGGCACATCGGGTAGGCCGGCGTCTTCCAGAGGGCGCGGGCGTGGCGCCGTTCACTGCCCGCTGGTGCGCGCCAGGTAGCGTTTGCGCCAGAACAGCGCTACCAGCGCCACGGCAATGAACACCATCGAGCCCATGGCCCACCAGAAGCCGTCGGCCTTGTGCACCAGCGGAATGAATTCGAAGTTCATGCCGAAGATGCCTGCGATCAGGTTCAGCGGCAGGAACACCGCAGTCAGCGCGGTGAGCGTGCGCATGATGTCGTTGGTGCGGTTGCTTTGCACCGAAAAGTGCATCTGCACGGCGGTTTCGGTGCTCTGCTCCAGTCGGCGCACATGGTGCACCACGCGTTCGATGTGTTCGAGCACGTCGCGGCTGCGCACCTTGAGCAGGTCCAGGTCGCGCTGGCCGGCGCTGCTTTCGGGCACGGCCCAGGTTTCCAGGGCGTCGATCCAGTTCTGCACAGCGGTGCGCTGGTCCTCGCAGATGTCGTCCAGCTGGTGCAGCGACAGGCGCGCTTCAAGCAGCGAGTTCCAGTTCACATAGCGCGACCGTGGTTTGAGCAGCTCGGTCTGCCAGTGGTCGAGCTGGCGCGTGAGTTCGCGGCGCAGATCCAGGTAGCCGTCCACCATCAGGTTGACCACGCGCAGCATCAGGTCTGGCGGGCTGGACGGCTGGCGCGCGCCGGGCGCTGGGCTGGCGCGGCCTTCGCGCGGGTCGCTGGGGGCGGCGGCCATCAGGCGCGCGGCATAGGCGTCGCGCACGGCGCAGTCGGTGGGGTGCACCGACAGCAGCACCTGGTCAAACAGGGCAAAGCCCACGGGGCTGGTGTCGATGCGGCGCAGCACCGGCGGGCCACTGCGTTTGCGCGCTGCATTGGTGGGGGCGTCGCTTTGCGCCGCAGGGCCCGGCGCGTCGCTGTGCAAGGTGGCCAGGCGGCGAAACACCATCAGATCGTATTGCGAGGTGTAGTCGTAGCGCGAGGGCAGTTGCGCATTCAGCAGGTCCGAGACATGCAGATCCACCAGCTGCTGGCCGGTGCTGGCCTGCAGCGCGGCCTGGATCTGCCCGAGCTGCGCGCCAAAGGTCGTGCGTGCGCAGGCCACCCAGAAAAAGCCCTGGCTGGGCGGCTGGCTCGGCAGAGCGGACAGTTCGATCGCGCCGCCGGAGTGGATGTGGAAGATGCGCATGCCGTACCGCTTGGTATGAAAATGGCCGCTGGTGCTTTTCCAATAAGTGCGAACAGCTATTATTTCTGAAGCAAACGGGCCGCATCGCGCGTGAAGTAGGTCAGCACGCCGTCGGCGCCCGCGCGCTTGAAGGCCAGCAGGCTCTCCATCATCACGGCATCGTGGTCAAGCCAGCCATTGGCGGCGGCGGCCTTGATCATGGCGTATTCGCCGCTGACCTGGTAGGCAAAGGTGGGCACGTGGAACTCGTCCTTCACCCGCCGCACGATGTCCAGGTAGGGCATGCCAGGCTTGACCATCACCATGTCGGCACCCTCGGCGATGTCCAGCGCCACTTCGCGCAGCGCCTCGTCGCTGTTGCCCGGGTCCATCTGGTAGACGAACTTGTTGCTCTTGCCCAGGGCACCGCGCGTGCCCACGGCATCGCGGAAGGGGCCATAGAAGGCGCTGGCGTATTTGGCGCTGTAGGCCATGATGCGGGTGTGGATGTGGCCCTGCACCTCGAAGGCCTCGCGGATGGCGCCGATGCGCCCGTCCATCATGTCGCTGGGCGCCACGATGTCCACGCCGGCTTCGGCATGGGTGAGGGCCTGGCCGGTGAGGATCTCCACCGTTTCGTCATTGATGATGTAGCCGGTGTCGTCGAGCACACCGTCCTGGCCGTGGCTGGTGTAGGGGTCCAGCGCCACGTCGGTCATCACGCCCAGGTCGGGAAACTCTTTCTTCAGGGCGCGGACCACGCGCGGGATCAGGCCCTCGGGGTTCAGCGCTTCTTTGCCGTCGGGCGCCTTGAGGGCTGGATCGATGGCCGGAAACAGCGCCAGCACGGGGATGCCGAGCTTCACGCAGTCTTCGGCCACCGGCAGCAGCAGGTCCAGGCTCAGACGGTCCACGCCGGGCATGGAGGGCACGGTCTCGCGCTGGTTCTGGCCCTCGTGCACGAACACGGGGTAGATCAGGTCGTGGGGCGTGACGGCATGCTCGCGCACCAGGTCGCGGGTGAAGCTGTCACGGCGCAGGCGGCGTGGGCGGCTTTGCGGGAAGGGGGTGGGGCTGGAGAGGTGCATGAAAGTGATTATGAAGCTCCCGGAGTTGCCTTCGGCGCCTTCCCCCCGAGGGGACGCCGCCAGGGGCCCGGCAAAGCCGGTTTCCCGGCGCCTGCTGGCTGGCTGCGCTTGTGCACAGACCGCGCGCTGGAGTGCGGTACTGAACCAGGGGCGGCCGTCGAACCCGCCGGCCCTTAAACTGCAGCCATGCTCTGGATCAAAGCCCTTCACATTGTCTTCGTGGCCAGCTGGTTTGCTGGCCTGTTCTATCTGCCGCGCATCTTCGTCAATCTGGCGATGGTGGCGCCCGGCTCGGTGGCCGAGCGCGAGCGCCTGGTGCTGATGGCGCGCAAGCTGCTGCGGTTCACCACCTTGCTGTCCGTGCCTGCCGTGGGGCTCGGCCTGTGGCTCTGGCTGGGCTATGGCATCGGACGCGGTCCGGGCAATGGCTGGATGCACGCCAAGCTGGTCGTGGTGGTGCTGGTGATCGGCTACCACCACGCCTGCGC
>JANJSZ010000246.1 GCA_024711405.1 Acidovorax sp.
GACCCTCCAGCCGGTTCTGGTCAGCTCCACAGCATTGCTATTGCCTGCATGGCACAAGTCGATCCAATAGCGACCATCGCGGCCTGCAACGCGGATGTAAACGTCCTGCGGGTCGCCCTCAAACCGGGCAAGGGCTTGCAACGTGCCCAGGGCTTCGCGCCAGGATTGGTCGCGCACTGCAATTTCCATTTGTGCGAAAAAACCTGCCGTCACGCGGTCACGGAACTGGCGCGCACCCATGCGGCGCACTTCGCCGGTGTGGCGGTCGCGAGCGTAGGTGTCGCCGTTCTTGTCGTGCAGCAGGTCGAAGCGCTCGCGAACGAACTTGACCAGCAGGTCAGTCTGGGAAGGCTTCTTCTCGGGCTCGTCCTCGCCAGGTTCAGCGTTCGCGGCGGGCGCTTCTTTCAGCATGTCCTGCAGCGCCGCGACACTACCGCCCGCGTCCAGCCAGTCCGACACGTCGCCTTTCTCGGGCAGGTCGGGTAGCGCTATGACGCGAACATTGGCAGCGATGCCGAGCAGGGCCTTGACGGCCTTCCTTGCGTGCTCCCGGCCTGCATCGTCGTTGTCGGGCAGGATGACCACACGGCGGCCGCGCAGGAACTCGGAATGCTCCTTGCGCCACTTGCCAGCGCCACCTGCATTGCAGGTTGCCACCAGGCTCAGGGATGCAAGGCGGTCTGCGTCCTTTTCTCCCTCCACCAGGTACACCACAGCATCGGGCGCTGCCAGCAGCTCGGGCAGTCGGTAGGGCACCACGCGCACGTCCTTGGCGCTCCAGCTCCAGCCTTCGCCATCCGGACGGCGCTGCTTGAAGGTTTTGGGGTCCATGCGAACGACCTGCATCAGCAGTTCGCCCTGCTCGTCGCGGTAGTCGTAGGAGGTCACGATCTTGGCCGGGGCTTTACTGGCCTTGGGGGCGTACGCTTCCTTGGCAGCGGCCGGGCATGACTTTATGACTTGCATGATTTCGCGTCCGGCTGGAATGTTGGTGCGGTCGCTTCCGATGTAGCCGTTTTGCACCAGCCACTGATGCGCAGCGCCGCGTTCTCTGATGCCGGTGCCGTACTGCACAAGCTTGATGACGCCGCCCCCCTCATTGGCTTCGTGGTCGAAGAACTGGTTTTTCTCTAAGTCAACGGATTTGCTGCCGTGGCTGCCAAAGCGCAGCTCGCTGGGCTTGGAAAGCTGCTCATTCGGGTCGCCCCAAAAATGGCGGGCGATGGGGCCAATCAGTTCGCAATAGCTGGTGCCGTCCTCGCTGGGAATGTTCTTTTGGGCGGTGTTTGTGTTCATGACCGTCCTTTAAGCCGCTTCGGCTTGTTGGTTGATCCACGCACGCACGTCACCAACTTTCCAGGCCGTCACTCGCTCAGACAGCTTCGTCGGCTTCGGAAATTTAGAGCTTGCAACCAATCGCCAGAAAGTGGCGGGGCTGAAGGGCAGGGGAGTGGGACGGGTTGGGTGCTTGGGATCACGCACCAACTGAGACTGCCGGACCCAAGCGGAATCCGGCAAGTCATCAAAATTCGGGATTTGTGCAGCGTGCACTTCCAGCTTTGCCAGGGGCTGGGCTGTTCTCTTCAGTTGTTTACGGGCCGTTTGCGGCGTTGGTTGGCTGGGCATCTCTGTGACTCCGGTGATGCACAGCGAGCAGCCATGGCCAGTGGTTGCTTGCTGTGCGATGACTTGAAAGTGCGCACGAATCCAGTGTGCAAATTCAAGCCATCAGAGCCAAACCGGAGTGGGGGGTAACTTCTGAGATTTATTGGTTATAAATGAGATGAATTGACATTAATATCAATAAGTTACGTGCAAATTTGTTTCTGAGATTTACATCATGAAAAAGCTTGCCAAAAGACGTGCGCCGCATAGCGCAACAAGCCTCATGGTTCTGGATGCGCTTGTGCGGCTGCACACGCTAGGCGGAAGGCGAGTGAAAGTGTCGCGGGTCGATTTGCTGCGGTCGATACCCCTGCCGGAAACGACAGTGGATGACCGCTTAAGAACCTTGATCAAAGAGGGGCGTGTGCTGCGCGTGGGCCGCGCGCTGTATGTGCCCGAACCTTGGCCGGGTCAGGAGCCGCGCCGCTCGGAGCCCCCAGGTACTAGGAAAACAACGAGTCTGCCCGATGGCATGGTGGTTGTGGAGGAGTGGAGCAGGCCCCCCAGGGGATGGTGATAGACCCCCGCCCCTCACGCTTTTTTGAATTGAATCACTTCTGCGCCCATCCGCAGTTTGTCTAGGTAGTCTGCCCACTCGCTCATCATCCTGCGCCGCTGCTCCATGAATTCAGCACGGTCGTAGGCGGCCCCCAGCGGCCCAGATTTGCCATGCGCTAGTTGGGCTTCGATCACGTCGGCGGATATGCCGTGGATGCGCTCAATCATCAGCGTGCGCGCCATCGCACGGAACCCGTGGGCGCTCATTTCTTCTGAGGCAAAACCCATGCGTCGTAAGGCAGCATTGATGGTGTTGTCGCTCATGGCCCTCTCGCCGGTGCGTAGGCTGGGGAACACGTATCGGCCATGGCCCGTAAGGGGCTGCAGCTCTTTCAAGATGGCGATGGCCTGCGGTGCCAGGGGCACAAAGTGCGGCCTGCCGTTGATCTTCTGCGCCAGCCGCCGCTTCATATCTTGGGAGGGGATGGTCAGCAGGGCCTTGTCGAAGTCGATCCACGCCCATTCCATCTGCCGGATGTTGCCGGGGCGCTGAAAGAGCAGGGCAGACAGCGCCAGCGCCGCCTTGGTCATGGGCTGGCCGGCGTAGCCATCAATGGACCTCAGCAGCTCGCCCGCCTTGGCAGGCTCCAGCACCGCCGCCATGTGCTTCACCACAATGGGCTTGAGGGCGCCATGCAGGTCAGTCACTGGGCTGCGATCGCAACGACCAGTCTGCACTCCGTAGCGAAAAACTTGGCCCGCGGTCTGCCTTAAGGTGTGGGCGGTTTCATTGGCACCGCGCTTTTCCACCTTTCGCAGGGCATCCAGCAGCACCGGGGCGGTAATGGCGGGCAGCGTCAGTTTGCCAATGTACGGAAACAGGTCTTTCTCCATGCGCTCGATCCACCGGGTTGCGTAGCGGGGGCTCCAGCCGCTGGCCTGGGTGGCGTGGAATTCACGGGCCACCGCCTCAAAGGTGTTGACGGCTGCAACGCGGGTTGCCAGCTTTTCGGCCTTCTTGGCTGCGCTGGGGTCTAGTCCTTCGGCTAGGAGTTCGCGGGCTTCGTCACGGCGCTTGCGGGCCTTGGCTAGTGAGACAGCGGGGTACACCCCAATGGCCAGCGTTTTCTGCTTGCCCAGATGGCGGTAGCTCATGCGCCAATACTTGCCCGCCGGTTTGACGTGGAGGTACAGGCCCTGGCCATCGGCGTGCTTCTCTCCCGTGGCTGAACCCGAAGGCTTGACGTTCTTAACAAAGGTGTCTGTGAGTGCCATGTGTGCCCCTGTTGTTGGTATCTGCGGTGTTGGTAGGACGAGATGCCAGCAGAAGTACCAACTTTTTGTTGGTATGTCATGGTACGCATTGAAACTGCCTGAGACAACAAAAAACCCGCAACGCTAGGAAACGTGCGGGTTTTGAGAGGCTGTGAGACTATTTGAAAGTCTGTTTTGGCCTGCCCGGAGGGACTCGAACCCCCGACCTATAGCTTAGAAGGCTATTGCTCTATCCAGGTGAGCTACGGGCAGATGGATGTGCTGGGCGCCTGACTGGCGCCCCGGGTGCAGTGAGGCACTGACCCGAGGGGATGGATCATACCCGGCGCAGGGCTGGCTTTGGGCAAGAGGGCGGCATTGCGCCGCGCTGGCCGCATGGACCATGCCGCACAGCCTTACCCTGATCAACACCATTGCGGCTGCGTTGGGCTTGGCGCTGGTGCTGGCGTTTTGCTATCCGCTCTCCACGGCGCTCTCGGTATCGGCCAGTCTGGCGCAGATTGGCGAGTTTTCTTTCATCCTGGTGGGACTGGGAGCTTCATGGGGGTAGCCGCCCGAGGGCGCCAGCCTGGTACTGGCCGGGGCGCTGCTATCGATTGCGCTCAATCCGCTGGCTTTTCGTGGGATGGCACCCTTGCAGGAATGGCTGCGGGCACAGGGCATGGCGGCGGTGTTTGGCGATGCGGTGGAGCCGGCGGTATTGATCCAGGCCCACATTGCACGCGCCTGCATGCTCGTCATTGCCACGCCCGACACGCTGAATGTGCAGCAGATCATCGCCACGGCGCGCCTGCTCAACCCCACCATTGAGACCGTGGTGCGCAGCCACGGCGAAGAGGAGGCGCAACGGCTCGAAAAAGAGTGCGGCAGTGCGGTCTTCCTGGGCGATGAGGCCCTGGCCCAGGCCATGGCGGGCCATGTGCTGGCCCGTGCATCTGCCCGGGGCCCCGTTGCGACGGCTCCCGGTGCGCTGCATGAATCGGCTTGATTCATAGCCAAGAAGACCTGTAGCGCTTATTTGAAAGGCGCTTAATGCTGCGGTTTTGATAGTGCCGGCAGGCGCTGACATGCAGCGCTGGAACAGCGCTATTCGTCCGTGTCTTCAAAAACCAGCGAGGGCACCGTCATGACGCGCGCCGTGCTGGCGAGGTCATCGATCAGGTGGTTGGCAAAGTAGCTGCTCTGGGTGTCGGGCTCCAGCGCCGCAACGGCCAGGTTGGCCAGGCCCTGGTTCAGCGGCACATAAAAGCTGCCGGCGGGTACGTCGATGGCGCGGCGCACCGGCGTCACCTGGCTGCGGATGATGCTGGCGCCACCCGCAACGGTGCCGCGCACGTCCGCGCGTTCGGTGGTTTCGCGTGCGGTTTCGTTGTAGGTATCCGCCAGCAACGCGCCGGGTTCGGCGATGCGCAGCACCTGCACCCCCAGCAGTTGCAGGCGCTCCACCGCCGTGGTGGCGCTGGGCGCCAGCCAGTAGCCGCAGGGCCGGGCGCGTGATTTCACCGTGCGCAGGGCGAGCGACGAATTCCAGTCCACCTTCAGCGTGCGGTCGGCACCGGTCTCCGGGTCGAGCATGGTCAGCTCGCGCTGCATGGGCGTGGCCTGGGCCTCCACCACGACCTGGCCGTTGCAGGCCTTCGAGGCGATGTCGCGCGCCACAAAAGAGCGCACCTGTTCCAGATGGGTGGCGCGCTCGGCGGTGCTGCGCAGGGCGCTGGTGATGGCCGTGACCTGGGTGTGGACGCGGCGCTGGATGTGCATGCGCCCCAGACCCACGCCACGGGTTTCCACCAGCAGGCTGACGGCATTTTTCAGGCCGTTCACGTTGCGTCCGGTGTCGGGCTGCGCACCGCCCATGGAGATGCGCCGGTCATCTGGCCGGGTGGAGGTGGTGTAGTACCACTCGCTCGACAGGCCCTGCGACTGGAGTGCGCCGAGCATGGGCTGGTGGTACCACTCCTGGGAGGCCTTGGTCAGAAATTCGGGGTAGTTGGCCGTGGTGGTGTATTGCAGCAGGGCGTCGTAGCGCTGAATCGCGTTGAACTTCTGCAGGTAGCGTCCGACCACGGTGAATTCGTGCGCATCCAGCACCAGGATGGGGCGGTAATCGCGCACCACCCGCGCCAATGCCTGGGCTTCGGGGGTGTTCAGGAGCAGGTGGTCGCGGTTCATGTCCACGCCATTGGCCGTGGTGCGCGTGCCGCGGGCGGCGCCGTCGGGGTTGGCCCGGGGAATCACGACCACGTTGATGCGATCGAGCAGGGGTTCGAGCAGGCCGTGTGCGAGTTCTCTGGCAACCACCAGCAGGGCTTCGCTGCCCGCCGGTTCGTCGCCATGCTGCTGGCCGATGAGAACGACGGTGGAACGGCCATTGGCTTCCAGGCTGGCAATGTCCGTGTCCTTGGCACGGGTCAGGAGCAGACCTTCGATGGGCTCACCGTGCTGCGAGGTGCCCAGGCTGAGAACACGGGCCAGCGTGGCACCCCGTGGCGCCGGGCCGGCCAGGTCGCGCAGCCAAGCGCCCAGTTCGGCGTTGGTGGTGAAACTGCTGCGTTCCGCGGCGAGCCCAGGCGTGTTGTAGGCGGTGGGCGGGGCAGCAAACCGCGCAGCCACGGCCGGACCATAGGGCGCGGCCGCAGCAGTGTCCGCAGCGGCGGGCGTCGGCGGGCTGGACGGCAGCGGTGTGACCACCACGCTGTCGCGCGCCTGTCCCAGCGGTGCGGGCACCACGGTGCCGCGTTGCACGCGCGGCAGGGCCTCTGGTGCACGGGCTTGCGCGGCGGAGGGCGTGCCGGGCCAGGGAGGGAGTGGCGTGCTGGCACAGGCGGACAGCAGCAAGGTCGCCAGGGCCAGGGAACTGCGCCACGGTGTGCGACGCGCCATCAGCGGTGCGGGCTGTGCTGTGCGGGAGGGGATTGAAACAAAGAGCGTGGGGCGCTGGGTCATGGTGTGCCTTGCCTGGGAGCCTGTCGAACCTGGCGCGATGTTAACTGCGTGCGCCTTGGCTGGTGTGTCAGTGGCCGCCGCGTCGAAAGTCTGTCGGAGGGGACGCGCGCCGCCCTGGCGCCGGGGCAGGCAGGTGTCTGTTGTCGCCAGCACCACCCCTTGGACAGTTACCGGGCTTGGACCAGCCCAGGGCCTGCAGACCCCGCTCCATCGCGCCTTTCGCGCGGCCATGGAAGGTGGTTGCGCAGAGCCGTCACGGTCTGCGCCATCCTGTTGCCCGCCAGGGCCGTGGAGCCTGGTGCCCCACTGCATGCCGGCAAGGGAGTGGCCTGCCTGGGGGCTCTCAGCGGCTGAAAGAGCCGCGAGAACCGCCCGGCCCACGGGAGCCGTTGCCCCGGCTACCCGAGCCGCCGTCATAGCCGCCACCGCCCGAGTTGCCGCGGTATCCACCGCCGCCACCGCGGCGGCCGCTGCCCGCCATGCTGTCCACGCTGGTGCGCATCGGGTCGGGCTGGCCGCCAGCCGAATGGCCTGCGTTGCGCTGGCCCGGATTGCTGTGGCCCGAATGGGTGCCCAGGTGGGCATTGGCGCGCGGGGGCTGTGCGTCGTCGTAGCGGTTGCCGCCTTCATAGCCGCCGCCAGCCGGGCGCGCACGGCCGCGTGCAGGTGCCTGGGCACCCCCGCGTGCGCCGCCGCCCTGGCCGCCACCACCGCCACCGCGGCCGGAGCGGGAGCTGTTGCCGCCGCCATTGCCACCACCGCTGGCCTGGCGTGGGCCGCGGTCACCGCCGCCGCCACCCTGGCCGGCCTTGTTGGTGCGGATGCGTTCCATCATCTCGCTGCGCGCCGCCTTGGCTGCCGCCTGCATCACGTCACGGCTCGGAGGCTTGCCTGCGCCGCCCCAGATGGTCTGGCGGCCCATGGCGATGGGCTCGGCCTTTTCGCCGACGTCGGGGCCGAAGCCTTCGATGACCTGCACCGGAATCTGCTGCTTGGTGAAGCGCTCGATGTCCATCATGAAGCCTTCCTCGTCCATGCAGACCAGGCTGACGGCTTCGCCGCTGTTGCCCGCGCGGCCGGTGCGGCCGATGCGGTGCACGTAGTCTTCCGACACGTTCGGGATTTCGTAGTTGACGACGTGGGGCAGCTCGTCGATGTCGATGCCGCGCGCAGCGATGTCGGTGGCCACCAGGGCGCGGATGTCACCGCTCTTGAAGCCCGCCAGGGCCTGCGTGCGGGCGCTCTGGCTCTTGTTGCCATGCAGGGCCATGGCATTGACGCCATTCTTGGTCAGGAACTCGGCCACGTTGTTGGCGCCGAACTTGGTGCGGGTGAACACCAGCACCTGGCTCCAGTTGTGCTGCTGGATGATGTGCAGCAGCACCTGCTTTTTCTTGCCGCGGCCCACGGGGTGGATCACCTGCGTGATGCGCTGCACCGTGGTGTTGCTGGGCGTGACCTGGATGCTTTGCGGGCTCTTGAGCAGGGTGTT
>JANJSZ010000254.1 GCA_024711405.1 Acidovorax sp.
GCGGTTTTGCGGGCTTTGACATCGGCACCTGGTTCGGTGTGCTGGCCCCCGCACGCACGCCTGCCGACATCGTGGCAAAGCTGAACACCGAGATGGTCAAGGTGATCCAGTCGCCCGACTTCAAGAAGCGCATGCAGGACATCGGCGCCGAGCCCATCGGCAACACATCCGCACAAATGGCCGAGCAGATAGCGGCCGACACCGCACGTTTTGCCAAACTGGTCGCAGAGAACAAGATATCGACCGAGTGATCCCGCCCGACGGGGTGAGGCCTCTCCAGAGAACCCAGGCAGTCCACTGCGGTTGTCGGCCTCGGGCGGGCCCGCACCTGCCGGCATCACTCCATCAAGGCCACCGATTTCATCTGCACCCACAGCATGCGCCCCGGCGCGACACCCAGCGACGCGGCCGACCGCTTGGTCAGCCGGGCCAGCAGCATGGCGTCACCCACGCGCACACGCACCAGCGCAAGGCCGGGGTGCTGGTCGTCTCCCACGGCGTCGACACAGCCGCGCAGCACATTCTGGATGCTGCTGCTTCCCGGCTCTTGCGCCAGGCTCACGTCCCGCGCCAGCACCCGCACCCGAACGCGGCGCCCCACGGGCAGACCCTGGTCGCGCACCCACAGGCTGCCCCCCGAAAAATCCACGCGCGCCAGATGCCATTCATGATCGAGCTCGCCCACCGTGGCATCCAGCACCGCGCCAGCGTCTTCCCCCAGCGTGATGGGCAGATCGATGCGGGCCAGCGTTTGCGCCAGCGGCCCGCTGGCCACGACCCGGCCGCCGTCCATCACCACCAGGGTGTCGGCCAGCCGCGCCACTTCATGGGGTGAGTGGCTGACATACAGCACGGGGATGTCCAGTTCGTCGCGCAAGCGCTCCAGGAAGGGCAGGATTTCCTGCTTGCGCTGCAGGTCCAGCGCGGCCAGCGGTTCGTCCATCAGCAGCAGGCGCGGGTTGACGGCCAATGCCCGCGCAATGCCGGCCCGCTGGCGCTCGCCCCCGGACAAGGTGTCGGGCTTGCGATCGAGCAGATGGCCGATACCCAGCAGGGCAATGGCCTGATCGAAGCCCGCCTGCTGCGTGCCCTGGCTGCGCTTCATCCCGTAGCGCAGGTTGCCCATCACCGTCAGATGGGCAAACAGGCTGGCCTCCTGGAACACATAGCCAATGGGACGCTGGTGTGCAGGAACCCAGCGGCCAGCGTCTTGCCACACATCACCGCCCACCACCAGGCGCCCTTGCGGGGCGCGCTCCAGCCCGGCAATGCAGCGCAGCACGCTCGTCTTGCCCGAGCCAGACGGGCCGAACAGCGCAGTCACGCCGCGCACCGGCAAGCCCAGGTCCACGTCAAGACAAAAGCCCGGCCACTCGCGCCGAAAACGCGCCTGGATGCCTGCCATGTCAGCCACCCCTCTTGGGTTGCGGGCGCCAGGCATACAGGGCCAGCAGCACCACAAACGAGAACACCAGCATCACCGCCGACAGCCGGTGCGCCTGCACATATTCCAGCGCTTCCACATGGTCGTAGATTTGCACCGAGGCCACGCGGGTGACGCCGGGCAGGTTGCCGCCAATCATCAGCACCACACCGAACTCGCCCACGGTGTGGGCGAAAGTCAGCACCGAGGCCGTCAGAAAACCCGGCGCCGCCAACGGCACGGCCACGGTAAAGAAGGCATCGAGCGGCGAGGCGCGCAGCGTGGCGGCCACTTCGAGCGGCCGGTCGCCCACCGCCTCGAAAGCCGTTTGCAGTGGCTGCACCATGAAAGGCAGGGAATAGAACACCGAGGCAATGACCAGGCCGCCAAAAGTGAAAGGCAGCGGCCCCAGGTTCAATGCCTGGGTGAGTTGCCCCACCAGGCCGCTGGGCCCCATCGCCAGCAGCAGGTAAAAGCCCAGCACCGAGGGCGGCAAGACCAGGGGCAAGGCCACCACGGCGCCGATCGGTCCCTTCCAGCGCGATGGGGTGCGTGCCAGCCACCAGGCGATGGGTGTCCCGAGCAGCAGCAGGATCAGGGTGACCAGGCCCGCCAGGCGCACGGTCAGCCAGAGGGCTTGCAGGTCACCGTCCGTCAGCATGGTGTTGCCTCCCACGAATCACATGGTGCCCCGGCGATGCAGCCCAAGCCATGACCAATGCCTGCATGTACGCCGGCACCCTACTTGCTGGCGGTTTCGCCGGGCAGGACGAAACCATACCGGGTCATCACGGCGCGGGCGGCCTTGCTGCCCATGTAATCAGCGAACTGCTGGGCGAGCGCGTTGTTCTCTGCCCGCCGGGTGATGATGAACCCCTGCTCCAGCGGCGCATGCAGGTCGTCCGGAATGAGCCAGTAACCGCCCTTTCTGGCCAGTTCGGGGCTGACCGCCAGGGCCAACGCGATGATGCCCACCTGCGCATTGCCGGTCTGCACAAACTGCGCAGTGTGGGCGATGTTCTCGCCATAGACCAGTTTGGGTTCGACCTTGTCCCACAGGCCCGAAGCCCGCAGCGCTTCTTCGGCGCGCTTGCCATAGGGTGCATGCCGGGGGTTGGCGATGGCGACGCGGGCGATTTTGGCGCCGGTCAGGCTGGCCAGCGTCATCTGGCGGGCGTCCATGCCGGCACTCCACAGCACGATGCGGCCCAGGGCGTAGGGCTTGGCCTCGGAGGCGGCGAATCCGGCCTTGGCCAGCGCGCGCGGAAAGGCGATGTCCGCCGAAAAGTACAGGTCGTAGGGCGCGCCCTGTTGGATCTGGGCGTGGAACTTGCCCGACGAGCCGTAGATGACATCCACCTGGTCGGCGCTGTGGGCCTGCTGGAAGGTGGTGACGATCTCGTCCATGGCGAACTTCAGATCAGCCGCAGCCGCCACGGTGATTTTCCCGGCATGGGCCGAGACGGCACACAGCATGGCGCTGACAAACAGCAAGGGGCGAAAAAAAAGCATGGCCGCAAGCATACGGCACGCATCCGGACCCGCCCATTGCCGCCACCCCACACGGACCTGTTGATGCGATCCGGTCAATTTTCAATGGAATAATGCTCTAGCGCCTATGCAGCAAGCATCATAAGCTATTTTATTTATAGCAATCAGCGATGACTCAGGCGCCTCACCGCCCAGTCGCCCAGGCTCTGAATGGCCTGCACAAAGAAGATCAGCACCACCACCACGGCCAGCATGATGTCGGGCAAAAAGCGCTGGTAGCCATAACGGATACCCAGGTCGCCCAGGCCGCCGCCGCCAATGGCACCGGCCATGGCCGAGTAGCCGGTCAGGCTCACAAAGCTGATGGTCAGGCCGGCCACGATGCCGGGCAGGGCCTCGGGCAGCAGTACCTTCCAGACGATCTGGCCGGTGGTCGCCCCCATCGACTGGGCGGCCTCGACCAGACCGTTGTCCACTTCGCGCAGCGCGGTTTCCACCAGGCGGGCAACGAACGGCGCGGCCGCCAGCGTGAGCGGCACCACGGCAGCCGCCGTGCCGATGGACGAGCCCGTGATCAGCCGCGTGAACGGGATGATCGCCACCAGCAAGATGATGAACGGCGTGGAGCGCACAGCGTTCACGATCCAGCCCACGGTCTTGTTGAGCGGGCTGTTTTCGAGCACACCACCCCGGTCCGTGAGGCGCAGAAACACCCCCAGCGGAATGCCGATCAGGCCGCCCACCACGCCCGAGATGCCCACCATCACGATGGTTTCCCACAGCGAGGTGGCAAACAGCTCCAGCATCATTTCTGAAAAATTCTCGAACATCGCTCAACCTTCCGTTGTCACTTCTTGCACCACCACGCCTTCGCCGCGCAGCTGCGCAATGGCGGTCTGCAGCCGGGCGCCGTCTCCGCTGGCATACACAGCCAGCGAGCCGAAGGTCTGGTCCTGGATCTCGTCGATCTGCCCATGCAGGATGGACAGGTCAAGCCCGTGCTCGCGGATCAGGCGCGACAGGATGGGCTGGTAGGCCCGCTCGCCCGAATACGACAGGCGCAGCAACTGGCCCACAC
>JANJSZ010000079.1 GCA_024711405.1 Acidovorax sp.
GAAAATAATACGATGCATGGACCGTCTTGACAGAAAAATTCTCTCCGTTGTGCAGGCCAACGCCCGCGCCAGCCTGCAGGAGATCGGCCAGGCCGTGGGCCTGAGCCCCTCGCCATGCTGGGGGCGCATCAAAAAAATGGAGGAGGCCGGTGTGATCGAGGGCTACACCGTGCGCCTCAATCCGCGCGCGCTCGATCTGTCCGACACGGTGCTGGTGATGGTCACGCTCGACAGCCATTCCGACAACACGCTGGAAAAATTTGGTGAAACCCTGGCCAGCATTCCCGAGGTGATCGAGGCACACCTGGTGTCGGGCGACTACGACTACCTGCTGCGCGTGGTGGTGAAAGACACGCGCGACTACGAGCGCCTGCTGCGCGAGAAGCTCTACAAGATCAAGGGCATACGCCACAGCCGCTCCAGCTTTGTGCTGCGCACGCTGAAAAAGGCGGATCTGCCGCTGGGGGTGTAATTTCGGGGTTTATGAATAAAAGCAGCAGCCATTGCTTGCTGGGTAAGCGCTGGCAGCTGTCAAATGAGCCGTCAACCTCGGGACGAAAGCGTCCCAAGGCTGTCGACAATGCCGCCTCCACGCGCAGCGCCCATGGGGGCCGAGGACAGCGGCGAGGCCACGTAGGCCACCATGTTGGCGACTTCTTCTCGCTGCGCCGCGCGGCCGAGGGTGGACGAGGGGTGGTTGTGCTGGACGAAAGCCACGCCGGTTTCCTCCAGCGTCTGGCCGGGCAGCACGCTGTTGACGGCCGGCTCTGACGCAATGAACACCGCACGGCCCCAGTTGCGCTCCCGCATCTGCGGCATGCAGGCGCGCGACCTGCGCAGCCCCGGTGCCTGGGCATCATCCTGCAGCCCGCGCCGCTGGTGGCCGACGACCTGCGCGCACGGCGTCGGGTCCCGGTGCTGTCGGGTTATGCGCCGCTGTCGCTGCCGGTGCATCCGCTGACGGCACTGGGGCGGCTGCGCGCCCAGAAGCTGCAGCGCTTTGTGGACTGTGTGGTGGAGGTGCTGGGGAGCGATTGATCGTGCGCGCTGCACGCCGCCGCGGGAATTCAGCCCAGCAGCAGCGCGTCGTCGGCCAGCTTTTCGCCGCGCACCTTCTCGAACATGTGCAGCAGATCGGGCACGTCCAGGCGCTTGCGTTCTTCGCCCGACACATCCAGCACCACCTGGCCCTGGTGCAGCATCACGGTGCGCTCGCCCACATCCAGGGCCTGGCGCATGCTGTGCGTGACCATCATGGTGGTGAGTTTGCTTTCGGCCACGATGCGCTCGGTCAGGCGCAGCACGAAGTCGGCGGTGCGTGGATCGAGCGCGGCGGTGTGCTCGTCGAGCAGCAGGATGCGGGACGGCTGCAGCGCTGCCATGAGCAGGCTCACCGCCTGGCGCTGGCCGCCCGAGAGCAGGCCGATGCGGTCGGTCAGGCGGTTCTCCAGCCCCAGGCCCAGCGTGGCCAGGCGTTCGCGAAAGCCTTCGCGCATCGATGCCTTGACGGCGCGGCCGAGGCCCCGGAAGGTGCCGCGGCGCTGCGCCAGCGCCATGTTTTCCTCGATGGTGAGGTCTTCGCAGGTGCCGGCCATCGGGTCCTGGAACACGCGGGCCACGCGCTCGGCACGGGCCCACACGGGCATGCGCGTGACATCCACGCCGTCGATGGCGATGCGGCCGCTGTCCACTGTCTGGTCGCCCGAGATGGCGTTGAGAAAAGTGGATTTCCCGGCGCCGTTGGAGCCGATGACGGTGACGAACTGGCCGGCCGGAATGTCCAGCGACATGCCGCGCAGGGCGCGCGTTTCGATCGGCGTGCCGGGGTTGAAGGTGATTTCGAGGTGTTGGGCGCTCAGCATGGTGCTCTTTCGGTGCGCGGGTTCAGGACGGCTTGCGCTTGGCGAACTTGCGCTTGAGTTGCGGAATCACCAGCGCCACGGCCACCAGCACGGCGGTGACCAGGTTCAGATCCTGCGCCTTGAGGCCGATGAAGTCGCTGTTGAGGGCCAGCGCACTGAAAAAGCGGTAGGCAATGGCGCCGATGACCACGGCCAGCGTGGCATAGACCAGGCGGCGCGAGGGCAGGATGCTCTCGCCCACGATCACGGCGGCCAGGCCGATCACGATGGTGCCGATGCCCATGGAAATGTCCGAGCCGCCCTGCGTCTGCGCAAACAGCGCGCCGGCCAGGCCCACCAGGCCGTTGGAAACCGCCATGCCCAGCAGCAGCATGGCGCCGGTGTTCACGCCCTGGGCGCGGGCCATGCGGGCATTCGAGCCAGTGGCGCGGATGGCCAGGCCCCGTTCGGTGGCAAAAAACCAGTCCAGCAGCAGCTTGGCGGCCAGCACGATGACGACGAGGATCAGCGGGCGCGCGATGTAGTCTTCCATGCCTTCGGGCTGCAGCAGCACGAACAGCGTAGGGTCGTTGATGAGGGGCACGTTCGGGCCGCCCATGATGCGCAGGTTGATCGAGTACAGCGCAATCATCATCAGGATGCTGGCCAGCAGGTCCATGATCTTGAGCCTGACGTTGAGCCAGCCGGTGATCAGCCCGGCCACGGCGCCTGCCGCGGTGGCGGCCAGCGTGGCAAGCCAGGCGTTGGTGCCGGTGGAGATCAAAATGGCACAGACGGCGCCGCCCAGCGGGAAGCTGCCATCCACCGTGAGATCAGGAAAGCGCAGCAGCCTGAACGAGATGAACACGCCCAGCGCCACCAGACTGAAGATCAGGCCGATTTCGACGGCACCGAGCAGGGAAAAGAAGGACATGGGGCAGGGGGCTAGGGATTGAAAAACAAAGCAGGAGCCACGCGGGGCATGGCTCCTGCCGGAGGGGCCGGGCGGTAGCCCGGCCCTGCAGCGCCGGTAGCGCTTATTGCACGATTTGTGCGGCCGACTTGACCAGTGCGTCAGACAGCTTCACGCCCTGCTTTTCGGCAGCGCCGGGGTTCACGAACAGCTCCATCTTGGTGCTGATCTCGGGCTTGATGTCGCCGGGCTTTTCCCCCTTGAGGATGCGCACCACCATGCGGCCGGTCTGCTCGCCCAGGTCGCGGTAGTTGATGCCGAAGGCGGCGATGGCGCCACGCTTGACGCTGTCGGTGTCCGACGCCACCAGCGGGATCTTGGCCTCCTGGCCCACCTTCACCAGCGCTTCGTAGGCCGACACCACATTGTTGTCGGTGCTGGTGTAGATCACATCGACCTTGCCGATCAGGCTGCGCGCGGCGCTGCTGACGTCCACCGAGCGGGGCGCTGCGGCCTCGACCAGCGCCATCCCCAGCTTGGGCAGCAGGGTCTGCAGCTGCTTGACCACGACGACCGAGTTGGCTTCGCCAGGGTTGTAGACCACGCCCACGCGCTTGGCACCAGGCACCACCTGTTTGACCAGGTCCATCTGCTTGTCCAGCGCCAGCAGGTCGGACACGCCGGTCACGTTGTTGTGCGACGGCTCCCAGTTCTTCACCAGCTTGGCGGCGACGGGGTCGGTCACCGCGGAGAACACGACGGGCACTGTCTTGGTCGAGGCAATCACGGCCTGGGCCGAGGGCGTGGCAATCGCCACGATGGCATCGGGCTTGTCACCGACGAACTTGCGGGCGATCTGCGCTGCGGTGCCGGTGTTGCCCTGGGCGCTCTGGTATTGCCACTTGAGGTTCTTGCCGGCTTCGAAGCCGGCGTCCTTGAGGGCCGCCTGCACGCCGTCGCGCACGGAGTCGAGGGCAGGGTGTTCGACGATGGCGGTCACTGCGACGGATTTTTGCTGGGCGCTGGCAGGTGCCACGGCGGCCACGGCCAGGGCCAGGGCGCCCAGGGACATCCAGGGCAATTGCTTCATGTTCATCTTCGCGGTCTTTCTGATGGGGGATGGATACCACCGGCCTGGGCAGGCTGCTTTGGGGCCAGCCTGCAAGTTTACTGCGCTGGGGCTGGTTGCCGACTGGCGGGGCCCGCCGTCCCGCGCGAGGGCCGGGTTTTCAGCAGTGCAGGGCTGGAATATCCATGAAAAAGGCCTGCAATGCAGGCCCATAAAGCATCATTCGCTATTGATTTTGATAGCTTACATGCCAGAGTAGTTGGGGCCGCCGCCGCCTTCGGGTGTGACCCAGACGATGTTCTGCGTCGGGTCCTTGATGTCGCAGGTCTTGCAGTGCACGCAGTTTTGCGCGTTGATCTGCAGGCGCTGCGCGCTGCCGCCCTGGGCTTCGTCGGGCACAAACTCGTACACGCCAGCCGGGCAGTAGCGGGCTTCGGGGCCGGCGTATTTGGCCAGGTTGATGTTCACCGGCACGCTCGCATCCTTGAGCGTCAGGTGCGCCGGCTGGTTCTCGGCGTGGTTGGTGTTGCTCACGAACACGCTGGAGAGGCGGTCGAAGGTGATCTTGCCATCGGGCTTGGGATAGACGATGGGCTTGCACTCGGCTGCGGGCTTCAGATAGGCGTGGTCGGGCTTGTCGCGGTGCAGCGTCCATGGGATGTGGCCCTTGAGCGCGAACTGCTCGATACCGTTCATCACCGTGGCCACCGTCAGGCCCTTCTTGAACCAGGCCTTGAAGTTGCGCGCCTTGTTCAGCTCGGTGTAGAGCCAGCTGGCCTCAAAGGCCTGGGGGTAGGCGGTGAGTTCGTCGTGCTGGCGTCCTGCGGTGATGGCGTCGTAGGCTGCCTCGGCGGCCAGCATGCCGGTCTTGATGGCGGCGTGGCTGCCCTTGATGCGGCTGACGTTGAGGTAACCGGCATCGCAACCCACCAGCGCACCGCCCGGGAACACGGTCTTGGGCAGGCTCATCAGACCGCCGGCCGTGATGGCGCGCGCGCCGTAGCTGATGCGCTTGGCCGGCTTGATGCCCTTGGATTCGTCGCCTTCCAGGTAGTAACGGATGTTGGCGTGTGTCTTCCAGCGCTGGAATTCCTCGAACGGGCTCAGGTACGGGTTGGCATAGTCCAGGCCGGTGATGAAGCCCAGCGTGACCTTGTTGTCTTCCATGTGGTACAGGAAGGCGCCGCCATAGGTGCTGTTGTCCATGGGCCAGCCGGCCGTGTGCAGCACGAAGCCGGGCTGGTGGCGGGCGGGATCGATTTCCCACAGTTCCTTGATGCCCAGGCCGTAGGTCTGCGGGTCGCTTTCCGCATCAAGCTTGAAGTGGGCAATGACCTGCTTGCCCAGATGGCCGCGCGCGCCCTCGGCGAAGATGGTGTATTTGGCGTGCAGCTCCATGCCGAGCTGGAAGTCGCCCGTGGGCTCACCTTCCTTGCTCACGCCCATGTTGCCCGTGGCCACGCCCTTGACGCTGCCGTTGTCGTTGTAGAGCACTTCGGCGGCGGCAAAGCCGGGGAAGATCTCCACGCCCAGGTTCTCGGCCTGCTGGGCCAGCCAGCGCGTGACGTTGCCGAGGCTGACGATGTAGTTGCCGTGGTTCTGAAAGCAGCCTGGCAGCAGGAAGTTGGGGGTGCGGAACGACGATTTTTCGCCCAGGAAAACCATGGCATCGTCGGTGACGGGCTGGTTCAGCGGGGCACCCTTTTCCTTCCAGTCGGGGATCAGTTCGCTGAGCGCCTTGGGGTCCATGATGGCGCCCGACAGGATATGCGCGCCCGGCTCGGAGCCTTTTTCGAGCACCACGACCGACACGTCCTGGCCTTTTTCGGCGGCGAGCTGCTTGAGCCGGATGGCGGTGGACAGGCCGGCGGGGCCGCCGCCCACCACGACCACGTCGTATTCCATGGCTTCGCGGGGACCATACTGGGCAAGGATTTCCTGGTTTGTCATGGGTGTCTCGTCGGGCATTTGATAATGAAGGAATGTTCTACAGGCCGTGCCGCACGGCACTGTCTGGCCAGCGACTGATTGTATTCATGCGAACACGCACAATCGGACGCGCATATTTCCTCTGTTTCTGATTTGTGGAGAAACTCTCAATGGCTTACAGCATCGATTTGTCCGGCCGCGTGGCTCTGGTGACGGGCGCATCCAGCGGCCTGGGGGCCCAGTTTGCGCGCACCCTGGCCCGTGCGGGCGCCGGGGTGGTGCTGGCCAGCCGCCGGCTGGAAAAACTGAAGGAACTGCGCGCCCGCATCGAAGGCGAAGGGGGCGACGCCCATGTGGTCGAGCTCGATGTGACCGACCACGCTTCCATCAAGGCCGCAGTGGCCCATGCCGAGACGGAAATGGGCTCCATCGACATCCTGGTCAACAACTCGGGCGTGAGCACCACGCAGCGCATCCAGGATGTGACACCCGACGATTACGACTTCATCTTCGACACCAACGTCAAGGGCGCGTTCTTTGTGGCGCAAGAGGTGGGCAAGCGCATGCTGGCGCGCTCGCGCGGCGCGGCGCCGGGCAGCTTCACGGGCGGGCGCATCATCAACATCGCCTCGATGGCCGGGCTCAAGGTGCTGCCGCAGATCGGCGCCTACTGCATGAGCAAGGCCGCCGTGGTGCAGATGACCCGCGCCATGGCGCTGGAGTGGGGGCGTTTCGGTATCAACGTGAATGCCATCTGCCCGGGCTATATCGATACCGAGCTCAACCACCACCATTGGGACACCGAGCAGGGCCAGAAGCTCATCGCCATGCTGCCGCGCAAGCGCGTGGGGCAGCCGCAGGACCTGGATGCCCTCATCGTGATGCTGGCCAGCGACCAGAGCCACTTTGTCAATGGCGCGGTGATTGCCGCCGACGACGGTTTTGCGGTATGAAGATTGAAATTCCCGAGGCCAAGAAGCTGGTTTTTGAAATGCGCTTTCCCGTGCGCTGGGGCGACATGGACGCCATGGGCCATGTCAACAACACCGTTTACTTTCGCTACCTGGAGACGGCGCGCATCGAGTGGATGGTGTCGGTGGGCTGCAACCCCGACCCGAAGGGCCAGGGCCCGGTGATCGTCAATGCGTTCTGCAACTTCTACCGGCAGCTGGAATACCCGGCCGATGTGCTGCTCAAGCTGTATGTGAGCGACCCGGCGCGCACCACGTTCGAGGCCTGGGGCACGATGGAGCGGGTGGACCAGCCCGGTGTGGTCTGCGCCGCCGGTGGCGCCACGACCATCTGGGTGGATTTCCCGCAGCAGAAGGCCGCACCCTTGCCCGACTGGCTGCGCGCATTGGTCTCGGCGGACTGAAGCTTGGATGAAATAAGGCTCAAGTGCTTATGAATTAAGTGCTTGAAGCTATCAAATAAGTAGTAATCCTGCGGGGCCTGACTTTTATTTCTGCCTGGGCACCCGCCCCATCAGATAGAACTCGGGGTTGGGCTGCATGTCCGCAAAGCTGGCCATGCGGTTGGAGAGGCCAAAGAACGCCGTGATGGCGGCAATGTCCCAGATGTCCTCGTCATCCAGGCCGTGCGCGTGCAGGGCGGTGAAGTCGGCGTCTTCCACCTCGTGCGCGCGCTGGCAGACCTTCATGGCGAAGTCGAGCATGGTGCGCTGGCGCGGCGTGATGTCCGCCTTGCGGTGGTTCACGGCCACCTGGTCGGCCACGAAGGGTTTCTTTTCGTAGATGCGCAGGATGGCGCCATGCGCCACCACGCAGTACAGGCACTGGTTGGCCGCACTGGTGGCGGTGACGATCATCTCGCGCTCGCCCTTGGTCAGGCTGCCTTCTTCCTTGAGCATGAGCGCATCGTGGTAGGCAAAAAACGCCCGCCATTCGGCCGGGCGGCGCGCAAACGCCAGGAACACATTGGGAATGAATCCGGATTTTTCCTGCACTTCCAGGATGCGTGCGCGGATGTCTTCGGGCAGGGTGCTCAGGTCGGGAAAAGGGTAGCGGCTCATGCGGTCTCCTGTGTGTGGTGTTGTCTGGCGGGTTGACGGTAGGACAGCAGTGTGGCCCGGATTACGGATGCCATTGGGTGGCACGCACCGGACTCTGTGATGGCGCGGCCGTGTTGCCTGCCAGAGCGTACGACAGGCGGGTGGCGGCAGCGACCACGGTCTGGGCGAGGGCTTCGAGTTTATTGGCGGGCAGGCGCGACGCCGGGCCCGAAATGCACACCGATCCCATCAATCGCCAATGCATGCCGAACACCGGGGCCGACACCGTGGCCACGCCCTGTTCGCGCTCGCCGATGGACCAGTGGTAGCCCTTCTTGCGGATATCTTCATAGGCCTTGCCTGGCTCGCCCGAGAAGGCCAGGATCACGCGGCCTGGCGAGCCCTTGTCCAGCGGCAGACCCTCGCCCATGCGCGCATGGTGGCGCAGGGCCTGCGGGCCTTCCACGCGCACCAGGCAGGTCCGCACATGGCCCTCGCGCACGTAAAAGGCGGCGCTTTCGCCTGTGGCGTGGGTGAGTTCGCGCAGCGCCGGTTCCAGCACGTTCTGCACATCAAAGCCTGCCTGGTAGCGCGCGCCCAGCCAGCCTGCGGCGGGGCCCAGGCGCCAGTCACCGTCCTCGCGCTGCACCATGAAGCCCGAGTGCGCCAGTGTGCGTGCCAGGCGCAGCACCGTGGTCTTGTGCAGGCCACAGCGGCGGCTCAGTTCGGCCAGCGGCAGGCTGGATTCACCCAGCGCAAAGGCCTCCAGCACCTGCAGGGCGCGCGTGACGGCGATGACGCCACCGGTGTCTTTGGCTGCCGCCGCAAGGTCTGTGGCGGGTGGCTCCGGGGCCTTGGGTGGCGCAGGGCGCAGGGGTTGGGCAGGGCTGTTGCTCACGGCGGAATTCGTTTCGTTGTATGCAACTGCATTGTATGGGTTGAAACGTCTGCGTAAAGTTCCACCCACGGCGCTGGGCTTGAGGAACTCTTGCACAACGGCGTGACGAACCACCATAACGGAGACAAATCCATGCCAGTGCTTTCATCGCTTTCGCGTTCCTTCGGTGCACCGCTGTGCGCTGCCTTCCTGGGCCTTGCCTCTGCTGCCATACCCACCGGCGCCGCCCTGGCACAGGCTGCCTATCCAGCCAAGCCCATCCGCCTGATCGTTCCGTTCCCGCCCGGTGGCGGTACCGACATGATTGCGCGCACCGTGGCGCAAAAGCTTGCCGACCAGAACAAATGGAATGTGATCGTGGACAACCGGCCCGGTGCGGGCGGCAACCTGGGTGTGGATGCAGCCGCCAAATCCGCCCCTGACGGCTACACACTGGTGATGGGGCAGACCAGCAACCTGGCCATCAATCCCACGCTGTACCCCAAGCTGCCCTACGACCCTCTCAAGGACCTGGTGCCCGTGGCGCTGGTGTCGTCCTCGCCCATCGTGGTGGCAGCACCGGCCAATTCGCCTTTCAAGACCTTCGCCGATGTGGTGGCGGCCTCCAAGGGCAAGCCCGATGCGCTGACGCTGGGCTATTCGGGCAACGGCACGGTGGCCCACCTGGCGGGCGAGCTGGCCGAGAACGCCGCAGGCATCCAGCTGCGCCACATTCCCTACAAGGGCGCGGCCCAGGCCATGACGGACCTGGTGGGCGGGCAGATCGACCTGTACATGTCGTCCGTGCCCACGCTGCTGGGTCAGGTGCGCAACGGCAAGCTCAAGGTGCTGGCCATCACCTCGGCCAAGCGCTCATCCCAACTGCCCGACGTGCCCACGCTCGCGGAGTCGGGCTACAAGGGCTTCGAGGCCGTGACCTGGTTTGGCATCCTTGCTCCCGCCGGCACCCCCGCGCCTATCGTGGCGCAGCTCAACAAGGCCATCAACGCGGCCCTGCAGCAGCCTGAGGTGGCCGACAAGCTGCGCTCCGAGGGCGGCGACGTGCTGGGCGGCTCGGCCGAGCAGTTCGGCCAGCTGTTGCGCGCCGAGGTGCCGCGCTGGGCCAGGATCGTCAAGGACTCGGGCGCCAGCCTGGACTGACTGACGCCACCGCCAGGCACCACCGCCCCTTTTCACGCCCACCGAGCCCTCGCCATGCCCAGCGAAAGCACTGCTGCGCCCGTACGTTTTTCGGCCGGCACCGCAGCGCCCCGCACCGCAGTGCCGGCAGGGGCCTGCGACTGCCACGTGCATGTATACGACAGCCGCTTTCCCACGGCACCGGGCGCCAAACTGCTGCCACCGGATGCGTCCGCGCAGGACTACCGCGCGCTGCAGCAGCGCACCGGCACCACCCGCGTGGTGCTGGTCACGCCATCCACCTACGGCACCGACAACCGCAGCATGCTCGGCGGTCTGGCGGCATTGGGCGCGATGGGGGTCGAGGCGCGCGGCGTTGCCGTGATCGATGGTACCGAGAGCGATGCCGAACTGCTGCGCCTGCACGCTGCCGGCGTGCGCGGCGTGCGGCTCAACCTGTCGCTGGGTGTGTCGGGTACGGTGAATTCGCTGGAGCCGCTGGCGCACCGTATTGCACCACTGGGCTGGCACCTGCAACTGTTGATGGCGCCCGACCTGCTGGTGGCGCGGGCCGACGTGCTGCGCCTGCTGCCCGTTGCGCTGGTGTTCGACCATTTTGGCCGCATACCGCCCGCGCAGATGGGGCAGGTCGCGCATGCGTTGCTGCTGGAGCTGCTGCAGAGTGGGCGTGCGTGGATCAAGCTCTCCGGTGGCTATATCGTGAGCGCCAGCCACAGCGTGGACGACCCTGCACTCGACCCGTTGGCCGCCAGCTACCTGCGCTGCGCGCCCGAGCGCGTGGTGTGGGGCAGCGACTGGCCCCATGCCACGGCCACCGCCGGTGTGCACCCGCTGCCCGACGACGCCTTGCAGATCGACCGCCTGGCCGACTGGGCCCGGCAGTCGCCCCAGGCGGGCGGTGCCACCACGCTGCAGCGCGTGCTGGTGGACAACCCCGCCACGCTGTACGGCTTTGCACCCGTGGAGTCCATTGCACGGGCCCCATCGATTTCCCTTCCCCTTTCGACGACCTGAGAGACAAGCCATGACTGCATCGACCACCCCATTTCCATCCTGCAGCCGCGCGCGCCGCCACCTTCTCGCTGCTGTGGCAGGCGCAGTGCTGCTGAGCCCGCTGTGGAGCGGCCCTGCACGGGCCCAGGGCGACTGGCCGGCCGGCCGGGTCATCACCTGGGTCGTGCCCTACCCACCGGGCGGCAGCACCGACGTGCTGGGCCGCAATGTGGCGCAGCGCGTCGAAGCGGCGCTGTCCACCAACGTGATCGTGGACAACAAGGCCGGCGCCACCGGCACCATTGGCGCGGCCTTTGTCGCCAAGGCCGCGCCCGATGGCTACACGCTGCTGGGCACCTCCATCGGCCCGCAGGCGATCGCTCCGCACCTCATGGGCAAGCTGCCGTACAACCACATCACGGCCTTCGAGCCCGTGGTCACCATCGGCACCATTCCGCACATCCTGGTGGTGGGCGCGAACCAGCCCTTCAAGACCCTGGCTGATTTATTGGCCGCTGCCAAGGCCCAGCCCGGCAAGCTGGCGTTTGCCTCGGGCGGCAACGGCACCATCCTGCAGATGCAGGGCGAGCTGCTGCAGCAGCAGACGGGTGCGCGCTTCATCCACGTGCCCTACAAGGGCGACACCCCGGCGCTTCAGGACACGCTGGCCGAGCAGGTGCAGTTCATGTTCGCGCCGGCCGCCGCCGCGTTGCCCCATGTGCAGGCCGGCAAGCTGCGTGCGCTGGCCGTCACCTCGGGCCAGCGCCTGAAGGCCTTGCCCGCTGTGCCCACGATGGGCGAGGTCGGCATGAAGGACTTCGTGGTCGAACAGTGGCAGGCCGTGTTCGCACCTGCCAAGACACCCGCCACCGTGGTGCAGCGCCTGAACCAGGAAATCAACAAGGCCCTGAAGGACCCGGCCGTGGTCGCCCGGGGCGACAAGCAGGGCGGGTCGCGGGTGGGCGGCACGCCCCAGCAGTTGGGCGACCTGCAAAAGGCCGACTCGGTCAAGTGGGCCAAGGTCATCAAGGACGGAAACATCAAGGCCGATTGAGCGCGGTCCGCCCACACCCTCCCATTTCTTCTCACACCAACCGGACGAAACCCATGAGCCAACTCCCTGAAATCATCCGCACCATCGACCGCGTGAGCGCCGATGTGGTGCAAAAAGCCGCCACCTTCCAGGCTGCCATCCTGGCCGACGTGGCCGGCCGCCGCGGCACCCTGCACAGCCGCGTGGCGCCCGTGCACCAGGCCATGAAAGTGGCCGGCCCTGCCTTCACCGTGGAGGTGCGCCCTGGCGACAACCTCATGATCCACGCCGCTATCGCGCTGGCCCAGCCGGGCGACGTGCTGGTGATCGACGGCAAGGGCGACCAGACGGCGGCCCTGATGGGCACGCTGATGCTCAGTGCCTGCAAGAAGCGCGGCCTGGCCGGCGTGATCGTGGACGCCGCCATCCGCGACAAGCTGGAGCTCCTGGAGCTGGACTTCCCAGTGTTCAGCGCCGGCTTCAACCCCGCGGGCCCCACCAAGTACGTGCCCGGCCGCATCAACCACCCCATCAGCGCCGGTGGCGCCGTGGTGAACCCTGGTGACCTGGTGGTGGGCGACGCCGATGGCGTGGTCGTCATCGAGCGCGCAAAAGCCCCCGCCATGCTGGCCCTGGCCGACAAGAAGGTGGCCGACGAAGCCGCCCGCATCGAAGCCATTGCCCGTGGCGACACTGCATCGAAATGGCTGCCCGCCGCCCTGCGCGCTGCGGGCGTGCTGAAGGAAGGGGAATCGCTGTGAGCCACACCATCATCGTGACGGGCGCTGACCTGGCGCAACAAGCCCTGGATTTGCTCACGGGCTACGCGATCGTCTACGCGGGCAAGACGCCCACCGAAGACGACCTGGTGGCCCTGTGCCGCGCGCACAACCCCGTGGCCATCATCGTGCGCTACGGCAAGGTGGGCGC
>JANJSZ010000219.1 GCA_024711405.1 Acidovorax sp.
AAGACCACCATGCCCGACTACGGCATGCTGTCCTCGGGCCTGTCGAGCTTTCATCCGCTGGCGCGCAACCCCTGGGATTTGTCCAAGGGCCCCGGCGGCTCCAGCGCGGGCGGGGGCGCTGCGGCTGCAGCAGGCTATGGCCCGCTGCACATCGGCACCGACATCGGCGGCTCGCTGCGCCTGCCGGCCAGCTGGTGCGGCATCTTCAGCCTGAAGCCCAGCCTGGGCCGCATTCCCATCGACCCGCCCTACACCGGCCGCGCCGCCGGCCCCATGACACGCACGGTGGCGGACGCCGCGCTGATGATGCAGGTGCTGGGCCAGAGCGACGCGCGCGACAGCATGGCCCTGCCCGCGCAGGACATCGCCTGGGGCCGGTTCGACCAGGGTGCCGAACACCTTCGCGGTCTGCACATCGGCCTGCTGCTGGAGGCGGGCTGCGGCCTCGCCGTCGAGCCCGAGGTGCGCGCCGCCATCGAACAGGCAGCCCGCTGGCTGGAGCAGGCCGGCGCCCATATCGTGCCCATGCAGCCCTTCATGACGCAGGCCATGCTCGACGGCATGGACCATTTCTGGCGCCTGCGTTCGCTCACCGATCTGCAGGCCCTGCCGGCGGCGCAGCAGGGCAAGGTGCTGCCCTACATCCGCGCCTGGGCCGACAGCGCCGCGGGCCTGAGCGGCACCGAAGTGTTTCACGCCAGCCAGCAGTTCCACCTGACCCGCGTGGCCACCGTGCGCGCCTGCAATGCCTTCGACTACGTGATCTCGCCCGTGGCGCCCATGCCGGCCTTTGCAGCCGAGCTGCCCTCGCCCACCAACGACCCGCTGCGCCCGCTGGAGCACATCGGCTTCACCGTGCCCTTCAACATGTCGGAGCAGCCCGCTGCGTCGGTGAACTGCGGCTACACGGCCAGCGGCCTGCCGATCGGCCTGCAGATCGCCGGGCCGCGCTTCGATGACCTGGGTGTGCTGCAGCTGGCCCATGCGTTCGAGCAGATTCGCGCCCCGCAGAAAGCCTGGCCCCAGCCGCCGGGGATATAAACAGGCCATGGACATTCTCACCCTCGCCCTCCTGATCGCCATCGGCAGCTACATCCTCAACCACCAGCAGCAACGCAAGCGCATTGCCCTGCTGGCCAGCCACCTGGGCCATTACCAGATCGAAAAACTCATGGAGACCCTGACCGAGGGCTATCTGCGCGCGCTGGGCGAGAGCACGCCCGAGCGGCGCGACCAGATTTGGAGCCTGCTGGGCAGCACCGAGTCGCAGCTGAGCGAGCAATTCAACCGATTCGCCGCCGAGTTCGCCCAGGTGAACGAGGCCGACGCCCGCGTCAGCCGCTTTGCCATGGCGGTTCCATTTGCCAGCCAGCTGTTTCCGGCCACCACCTTCGACATGCGCCAGGCCTTGGCCATTCACGCCCGGGGCATCGAGAACATGGTCCGCAACGGGGCGCATCTGGCCCCGCGCGACAAGGCCTTCACGATGTCGGCCGAACTGTTTCTGATGCAGCACACCTGCCACTGGTTCTGCAAGTCCAAGACCATCGCCACGGCACGCATGCTGGCGCGGCACAAGACGCCGCACGAGCAGCTGGTGAATGCCGTGTCGGCGCAGACCCGCAGCGCCTATCTGGCACTGGTAAGGGGCGACAAGGGCGTCAGGCAGGCCTGACGCCTTCGGCGCGCTGCAACCGGGTCTGGTCGTACACGGGCTGTGCCGGCAGGCCGGCCAGGTGCTGCGTGTCGGCCCAGTGCACGATCTCGATGGCATCGCCCTGCAGGCGCACGCGGTTCAGGCCCGCGTTGGGGATCTCGCTCTGGCGCGGGCCGCCCAGACCCAGGCCGCGCGCGGTGCGCCACACCATGTCGAGCACGCCGCCGTGCGTGACCACGATGACGGTCTGCCCCGCATGCTGGTGGGCCAGACTGCGCAACGCCTCCATCACCCGTGCGTGGAACTGCCGCGCGGTCTCGCCGCCGGGCATGCCGCCATCGGCATCGAAGCGCAGCCACTGCGCCCAGGCCGCGGCGTGCTGCACCTTGATATCGTCCACGCGCAGGCCGTCCACCACGCCAAAATGCTGCTCGCGCAGGCGCGGGTCGGTCAGCGCATCGAGCGACAGTTGCGGCAGCAACGCGGCCAGCGCGGGCTGTGCCGTCTGCTGGGTGCGGATGAGATCGCTGCACACCAGATGATCGACCGCCAGGTTCTCCACCCTCAGGCGCTGCGCCAGACGGTGCGCCTGCGTGTGCCCGGTGGCGTTCAGGGGCACATCCACCTGGCCCTGGAAGCGCAGCTCGCGGTTCCAGTCGGTTTCGCCATGGCGGATGAGGAGGAGTTCGGTCATGCGTCCATTATCAAACCCGGGCATGACAATTCAAGAATTTTTTCTCTAGCGCTTATGCAACAAGCGCCAGCAGCTATTGATTTGATAGTCTGCTGGCGGTGCAACCTGCCGCGTCCGGCCGTGCGGCGACTGGCCGAAAAGGCGTCAGCGCTCGGCCGTGGCCAGCCGCACCGCCAGGCCCAGAAACACCAGGCCCGCCATGCGGTTGAGCACGTTCTGCGCGCGCGCCGAGCGCTGCAGCAGCACCCCGAAGCCCCCGGAAAAACAGGCGATGGCCCCGAACACCAGCAGCGTGGCCAGCATGAACACCACCCCCAGCAGCATCAGCTGCAGCGCCACGCTGCCACGCGCCGGGTCGGCGAACTGCGGCAAAAAGGCCAGGAAGAACACCAGCACCTTGGGGTTGGTGAGGTTCATGACCATGCCGCGCCCCACCATGCGCCCCAGGCTGGGGCCAGCGGGGCTGCCCGGATTGCCCTGGCCACTGGCGGACTCCTGGGCCGTGGCGGCGGGTGCCCGCAGGGCCTGCCACGCCAGATAGGCCAGATAGGCCGCGCCGCAGTACTTGAGCACGGTGAACGCCATGGCCGATGCGGCAAACACGGCCGCCAGCCCCAGGGCCACGGCCGCGGTGTGCACCACGAGGCCGGCGCACAGGCCCACCACCACCGCCATGCCGGCACGCCAGCCGCGCTGGGCCGATTGCAGCAGCACAAACAGGTTGTCAGGGCCGGGTGTCAGGCCCAGCAGCACCGACACGCCAAAGAAAGTGAGCAGGGTTTCGAAAGCAGGCATGGCCAGGAGTATCTACCAATACGGTAGCTGTCCATTGTGCCAACGTCGCGGCACAAACCCTGCGGAAGATGCCGCCGCATCGGCCGGTGCGTCGCGCGGCCAGGGCGGCGGCGCAGGTCAGGCCGTGACAATCCAGCCCTCCAGGCCGTCCAGCCCCTGGGGCAGGCCATAGAGCGCGTCGCCCGCTTCATGGCGCTGCTGCGCCCAGGCCACCTGCATGAGGCACAGCACGGCGTCCAGGCAATCGCCGCTGGCGTCGTCCACGAGCGCATCGCGCTGGGCGTGGCTGAGCTTGAGCCGCAGGCCCAGGCGGCTCTGGCCCATCTCGAGTGCGTGCACCAGGTCCTTGCGGGCGATCAGCCGGTCGGGCGTTTGCTTGGCGCGGTCGTCGCTCTTGTAGCTGCGGCGCGCCAGGATCTCGCGGGCCAGCAGGCCGGGGTAGGCCTCCAGCGCCACGCGCTGCGGGTCGCCGGGGTGCAGGCCCGGCAGGTGCACGCCCGCATCCAGCAGCAGCGGCACGCCGGCGTGCAGCATGTAGGCCACGGGCGGGTTGACCCATTTCATGGATGGGCTGGAGCCTGCGGGCCCGTCGGTGGCCCGGTGGGAAAACTTGCCGCCCACGGGGCGTGCGTCACAGAACGCGGCGAACTGGTCGCGGATCTGCGCCCGCGTGAGCGTGCGGTAGTGCTGCATGCACGCATGCCACTGCAGCGGCCAGCCCAGCGCCTGCACCAGCGCGCGCGGCAGGCCAAAGGGCAGATCAAAACCGCCCACCCAGGCACGCGGCTGGGCCAGCCAGCGGGCCAGTCCATCAAGGGTGTCGAAAGTTTCCAGCCCTCGCAGCTGCACCCGCGTTGCCACGCGCTGGCCCAGCGCCAGCACGATGGGCTTGCGCCGGCTGGGGCTGCTGGAAAAATCGCAGCCCAGCAGCATGGGGGTGGCCAGGTCGGTCGTCATGGGCGTTTGCGCAGATCGCAGAGCTTGAATGCAAAGGGCCGCAGCGCCGTGTCGGCGGCTGCGGCCCAAGAAGTTGCATCCCGATGGTATCCAGGAAAAGTGGGAGGGATTGGCGTAGCGAGCGGCCTCAGCTTGCGTCGAGGAGCACAGCCGCACTCCCGTGCGGCGAGCACCGCGGGCGCAAGATCCAGCCGCGCAGTAGCAAAGCAAACCCGCTTTTCAGGCGCGGCCGATGATGCTCGCCGTCGCCATCAGCTCTTCGAGCAACGCGAACGACACCTTGCCCGACACCGCATACGGGTCGAGCTCGGGTTTTTCGGAATATTTGAGCAGGATGGAGTGGTTGATCTTGGACAGGTTCGCCTGCCCCATGGTCCAGCCGCCAAAGCGCCGCTCGGCAATCTCTTCGTAGTGCAGCAGCTCCACGTTCTGGTGGCGCGGGTCGCGCTGGATGTGGCCATACAGTTCGTTGACGGCGGAGCGCCCGCCCTCGATGGCCTGCAGGAAGACCCCGCCGCCATAGCACAGGATGCCGGTGATGCCGCAGCCCGGGTTGTGCTGGCGCGATTGGGTGAGGATGGCCTCGATGGCGGCAGGCGAAGTGTCCACCGCACGGCTGGCATAGAGCAGGCGTACGAGCATGTCAGTTCCTTCCTGGAATGAGCGAGAGGAATTCGCGGCGCAGGGCGCTGTCCTTGAGGAACACGCCGCGCATCACGGAGTTGATCATCTTGCTGTCCATGTCGCGCACACCGCGCCAGGACATGCAGAAGTGGCTGGCCTCCATCACGATGGCCAGGCCGTCGGGCTGGGTTTTTTCCATGATGAGATCGGCCAGCTGCACCACGGCCTCTTCCTGGATCTGCGGGCGGCCCATGACCCAGTCGACGATGCGGGCGTATTTGGACAGGCCGATCACGTTGGTGTGCTCGTTGGGCATGATGCCGATCCAGATCTTGCCCATGACGGGGCAAAAATGGTGGCTGCAGGCACTGCGCACGGTGAGCGGCCCCACGATCATGAGGTCGTTGAGGTGCTCGGCGTTGGGAAACTCGGTAATGGGTGGCACCTGCACATAGCGGCCCTTGAACACCTCGTTGAGGTACATCTTGGCCACGCGGCGCGCGGTGTTGTTGGTGTTGTGGTCGTCCTGGGTGTTGATGACCAGGCTGTCGAGCACGCCCTGCATCTTCACCTCGACCTCGTCGAGCAGCCGCTCCAGCTCGCCGGGCTCGATGAATTCGGCAATGTTGTCGTTGGCGTTGAAGCGCTTGCGCGCCGCGGCAATGCGCTCGCGGATCTTCACGGAAACAGGCGTGCCTTCATCCGGCGGAATGGGCGTCATATCGGCAACTGGTTGACTGAACATGGCTGCATCCTACCAGTGAATGCCAGCCTGCCAGTTTCAAGGGTTTTAGCCTTCAAGCGCTTATGCGACAAGCGCCAATAGCTACCTATTCAATAGCAAATCAGGGTGTGCAGGCTCAGTACCGGTTCCCCGTGACCCACAGGGCCAGGCGCATCAGGCCAAAGGCCACGCGGTCGAGCACGCGCTGGCGCAGGGGGCGACCGGCGTAGCGGGCCGGATCCATGCGCCGCCCGGCGTGCTGCATGGCATGCACCAGGCGCTGGCGCAGGTCAACGGCAAAGGCGGCATCTTCGACCACCACATTGGCCTCGCGCGCCAGCAGCAGGCTCAAAGGGTCCAGGTTGGACGAACCCACCGTGGCCCAGGGCTTGTCGCCGTGGGCATCGATCACCGCCACCTTGGCGTGCAGGAAGCTGGGCTCGTATTCGTGGATCTCCACCCCGGCCGCCAGCAGCGCGCCATACACCGGCCGCGCCGCGTGGTACTGCATGAAATATTCGTAGCGTCCCTGCAGCAGCAGCTGCACGCGCACACCCCGACGGGCCGCCAGGACCAGGGCGCGGCGCAGTTTGCCGCCGGGCACGAAATAGGCGTTGGCGATGATGATCTCGTGGCGCGCGGCGCCAATGGCGCGCCGGTAGGCCTTCTCGATGCGGCTGCGGTTGCGCACGTTGTCGCGCAGCACCAGCGCCGCCCGCATGCCGGGCGTGTCCGGATCGTGCTGCGTGGCGTGCCGGGTCGCGCTGGCGGCGCGCAGGTCGCGCACGGCTTGCGGCAAGCGGTGCAGGCGCACGTCACGCACCGCCTGCAGGCGCCACCACAGGCGCTCCATGGTCTGGCTCGCCTGCCCCGCCAGGGAACCGGTGGCCTGCACGGCAAAATCAAACCGCGGCGCATCGAGCGTGCCATGGTTGGGGTCGTACAGGTCATCCAGCACATTGATGCCGCCGCAAAACACCAGCAGGCCATCAACCACGCACAGCTTGCGGTGCAGGCGGCGCCAGCGGTGGGGCAGCAGCAGCCCCAGCGGCCCCAGCGGCGAATACACCCGCACCTGCACGCCCGCCGCCCGCAGGCGTTGTTGCCAGGCCCTGGGCAGTGGCCCGGTGCCCACGCCATCCACCACCAGGTGGGTGCGCACGCCGCGCTGCGCGGCGCGGATCAGCGCCTCGGCCACCTGCTCCCCCGCGCCGGTGCAATCAAAGATGTAGGTCTCGAACTGGATGTCGGAAAGCGCCGCATCCATGGCCTCGATCAGCGCCGGAAACAGTTCCTGCGCGCCCTGCAGCAGGCGCACCCGGTGGTCTTTGGCGAAATCGGCCACCCGCGTCATCGGCCGCTCAGAGCTGGAACTCGGCAATCAGCGGCAGGTGGTCGGACATGCGCCACCAGATGCGCCCACGCGGCACATGCAGCCCGATGGGCGACAGCCCGCGCACATAGACATGGTCCAGCTGCACCAGCGGGAGCCGGGCGGGGTAGGTAAAGGCGCGCGGCGCATCAAACTCATACAGGCCAAAGCCCGCCAGCATGCGCTTGATCTGCGCCCCCCAGTCGTTGAAGTCCCCGGCCACCACCACGGGCGAACCCGGTGGCACCTCGCGCTCGATGAACCGCTGCAGGCGCTCGACCTGCCGCACCCGGCTGCCGGGAATCAGCCCCAGATGCACCACGATCACATGCACGCGGCGGCCATGCGCGTCCACTTCCACATGCAGCAGGCCACGCTGCTCGAAGCGGTGGTCGGAGATGTCTTCATGCTGGTGCCCGATCACCGGCCAGCGCGACAGCAGCGCGTTGCCGTGCTCGCCATGGCGCGTGAACGCATTGGTGCGGTAGATCGCCTCGTAGCCCTCGGGCGCCAGGTATTCGGCCTGCGGCACATCGGGCCAGCGCTGGAAATACGCGGCTTCCCGGCGGTGCAGCTTGCGCACCTCCTGCAGGCAGACGATGTCGGCATCGAGCTGCTCCACCGCCAGGCCCAGGTTGTGGATCTCCAGGCGGCGCGCCGGACCTATGCCCTGCACACCCTTGTGGATGTTGTAGGTGGCAATGCGCAGAATGTCGGAAGCGTGGGGCGATGGGTTCATGGCAGGGCAAATTGTGGCAGCAACAGGATGGCCTCGGCATTGGACGGCGAGTAACAGCGATCGGCCGCCTCGCACCAGGGCCACCAGGCCCAGTCCTGGTGCTCGCGCGGGCTCAGCACCACCGGCGTGCCAGCGGGCACCTGCAGCCCCAGCACGCGCTCGATGTTGCGCCGCACGCCCGGCGCGTAGCGCTGCAGCCATTGCGGATAGATGTCGTAGACATTTTCCAGGCCCCAGTCGCGCAGCGTACATCCGGGGGCTTCCGCGCGGATGCCGGTTTCTTCCCACACCTCGCGCACGGCGGTTTCGTGCCAGCTCTCTCGCAGGCTGTCCTTGCTGCCGGTGACCGATTGCCAGAATGCCTGGCCATCGGGCGCATCGACCGTGCGGCGGATCAGCAGCACTTCGAGCGCCGGCGTGTGGATCACCACCAGCACCGACTGCGGGATCTTGAACGTCGTCTCCGGCAAGGTCGGCCCCGGCATCGCAGCGCCTGCACTGTGGATCCAAGGACTGGGGCGCGTGGCCATCTGGTCTCCCCAAGAAAAAGGGCGCCCCGAAGGCGCCCCTGAATT
The DNA here is from genome assembly GCA_024711405.1 of Acidovorax sp. Lineage (GTDB taxonomy): Bacteria > Pseudomonadota > Gammaproteobacteria > Burkholderiales > Burkholderiaceae_C > Acidovorax. Next base: position 8,138 of record JANJSZ010000219.1, read on the forward strand.
TTGCACAAAGTCCGGCAGCTCAATCCACTTTCACGGCATCGGGATTGCGCAGGCGGATGTGCAGTTCGCGCAGCTGCTTTTCATCGACGACGGATGGCGCCTGGGTCAGCAGGCACTGGGCGCGCTGGGTCTTGGGGAAGGCGATCACGTCGCGGATCGACTCGGCACCGGTCATCAGCGTGACGATGCGATCCAGACCAAAGGCCAGGCCGCCGTGCGGGGGCGCGCCGTATTGCAGGGCGTCGAGCAGGAAGCCGAACTTCTGCTGCGCTTCCTCGGGCGTGATCTTGAGGGCGTCGAACACTTTTTGCTGCACGTCGGCGCGATGGATACGCACCGAGCCACCGCCCATTTCCCAGCCGTTGAGCACCATGTCGTAGCCCTTGGAGATGCACTTCTCGGGCGCGGTGACCATGTAGTCCTCATGGCCGTCCTTGGGGGCGGTGAAGGGATGGTGCACGGCGACCCAGCGGTCGTTTTCCTCGTCATGCTCGAACATGGGGAAGTCCACCACCCACAGCGGCGCCCAGCGGTCGTCGAACAGGCCGTTCTTCTTGCCGAACTCGCTGTGGCCGATCTTGATGCGCAGCGCGCCGATGGCGTCGTTGACGATCTTTTCCTTGTCGGCACCGAAGAACAGCAGGTCGCCGTCCTGGGCGCCCGTGCGCTCCAGCACCGCTTGCAGGGCCGCATCGTGGATGTTTTTCACGATGGGCGACTGCAGGCCGTCGCGGCCCTTGGCCAGCTCGTTGACGCGGATATAGGCCAGGCCCTTGGCGCCGTAGATCTTGACGAATTCGGTGTAGGCGTCGATCTCGCCGCGGCTGATGCCGCCACCTTCGACCGAGCCGCCGGGTACGCGCAAGGCCACGACGCGGCCGTTCTTCATGTTGGCGGCGCCCGAGAACACCTTGAAGTCCACGTTCTTCATCACGTCGGTCAGTTCGGTGAATTCGAGCTTGACGCGCAGGTCGGGCTTGTCGGAGCCGAAGCGGTGGGCCGCGTCCTGGTAGGTCATGACGGGGAACTCGCCCAGGTCCACGCCCAGCGTGTTCTGGAACACCGTCTTGATCATGCCCTGGAACATGTCGCGGATTTCCTGCTCGTCCATGAACGAGGTCTCGATATCGATCTGCGTGAACTCGGGCTGGCGGTCGGTGCGCAGGTCTTCGTCGCGGAAGCACTTGGTGATCTGGTAGTAGCGGTCAAAACCGGCCACCATCAGGAGCTGCTTGAACAGCTGGGGCGACTGGGGCAGCGCAAAGAAATGCCCGTCATGCACGCGGCTGGGCACGAGGTAGTCGCGTGCACCTTCGGGCGTGCTCTTGGTGAGCATGGGGGTTTCGATGTCGATGAAGCCGTTGGCATCGAGGAACTTGCGCACTTCCATGGACACGCGATAGCGCAGCATCAGGTTGTTCTGCATGTAGGGGCGGCGCAGATCGAGCACACGGTGCGTGAGGCGCGTGGTCTCCGACAGGTTTTCCTCGTCGATCTGGAACGGGGGCGTGACCGAAGGGTTGAGCACATTCAGCTCGTGGCACAGCACCTCGATCTTGCCGCTTTGGAGGTTGTCATTGGTCGTGCCCTCGGGGCGCGCGCGCACCAGGCCTTTGACCTGCACGCAGAACTCGTTGCGCACGCCTTCGGCGGTCTTGAACATCTCGGCCCGGTCGGGGTCGCAGACCACCTGCACCGAGCCTTCGCGGTCGCGCAGGTCGATGAAGATCACACCGCCATGGTCGCGGCGGCGATTGACCCAGCCCGACAGGGTGACGGTTTGGCCCAGCAGGGCTTCGGTCACAAGACCGCAATAGTGGGAACGCATGGCCATGGCAAAACTTCCGGCGCCGCTGTGGCGCATTAAGAGAGACTCACTTGGAGGAGACAGGGGCAAGGGCGGGGTCGGACGGTGCGACCACGCCCATCGAAATAATGTATTTGAGCGCTGCATCCACGCTCATGTCGAGTTCGACGCAGTCGCTCTTGCGCACCATCACGAAATACCCGCCGGTGGGATTGGGGGTGGTGGGCACATACACGCTGACGAACTCATCGCGCAGATAGGCCGCCACTTCGCCGCTGGGATTGCCCGTGATGAAGGCGACGGTCCAGACCCCTTCACGGGGCCATTGCACCAGCACGGCGGTGCGAAAGGCGTTGCCGCTTTCGGAAAACAGCGTATCGGAGACCTGCTTGACGCTCGAATAGATGGATCGCACCACCGGAATACGGCTGACCAGCGCATCACCCCACTGCACCAGCTTGCGCCCGGCAAAGTTGCTGGCCGTCGCACCCACCACCAGCAGGATCAGCAGGGTCAGCAGCACGCCAAAGCCCGGGATATGGAATCCCAGCAGCTTGTCGGGGTGCCAGGCAATCGGCAGGATCTGCAGGGTCTGGTCGAGCGTGCCCACGATCCAGTTGAGCACCGCGATGGTGATCACCCCCGGAACAATCACCAGCAGGCCGGTGAACAGCCATTTGCGCAAGGCGGACATTGAAGGGCTCAGTCCGTAGTGGTGGCGCTGGCCGCCGTGGTGGCCGGGGCTGCACTGGCGGCACCGGTGTCGGCCGCGGCGGGCGCGGAAGCGGGGGCACCGGCAGCAGCACCTGGGCCAGCGCTTTTTGCATCGGTGGCGGCGGCGGAGCTGCCACCATTGCCACCCCGGAAGTCCGTCACATACCAGCCGGAGCCCTTGAGCTGGAAGCCTGCGGCCGTCACCTGCTTGGAGAAGGCTTCGGCGCCACACGCGGGGCACACCGTGAGCTGAGGGTCCGAGATTTTTTGCAGCACATCCTTGGCATGGCCGCAGGAGCCGCATTTGTAGGCGTATATAGGCATGACGAGAGTGTTGGGGGAAAGTGCAAAACCTTCAATTATAGGCGGCAGCGCTTTCTTCAACACCCCGCGCTCATTCCACTCCCACCATGCGATGGTGCACGGCATGGCTGTTGCGCACGGCCTGCGGGCCCAGCGAGCCCGCCAGCATGCCCACCAGCGCTGCCAGCAAACCGGCCAGCTGCGCCGGAAACACCTGGCCAGCCGGAGTTGCCAGAAACAGCAGCCAGGTCAACAAACCCAGCACGATGGCAAAAACCGCCCCCTGGGTGGTGGACCGCTTCCAGTACAGGCCAAACACCAGCGGCACAAAGGCGCCGACCAGCGGCACCTGGTAGGCGCCGGAGACCAGCTCATAGATGGAGGTGCCTTCCATGCGAATCGCGTAGGCCAGCACCAGGCCGCTGAACACCAGCGTGGTGATGCGCATGGTGCGCAGGTGCTGCCTGTCGGAGGCATGCGGACGGAACTGGCGCCAGATGTTCTCGGTGAACGTCACGCTGGGCGCCAGCAGGGTGGCCGACGCGGTGGACTTGAGCGCCGACAGCAGCGCGCCAAAAAAGAGCACCTGCATGACAAAGGGCATCTTGTTCAGCACCAGCATGGGCAGCACCTTTTGCGGGTCGTCCTGGAGCAGCGCTGCGGTCTCGGCGGGCATGATGAGGAGCGCGCTGGCCACCAGAAACATCGGGACAAAGGCAAACAGGATGTAGCAGATGCCGCCAATCACGGGGCCGCGCGTGGCGGCCTGGATGTTGTTGGCCGACATCACGCGCTGAAAGACGTCCTGCTGGGGAATCGAGCCAAACATCATCGTGATGCCGGCCGCGATGAAGAACACGATGTCGTGGAATTTCGGCTCTGGCAGAAAGCGGAACAACTCGCGGCTCGCGGCCAGCTCGATGACCTTGTCGGCCCCGCCGGCCATGTTGCCGGCAAACACGGCGATCACCGCCAACCCCACCACCAGGATGATCATCTGGATGAAGTCGGTCACCGCCACCGACCACATGCCACCGAACAGCGTGTAGGCCAGGATGGACACCACCCCGATCGTCATGCCGATAGGGATGCTGATGGCACCGCCGGACAGCAGATTGAACACCAGCCCCAAGGCGGTGACCTGGGCCGAAACCCAGCCCAGGTAGCTCAGCATGATGATCAGCGAGCACACGACCTCCACCGCACGGCCATAGCGCTCGCGGTAATAGTCGCTGATGGTCAGCAGCGTCATGCGGTAGAGCTTGCCCGCAAAGAACAGCCCCACCAGAATCAGGCAAAACCCCGCACCGAACGGGTCTTCGACCACATTGCCCAGTCCGCCTTCGATGAATTTGGCCGGTATCCCCAGCACCGTCTCCGAACCAAACCAGGTGGCAAACGTGGTGGTGACGATCATGTACAGCGGCAGGTGGCGCCCGGCAATCGCAAAATCGGCGGCGTTCTTGACCCGCTTGGCGGCCACCAGGCCAATGGCAATGGTGATCAGGAGATAGACGATAACCAGGGTCAACAGCACGGCATGCTCCTCGATGTCGCGAACAGTAGGAAAAAAAGAAAAAAGAAACCGGACCCCGTCCGCGTCAGAACAACCGGACCCTGACCATCAGCTGCATCACCAGCAGCCCCAGCACAAAGCCCAGGCCGCCGTAAATGATGCTTTGCAACAGGCGGTTGGTGCGCTTTTGTGCCTCCAGCAGATCGCGCAAGGCACCGTGCGACTCGGCCGGCCGCCGGCTCAGATAGTCATACAGCAGGCGCGGCAGCTCTGGAACCAGCTTGGCATAGTGCGGCGCCTCGGCCCGCAGCTCGCGCCACAGGCGTTGCGGACCCATCTGCTCGAGCATCCACTTTTCGAGGAAGGGTTTGGCGGTGCTCCAGAGATCGAGTTCCGGATCGAGCTGGCGGCCCAGGCCCTCGATGTTGAGCAGCGTCTTTTGCAGCAGCACGAGCTGGGGCTGGATTTCGACCTGAAAGCGCCGGGACGTCTGGAACAGGCGCATCAGCACCATGCCCAGCGAGATTTCCTTGAGCGGTCGATCGAAATACGGCTCGCACACGGCGCGGATGGCCGATTCGAGGTCGTTGACGCGGGTTTCCCGCGGCACCCAGCCGCTTTCGATGTGCAGCTCGGCCACACGCTTGTAGTCGCGGCGGAAGAAGGCCACGAAGTTCTGCGCCAGGTATTCCTTGTCGGATTCGGTCAGGGTGCCCACGATGCCGAAATCGAGCGAGATATAGCGCCCGAATGTGGCCGGCTCCAGGCTCACCTGGATGTTGCCCGGGTGCATGTCGGCATGAAAGAAGCCGTCGCGAAACACCTGGGTGAAAAAGATCGTGACGCCATCGCGCGCCAATTTCGGGATATCGACCCCCGCATCGCGCAGACGCTCGACCTGGCTGATCGGAACGCCATTCATGCGCTGCATCACCATGACCTCGGGATGGCAAAAATCCCAGAAGATTTCCGGGATCAGCACCAGGTCCAGGCCAGCCATGTTGCGGCGCAATTGCGCGGCATTGGCCGCCTCACGCACCAGGTCCAGCTCGTCGTGCAGGTAGTTGTCGAACTCGGCCACCACCTCGCGGGGTTTGAGGCGCTTGCCGTCGGCCGACAGGCTCTCCACCCAGCCCGCCATCATGCGCATGAGGCCCAGGTCTTTCTCGATCACCGGCAGCATGCCCGGGCGCAGCACCTTGACGGCCACCTCGCGCTCGACGCCTGCACGGTCGCGCAAGGTGGCGAAATGCACCTGCGCAATCGACGCGCTGGCCACCGGCGTGCGATCGAATGCCACGAAGACCTCGTCCACCGGCCGGCGGAACGCGCGCTCGATGGTGGCCATGGCGATGGCTGGATCGAAAGGCGGCACGCGGTCTTGCAGGCGCGCCAGCTCGTCGGCCATGTCGGCGGGCAGCAGGTCGCGCCGGGTCGAAAGCACCTGGCCAAACTTGACGAAGATGGGCCCCAGCCGCTCCAACGCTTCGCGCAGGCGCTGGCCGCGCGGCGCATCCAGATTACGGCCAACCGAAAGCAGGCGCGACAGCAGGCGCAGCCAGGGCTTCTGGAAGCTGTCCAGCACCAGGCCATCCAGCCCATACCGGAACACCACCCAGACGATGGTGGCACCCCGCAAAAAACGGCTCATGGAGCGGTCCGGTCAGCATGGCCCGGCGGTGGCGCGGGCGTGGCAGCGGCCGGTGCCGGGGAGCTGGCCATGGGCGCCATGCGCGTGCCCACAAAATGGCGCAACGCCTGCGCTGCCTTGCGAACCACCTGGCCCAGCGTGTGCGCGGGCGCATCGCCAATCAGGCGGGCCACATCTTCTTCGAGATCCCAGCGGACATGATCGACCAGCCAGTTGATCTCGGCCGCCAGCTGCACATCGCCCTCGATGCGGATGGCCGGCTTGTCGCCCCGCAGTGCCACGCTGGCCAGTGCCAGGGGAGAGGGTTCGGTCACTTCCAGCTGCAGATCGGGTGCCGCGCCGTCCGGCGCCAGATTGAACAAGCCCGCCGGCGTGACCAGCAAGGCCATCGAATACGAGCGCCACTGCACGCGCGCCACGCGGCCGCGCTGGCGCACCAGGCGGTCCATGGCCTCCTTTTCCTGCATCAACACATGGTTGAGAAACAGGACCAGGCGCTGCTGCACCTCGTGCACCAACCACTGCGGTGGCTGCGGGCCGGCGGCCACGCGGTCAAGGAGACCATCCAGAAATGAAAAAGGGGACTGTGTTGCCATAGTCCCCGATTATTCCCTGAACCGGGAAGCCCTGACGCTTTACTGCAGTGCTTGCACGCCCGCCACCAGCCAGCCGCTGGCGCCCGCCTTGGCCTTGGTCATGTTCCAGACCTCGCGGAAAGGGCTGGGCCCGGCCGAGGGTTCTTCGCGGATCATGCCCGAGAACTCCACGCTGGCCATGTAGCCGTCGTCCAGCTCCTCGATGCCCAGCAGCTGGGCAT
>JANJSZ010000315.1 GCA_024711405.1 Acidovorax sp.
CGGCGCAGCACGGCGTGCACGCGCGCCAGCAGCTCGCGGGGGTTGAAGGGCTTGCCCAGGTAGTCGTCGGCGCCCACTTCCAGGCCGACGATGCGGTCCACGTCCTCGCCCTTGGCGGTGAGCATGATGATGGGCGTGCGGTCGTTGGCGGCACGCAGGCGGCGGCAAATGGACAGTCCGTCTTCGCCGGGCATCATCAGGTCGAGCACGATGAGGTCGACGGTTTCGCGCAGCAGCAGGCGGTTCAGCGCCTTGCCGTCTTCGGCGACCATGACTTCAAAGCCCTCCTGGGTCAGGTAGCGGCGCAGCAGATCGCGGATGCGGGCATCGTCGTCCACCACCAGAATCTTGTCGGTGCGGTTGGTTGTTGTAGCCATGGTGAGTACGGGTCCAATTTGTAACAGAGCCAATTCTGACCAGCTTCAGCCCCGAAGTTCGGTATTCTGCCTGTTTTTTGACCAACTGTTACAAGTTTTGCCCTGGCACGCAGGCCGCTCACGCGGGCTTCACCAAGGGAGCCTTCACAGCGGTTACTGTGGGGGCGTGTGCGGTCCGGTGTGGCGCTGTACGTAGATCGAAAGAAAGGTCCTGGTATGAAGGGTGCTATTCGTTTAATAGCTGCTGGTGCTTTGATGGTGAGCGCTGGAGCTGTTTTTTCTCAGAATTCGCAGACAACCGAGCCGCGCAACGTGGTGCAGCTGGCGGCGTCTGGCACGGTGGAGGTGCAGCAGGATCTGTTGGTGCTCACCCTCTCGGCCAGCAAGGACGGCCCGGATGCCGCTGGCGTGCAGGCCCAGCTCAAGCAGGCGCTCGATGCGGCACTGGCCGAAGCCAAGCGCAATGCGCAGACGGGGCAGCTGGACGTGCGCACCGGCCCTTATGGCCTGTACCCGCGCTACGCCAAGGACGGCAAGATCAATGGCTGGCAGGGCCGGGCCGAGCTGGTGCTGGAGGGGCGCGACTTTGCGCGCATCACCGCCACGGCGGGCAAGATTCCGTCGATGCCCATCAGCCAGGTCGCTTTTGCGCTCTCGCGCGAGGCCCGTGCCAAGGTCGAAACCGAGGCGCAGACCCAGGCCATCGAGCAGTTCAGGGCCCGTGCGACTGAACTGGCCAAGGGTTTTGGCTTTGCCGGCTACAGCCTGCGCGAGGTGGCGGTGCACAGCAATGAGATGTCGCCCGGACCCCGCCCACGCATGGTGGCGATGGAGGCCAAGGCCGCGCCGTTGTCGGATGCGGCGGTACCCGTGGAGGCGGGCAAGGCGCAGGTGGTGGTGACTGTCTCTGGCTCCGTGCAGATGCGCTGAGCGCCAACATGTGCCTGTCGCCGCCGGGGTGCCTGACCGTGCTGCCGGCTTGTTTTCGGCGCGCCGCCAGTCACCATGGCCAGTGGTGTTGACCAGATGGTCGAAGCCGGCGCGCGTTGCCGGGTTTGCTGCGGCACAGCGCGCAGGTGTTCGGTAAAGGCACCGAAGGTGGTGATGTTGCCATTGTCGAACCGCAGTGCCACGGCCCGGCGGCGCAGGGCTGCAGTGTCGGCCACCGCGGCCTGGCGGCGGGAGGTGAGGAATACGTCACCGCCGCCCCTGGCGATGCGCAACGCGGTGTTGCGGCCCGGGCCCCGGCTGCCGCCGGTGGCCAGGGTGATGGGGGGTGTGTGCAGGGGGGCATGGCGAACTTCGGTGGGTGGCCCCCTCCAGGGTCCGATCATGGCTTGAGCGGGTTGCCGAAACCCTTTCATTCTTTGCCTGATTCTCCAAAATCAGTGCCAGGCGATCTGCAAACCGGTACGCTCGGCGGTATGACAAGCCCCTTGTTCCAGGCCGTAAGCCGCTATGCCGAAGCCCATGCCCCTGCCCACCAGGGCGGTGTGGTGCAGACCCCCATCCCCGGACTGAGCACGGTGCGCGCTACCGACCCCAGTGGGCTGCTGTACGCGATTGCCCGCCCCCGCATCTGCCTGGTGCTGCAGGGCCGCAAGCAGGTGGCCATGGGGCCGCAGACCTTCGGGTCCACGGCGGGCGAGTCCTTGCTGATCACGGCCGATGTGCCCACGGTGAGCCAGATCACCCGCGCCAGTGCGGTGGCTCCGTATCTCTCGATGGCGTTGGAGTTGAGCCTGCCGGTGATTGCCGACCTGTCGGCCCAGATGGGGGCGGTGCCCGGGGATGACCACGCTCCCGTGCGTGTGGAACCGATCGATGCCGAGGTGGCCGATGTGGCCCTGCGCCTCATGCGCCTGCTGGAGCGGCCCCAGGCTGTGCCGCTGCTGCACGCCTCGCTGGTGCGCGAGCTGCATTACTGGTTGCTGGCCGGGCGGCATGGTGCTGCCATCCGCCGCCTGGGCTGGCCCGGCAGCCATGCCCAGCGGGTGGCGCGTGCGGTGGCGGTGCTGCGTACCGACTTTGCGCAGCCCCTGCCGGTGGAGAGCCTGGCTGCGCTGGCAGGCATGAGCCCGTCGTCTTTTCATCAGCATTTCAGGGCGGTCACATCGCTTTCGCCGCTGCAGTTCCAGAAGCAGCTGCGTCTGATCGAGGCGCGGCGGTTGATGCTGTCCGAGGGGGCCAGCGCCAGCCGCGCGGCTTTTGCCGTGGGCTATGAGAGCGTTTCCCAGTTCACGCGCGAGTACGGCCGGCTGTTCGGCCTGCCGCCGGTGCGCGACACGCAGGCCGCCAAGGGCCGGGCGCGTGCGGCAGCATGAGTGACGGGATTTGCCTTGCGCAACCTTTGAAATCCGGCAGAACTGCAGCCAGGCGGGGCGCTGCGCCCCAGGGCCATGGCTTAGCGCCTGTTGACGATCCCCTGCGAGATCGTAAGCAGGCTCTTACTGTGCCGCCCAGCCGCCGTCCATGTTCCAGGCCACGCCGCGCACGTTGTTGGCGGCGGGGGAGCAGAAGAAAACGGCCAGCTCGCCCAGCTCCTCGGGTGTGGTGAACTGCATGGACGGTTCTTTTTCACCCAGCAGCAGCCGCTTGGCTTCTTCGTTCGAGATGCCGCGTTCTGCGGCCTTGGCGTCCACCTGCTTTTGCACCAGCGGCGTCAGCACCCAGCCGGGGCAGATGGCGTTGCAGGTGATGCCGGAAGCGGCATTTTCGAGCGCCGTCACCTTGGTCAGGCCCACGATGCCATGCTTGGCCGCCACATAGGCCGACTTTTGCGCCGAGCCCACCAGCCCGTGCACCGATGCCACGTTGATGATGCGGCCCCAGTTGGCCGCCTGCATGGCGG
>JANJSZ010000317.1 GCA_024711405.1 Acidovorax sp.
GGGTGCGAATTTCGTCCAGCGTCATGTCCAGGCCCCGGCAGTGCCGTATGAACGACAGGCGCGTGGCCTGGGCTTCGTCGTAGATGCGGTAGTTGCTCCCGGTGCGGGCGGCCTCGGGCAGCAGGCCTTCGCGTTCGTAATACCGGATGGTTTCGACCGGGGTGTGGGCCAGGGCGGCCAGCTCGCCGATTTTCATGGGGGTACGCTGCTCGTGGGGTGGAGTGGCCATGGTACGCCGGGCGCATGCTTGACTCTGAAGTGGCATCAGGGTTTCCAATAGGGTCAAGCAAGGAAAGTCCGCATGAGCACACCCCTACACACTTCTCCCGCCCCGGCGGATGCCTGCGGCCATTGTTCCTGCACGCCGGCCCTTGAGTCCGCCGCCGTGCAGGGCGCTGAAGGCGTCGCCCGCGGGGCGATTTTTCGCATCGCCTCCATGGACTGTGCGGCCGAGGAAAGCGAGATCCGCCACGCTCTGGCGGGCATTTCAGGCCTGCACGGCCTGCGCTTTCAGCTGGCGGCCCGCACGCTGGCCATTGATGCAGCGCCCGCGGCGCTGCCGCAAATTCTGGCGGTTATCTGGCAGGCCGGGTTTGATCCGCAGCCTGTGGCGCAGGCGCATGCTTACCTGCCGGGCGTGCAGGGATTGTGGCGTCTGGGGTGGGCGCTGGGGCTGGCCGTGGCCGCCGAGCTGCTGGCCTTTCTGGCGCCAGACACGCGGGTGTCGCAGGCGGCCGGCATGGCACTGGCCGCCACCGCCATCGGGCTGGCCGGTTTTTCCACCTACCGCAAGGGCCTGGCTGCACTGGGGCGCGGGCGGCTCAACATCAATGCGCTGATGACCGTGGCCGTGACCGGGGCATTTGCCATCGGCCAGTGGCCCGAGGCTGCCATGGTCATGGCGCTGTATGCCATTGCCGAGCTGATCGAGGCGCGTTCGGTGGACCGTGCCCGCAACGCCATCAAAAGCCTGCTCGATCTGGCACCCGATACGGCCGAGGTGCGCCAGCCCGACGGTACCTGGCAACCGGTTGCCGCAGCCGCCGTGGCGCTGGATGCGGTGGTGCGCATCCGGCCGGGCGCGCGCGTGCCGCTCGATGGCGTGGTCATCGCGGGCACCAGCGCGGTCAACCAGGCCTCGGTGACGGGCGAAAGCCTGCCCGTGGACAAGGCTGCGGGCGACACCCTGTTTGCCGGGACGATCAACGACACCGGCACCCTGGAAATGCGGGTGACGGCCACGGCCAGCCACACCACGCTGGCCCGCATCATCCATGCGGTGGAGCAGGCGCAGGGCAGCCGCGCGCCCACGCAGCAGCTGGTGGACCGGTTGGCCGCCATCTACACGCCGGTGGTGTTTGCGCTGGCCGTGGCGGTGGCGCTGCTCATGTCCTGGCTGATGGATGTGGCCTGGACGCACGCGTTGTACAAGGCCTTGGTGCTGCTCGTGATTGCCTGCCCTTGCGCGCTGGTCATTGCCACGCCCGTCACGGTGGTGAGCGGGCTGGCCGCCGCTGCGCGGCGCGGCATTCTCATCAAGGGCGGGGTCTATCTGGAGACCGCCCACCAGATCCAGGCGATAGCGCTCGACAAGACCGGCACCATCACCGAAGGCCGGCCCCGGCTGGTGGCGACCGAGGTACTGCCTTTGCCCGAGGGGCTTGCCCCGGTGGCGCCAGCGCAGGTGCTGCGCTGGGCGGCTGGTCTGGCGGGGCATTCCGACCACCCGGTGTCGCGGGCCATTGCGCAGGGGCTGGATGCGGCCCAGGGTGTGCCAACGGGCGTGGCGCTGGAGGCCTTCACGGCCTTGCCCGGGCGCGGCGTGCAGGCCCGCATCGCCGGGCAGGCGCTGGTGCTGGGCAACCACCGCCTGATCGAAGAGCGCGGCCTGTGCCATGCCGACATCGAGGCGCGGCTGGCCGCCCATGAGGCCCAGGGCTGCACCGTGACGCTGCTGGCAACGGATGCCGCCGTGCTGGCCATTTTTGCGGTGGCCGACACGATCAGGGCCAGCTCCCGCCAGGCGCTGGCCGCGCTGCGCGCCATGGGCGTGGCCCCGGTGATGCTGACGGGCGACAACCAGGCGACGGCGGTCACCATCGCCGCCCAGGCGGGCATGGAGGAGGTGCGGGGCAACCTGCTGCCACAAGACAAGCTGGCGGCCATCGAAGCCCTGCAGGCGCGCCACGGCCTCACCGCCATGGTGGGGGATGGCATCAACGATGCCCCCGCGCTGGCCCGCGCGGACATCGGCATTGCCATGGGGGCGGCAGGCACCGACACGGCCATGGAGGCGGCCGATGTGGTCATCATGAACGACGACCTGCGGCGCATTCCAGAGCTCATGCGGCTGTCGCGCCGCACGCGCGCCGTGCTGTGGCAGAACATTGCCTTGGCGCTGGGCATCAAGGTCGTCTTTCTGTTCCTGGCGCTGTTCAATGGCGCTTCGATGTGGATGGCGGTGTTTGCCGACATGGGGGCCAGCCTGATCGTGGTGTTCAACGGCCTGCGCATGCTGCGCGCGGTGGACGAGAAACCGGTGGCCTAGGAAGGGCTGCCTTTTCCGCTGCTGGCCCGGTTTCGCCGCATCCGGCGCGGGCTTTTGTCCCCCGCTAAACTCATCCCCTTTGCGGTCTGGCGCTTAGAACCTGTTCAATGTCTTTTTGGAGATCACATTGGAGTGCAATCGGGATGAGTGGATGCTTCGGATGCGCAGCATGGGCTCGTGCCCATGCAAGCACCCGGGGCTTCCAATCACCCGATTTCACTCCAACCCTTCGGGCAAGTGCCTTGCCGGGCGGTCTGCGGCGTTGCGGCGCTTGCCAATAGCCTAGCTATTGGCCGCGCACCGCGCCTTGCATTCCATCCCGGCAAGGCACTTGTGTGACTCCAAAAAGACATTGAACAGGTTCTTACCGGCGCACCGTCCAGCGGGCCGCACGGCCCATTGCATCTCCCAAGGCTATTCCCCATGTCCCTCATTCCTGTCACCATCCTCACCGGCTTTCTGGGTTCCGGAAAAACCACGCTGCTCAAGCGCCTGCTGAGCGAGGCCCATGGCCAGAAGATCGCCGTGATCGAGAACGAATTCGGCGAAGAGAACATCGACAACGACATCCTGGTGACCGACTCCCAGGAGCAGATCGTGCAGATGAGCAATGGCTGCATCTGCTGCACCATCCGCGAAGATCTGCGCGAAACCCTGCAGCTGCTGGCCGCGAAAAAGCGCAAGGGTCTGCTGGCGTTCGACCGCATCGTCATCGAGACCACCGGCGTGGCCGACCCCGGTCCCGTGGCGCAGACCTTCTTCATGGACGAGGAGATCGCCGAAACCTACCTGATCGACTCCATCATCACGCTGGTCGATGCCAAGCACGCGGCCCAGCAGCTCAACGACCGCCAGGAGGCACGCCGCCAGGTGGGCTTTGCGGACCAGATCTTCCTGTCCAAGACCGACCTCGTGAGCGCCGAGGACACCGAGGCGCTGATCCATCGCTTGAAACACATGAACCCGCGCGCGCCCATCAAGGCCGTGCACTTTGGCGAGGTGCCGCTCAAGGAGGTGCTGGACCTGCGGGGCTTCAACCTCAATGCCAAGCTGGATATCGACCCCGACTTCCTCAAGGAAGAGGAGGAGCACGACCACCACGGCCATGGGCATGGGCACCACGACCATGTGCACGGCGAGCACTGCAACCACCCTTCGCACCAGCACGGACACGAGGGCCATGGGCACCATCACCACCATGACGACGATGTCAAGAGCTTCGTCTACCGTTCGGATCGCCCGTTCGATCCGGCCAAGCTGGAGGATTTTCTGGGTGCCATCGTCAACATCTATGGCCCGCGCATGCTGCGCTACAAGGGCGTGCTGAACATGCAGGGCACCGATCGCAAGGTGATCTTCCAGGGCGTGCACCAGCTCATGGGCAGCGACCTGGGCCCCCAGTGGGCCGAAGGGGAGGCGCGCACCAGCAAGATGGTCTTCATCGGCATCGACCTGCCCAAGGACATCTTTCTGCAGGGGCTGGAGCAGAGTCTCGTTTGAACGGTTTGCACCGGAACGGGCAGGGATGGCCCCACATCCTTTTGTGTTGTATCTGCAACGTTCCCGTTTGCGTCCGCGCAGGTCGATACAATCGCGCCCCGGCAAAACCCCGGAAGGCTTGCCACCCGCCCTTGGCTGCCTGCGCAGCCCGGGCCAGCCCGTTACGCGAGGAGTTCTGTCAGTGAAAGCCGAAACCAGCAAACCCAAGGCGGCCGCAAAAGCGGCCCCAACCGCGGCAAAAAATGCCGCCGCCCCAGCGGCAAGCAAGGCTGCTGCAAAGGCTACTGCCCAGGTCGCCCCCAAAGCCGCCAGCCCTGCCGTCGCAGAGGCCTCCGAGCAGGCCTTGCGGGCCGGCAGCCAAGTACCCGTGCGCAGCACCCGGCCTTCTTCCCGGCTGGCCCAATTGACCGTACCATCCATGGCCCAGGCAGTGGCTTCCACCGCTGCCAAAGCCAGTTATCTACACACCATGCCCACGACCGCGCAAGCGCACCCTGTTTACACGGCTGCCAAGAAAGACCCCAAACTGGCGAACAACTGGAAAGACAAGAGCGCCGAAGAGCTGACCGACGCCGAAGTGATGGCGATGCCCGACAGCGAGTACATGAACGACAAGCAGATGGCGTTTTTCCGCCTCAAGCTTGTCCAGCTCAAGCAGGACATCCACAACAGTGCCGGTGAAACCACCGAACACCTGCGCGAAGACACCGTGGTGGTGCCCGATCCTGCCGACCGCGCCACCATTGAGGAAGAGCATGCGCTGGAGTTGCGTACCCGTGATCGCGAACGCAAGCTGCTCAAGAAAATCGAGCAATCCATTGCCCGCATCGACTCGGGTGACTATGGGTATTGCGATGAAACCGGCGAACCCATCGGGGTGGGGCGCCTGATCGCCCGTCCCACCGCCACGCTGTCGCTGGAAGCGCAGCAACGCCGTGAACTCAAGCAGAAGATGTTTGGCGACTGAAGGCGAGCGGGCCTGAACTCTTTATGCGCACCCGACCTGACGGCCTATGAGCAAGGAAGACACCACACTCGGCGGTCTGCTGTCCAAGGTGGTGCGGTTTGTGCGCAACCCCACGGTCAACTGGACAGAGCTCGACTCGATCCAGGCCGATCGGGAGAGCCATTACAGCAAGCAGATGCTCAAGGAGATGATCGAACGCAAGCGGCGCAACGATTTCGTTCGCCGCCGCGAGTTCGATCAGCTGCGCAAACTGCGCCAGCGCGAGGTGCTGCAGGGCCATGGCGCCGAAGATCCTGCGGGTCGTCCGTCTTTCTTCCAGAGCAGCATGACCTCGCCCGACGGGCGTGCGGTCACGCTCAAGAAAATCGACGAAATCGAAGCGCAGATGTCGCAGCAGTGGTGGAAGGGCAAGCAGCATGCAGATGCGCCCACCCAGCCTTTGGATATGCAGCCCCAGGGGGATGAAAACGCCGCCGCGCGTGCGTATGCGCCCACCAGGCCGGGCACTTTGCAGGTACCGCTGGAGGCCAAGCCCTCGGTCGCGCCCTTGTTTGCAGATGACAGCATGGCCATTGCAGGCGCTGGCGGCACGGATGCCTCCATGCGGGCCCATGCACCTGCGGCGTCCTTCAGCCCTGCGGCGCCCGCCGCCGAACCTGAATACGCCGTCGAACCGGAGGAATTCGTGCACGAACCCGATCTAGAAGAAGCCGCCATCCGGTTTGCCAATGGCGACCATGCCGGCGCCGAGTCAGGTTTGCGGGAGGTACTCGCACAACACCAGCAGGACGACCCGCAGCAGCAACTGGAAATCTGGATGACGCTGTTTGACCTGTACCGCGCGACAGGTCTGCAGGACCGTTTTGACACGCTGGCGATTGATTTTGCCGCGCGCTTCAACCGCTCGGCGCCGCTGTGGTTCTCGATACCCGAGCAGCTGGGGCTGGCATCTTCTGCGGCGCCCGCCGAAGCGCCGGTGGCTGCACGGCGCGATTTCAGCTGGACGGCACCTTCGACCATGGCGGTGTCGTCCGTGGCCGCGTTGCAGGCCGCGCTGGGGCGCGCCGCCTCGCCCTGGACCCTGGCCTGGGGGCGGCTGGTGGCCATCGAGGACGCGGCCGTGCCGCTGCTGGCCGACCAGTTCACGCAGTGGGCGGAGCGCAGAGGACAGTTTGTGTTCTCCGGCGTGTCTGCGCTCAACGCGCTGTTGGAGAGCAAGACCCAGTCGGGCGACCGGTCCAGCAGCCCCGAGTGGTGGCGCCTGCGCATGGCGGCCCTGCGGCTCATGGCCAGCCCCGATGAGTTCGAACTGGTCGCACTGGATTACTGCGTGACCTATGAGGTGTCGCCCCCTTCGTGGACGGTACCGCGCTGCAGCTACGCGGACAGCGAAAACGCAGCGGCGCATGCCGCAGAGGCTGCCGGCCACGATCTGCTGGCCCCCGAGGCCGCCGTGCCTGCGGCGCCCGAATCGGCTCCCGCGGCGACGCTGAGTGGCCACATCGACGGCGATGCCACGCCACAGCTGGAGCCTTTCCAGGCGCTGATGCGGCCCGGAGAACCCCTGGTCATTGCCTGCGACCGCCTGATCCGCATCGATTTTGGCGCTGCCGGATCGGTGCTCAACTGGGCTGCCGAGCAGCAGTCCCGCGGCCATGTGGTGCAGTTCCACAATCTGCACCGCCTGGTGGCGATTTTCTTCAATGTGATTGGCGTCAATGAGCACGCCTGGGTCGTCCCGCGCAAGAACTGAACCGGCGCACGGGGTGATCGTGGCCGGGGCGGTGGCTTGCAAAATACCGCGTCGCCCCCAGCTGGGATGGCTATGGATTCATCTCGTCAAAACCCTGTTTTTCACGGCACCACCATCCTGAGCGTGCGCCGCCAGACGCCCCAGGGCGTACAGGTCGCCATCGGCGGCGACGGCCAGGTGACTCTGGGCAATATCGTCGTCAAGGGCACGGCGCGCAAGGTGCGCAAGCTCTACCACGGCAAGGTGCTGGCGGGTTTCGCCGGCGCCACGGCAGATGCCTTCACGCTGTTCGAGCGTTTCGAGGCCAAGCTGGAGAAGCACCAGGGCCACCTCACCCGCGCCGCCATCGAGCTCACCAAGGACTGGCGCACCGACCGCGTGCTGCGCCGCCTGGAGGCCATGCTGGCTGTGGCCGACGCGAGTGCCTCGCTCATCATCACGGGCAATGGCGATGTGCTGGAGCCCGAGCAGGGCATCGTGGCGATAGGCTCGGGCGGTGCGTATGCGCATTCGGCTGCCAAGGCATTGCTGACCCACCCCGACCTGTCGGCCCAGGACATCGTGAAGCGGTCGCTGGAAATCGCCGGCGAACTGTGCATCTACACCAACATGAACCACACCATCGAGACGCTGTGACGGCGGGTGTGTGATTGCTATTTTGTTTGTAGCTGTTTGCGTTTGATGGATAAGCGCTGCAGCCATTTTTGACAGTGGATTAGCCTTATGTCGTCCATGACCCCCCAGGAAATCGTCTCTGAACTCGACCGCCACATCGTCGGCCAGGCCAGCGCCAAGCGCGCCGTGGCCATTGCGCTGCGCAACCGCTGGCGCCGCCAGCAGGTCGAAGGCAGCCTGCGCCACGAGATCACGCCCAAGAACATCCTCATGATCGGCCCCACCGGCGTGGGCAAGACCGAGATCGCCCGGCGCCTGGCGCGCCTGGCCGACGCGCCTTTCATCAAGGTCGAGGCCACCAAGTTCACCGAGGTGGGCTATGTGGGCAAGGATGTGGACGCCATCATCCGCGATCTGGCCGAGATGGCCGTCAAGCAGACGCGCGAGTCTGAGACGAAGAAGGTGCGGGCCCGCGCCGAGGACGCGGCCGAAGAGCGCATCCTGGATGTGCTGATTCCGCCGGCCCGTGCCGCGACGGGCGCCGAACCGGCGGCGGACAGCACGGCGCGCCAGGTGTTTCGCAAGAAGCTGCGCGAAGGCAGCCTGGACGATAAGGAGATCGAGATCGACCTGGCCGAGAGCCGCCCCCAGGTGGAGCTCATGGGCCCGGCCGGCATGGAGGAAATGACCGAGCAGCTGCGCGGCATGTTCAGCCAGATGGGGCAGGGCAAGCGCCACACCCGCAAGCTCAGGATTGCCGAAGCGCTCAAGCTGCTCACCGAAGAAGAGGCGGGCAAGCTGGTGAATGAGGAAGAGATCCGTGCCCGCGCCATCCAGAATGCCGAGCAGAACGGCATCGTCTTCATCGACGAGATCGACAAGGTCGCGGCACGCCAGGAAACCAGCGGCGCCGATGTGTCGCGCCAGGGGGTGCAGCGCGATCTGCTGCCGCTGGTGGAAGGCACCACGGTGTCCACCAAATACGGCATGGTCAAGACGGACCACATCCTGTTCATCGCCTCCGGCGCATTCCATCTGTCCAAGCCCAGCGACCTGATTCCCGAGCTGCAGGGGCGCTTTCCGATCCGGGTGGAACTGGAATCCCTGTCGGTGCAGGACTTTGAAGCCATCCTCACGCAAACCCACGCCTCGCTGGTCAAGCAATACCAGGCGCTGCTGGCCACCGAAGGGGTGGCGCTCGACTTTCAGCCCGAGGGCATCACGCGCCTGGCACACATTGCCTTCGAGGTGAACGAGCGCACGGAAAACATCGGTGCGCGCCGCCTGTCCACCGTGATGGAGCGGCTGCTGGACGATGTCAGCTTCGACGCGGCGCGCCTGGCCGGCCAGAAGGTCACCGTGGACGCGGCCTATGTCGACACGCGGCTGCAAACCCTGAGCCAGGACGAAGACCTGTCGCGCTACATCCTCTGAGACGGATTCGCGCTCCCAACGAGAACTGCGTTGCCGCGCCCTGCTCTTGCTGGCGGGGCAAAACCAAATGCGTGCCCGTCCTGCCTTCAGGTATCACTTGCATAGGCAGTTCTAAGTGCTTGCTGAGCAACGGATTTTAGGGTTTCGAATCCTTCGAAAACGCTTCTAAGTCCTTGATTCCATTGCAAAAGTTTGTTGCAGGCGCCCTTGCATGGAATGTTTTTCCTGCTACAGTGCAAAAAAGTGCAATTAAGTGGTGAAAAGTGCCTTGAAACGCCAGTTCTGGGTTCAAGGGTTCATCGTCCTGCTAGGGGAATCGTTCCGTGTTTCAAGGTGCCTCGTCGCTGAGTCTCGATGCGAAAGGTCGGCTGTCCGTGCCGACCCGGCATCGTGACGTCCTGAGCGCGACCGCGGCCGGCCAACTCACGATCACCAAGCACCCCCACGGCTGCCTCATGGTGTTTCCCCGTCCCGAATGGGAGAAGTTCCGCGAGCGCATCGGCCAGCTGCCGATGTCTGCCCAGTGGTGGAAGCGCATCTTCCTGGGCAATGCGATGGATGTGGAAATGGATGCCACCGGCCGGGTGCTGGTGTCGCCCGAGCTGCGCGAGGCGGCCGGCATCGCCAAGGACGCCATCCTGCTGGGCATGGGCAACCATTTCGAACTGTGGGACAAGGCCACCTACGACGCGCAGGAAGCGCAGGCCATGCAGGGCGAAATGCCCGATGTGTTCAAGGATTTCTCTTTCTAAGGCCCGTGGTGACCCCTGATTTGCAACACACCACGGTCCTGCTCGATGAAGCGGTGGACGCGCTGCTGGGTGGCGCGGGCCCCGAGCCTGCCGGAACCTGGGTGGACGCCACCTTTGGTCGCGGGGGGCACTCGCGGCACATCCTGCTGCGGCTGGGGCCGCAAGGGCGTCTTGTGGCGTTCGACAAGGACCCGCAAGCCATCCAGGAGGCAACGCGCATCACCGATGCGCGTTTTTCCATTCGGCATGAAGGTTTTCGCCATCTGGCGGATTTGCCGCCGGGCAGTGCGGCCGGCGTGCTGATGGACCTGGGGGTGAGCTCGCCCCAGATCGACAGTCCCGAGCGGGGTTTCAGTTTCCGTTTCGATGGCCCGCTGGACATGCGCATGGACACCACGCGGGGGACCAGTGTGGCCCAGTGGCTGGCCACTGCCGAGGTGCAACAGATTGCGGAGGTGATACGTGACTACGGTGAAGAACGGTTTGCTGGCCCCATTGCAAAGGCGATTGTTGCTCGGCGCGAGGAGCGGGGGCCTCTTGCAACCACCGCCGAACTGGCCGATCTCGTGGCTGGTGCGGTCAAAACCCGCGAGTCGGGTCAGAACCCTGCAACGCGCACATTTCAGGCTTTACGGATTTTCATCAACGCTGAACTTGAAGAGCTGCAGCAGGCGCTAGAAGCCAGCCTGTCGGTGCTCCAGCCGGGCGGGCGGCTGGTGGTGATCAGCTTTCATTCGCTCGAAGATCGCATCGTCAAGCAGTTCATCGCGCAGCATTCCAAGGAGGTGTACGACCGCCGTGCGCCGTTTGCACCGCCCAAGGTCATGAAGCTGGTCGCGCTGGACCGCATCAAGCCCAGCGCCGCCGAAGTGGCGGCCAATCCCCGTTCACGCAGCGCCATCATGCGCGTGGCCGAGCGCACGGAGGCGCCCGCATGACCCGGCTCAGCCTCGTCCTGCTGGTGGCGGTGATGGCCAGTGCCCTTTATCTGGTGCACACGCAGTATGAGTCGCGCCGCCTGTTCACCCAGCTGGACCGGGCCCATTCCGAGTCGCGCCGGCTGGAGACCGAGCACCAGCGCCTGCAGGTGGAGAAACGCGCGCAGGCGACCCCCCTGCGGGTGGAGAAAATCGCACGGGCGCAGTTGCAGATGCGCACGGCCACGCCGGCCATCACCCAGTATGTGGCCGACCCTGCCGGAGCCCGGGCCTCGGCTGCCGCACCGGAGGTGCAGCCGTGAGCCGCAGCGTTCTCTACACCTCCAGCCCGCTGTTGGCCAGCAAGACACCCGTGTGGCGCAGCAAGTTCATCGTGGCGATGATTGCGCTGGGATTCGTGGGGCTGGGCGCGCGCGCGGCCTATGTGCAGGTATTCGGCAATGATTTCTTTCAGCGCCAAGGCGAGGTGCGCTTTGCGCGCACCCTCGAATTGCCCGCCAACCGGGGCAAGATCCTCGATCGCAACGGGCTCATCCTGGCCTCCAGCGTGCCGGCGGCCAGCATCTGGGCCATCCCCGAAGATGTGGAGCAGGACAAGCCCGAGGTGCGCGCCAAGCTCAAGCAGCTGGCACGGCTGCTCGACATGCCTGCGTCGGAGCTGAATGCCAAGCTGGCCGACGAAGACAAGACTTTCGTCTGGATCAAGCGCCAGCTGGACTGGGAGCTGGGCCAGCAGATCGCCGCCCTCGACATCAAGGGCATCTACCAGCGCAAGGAATACAAGCGCCAGTATCCCGAAGGCGAATCGGCCGCGCATGTGGTGGGTTTCACCAATGTGGAAGACAAGGGCCAGGAGGGCATGGAGCTGGCCTTCAACAGCGAGCTGGCCGGGCGTGCCGGCTCGCGCCGCGTGATCAAGG
>JANJSZ010000318.1 GCA_024711405.1 Acidovorax sp.
CAGATGAACATGGGCGACGAGATCGAGTTGCGTCCCTATGAAGGCAAGGCCTTCAAGGATGGCAAGGTGATCGCCGAGTTCACGGTCAAGAGCGATGTGCTGTTCGACGAAGTGCGCGCCGGTGGCCGCATTCCGCTGATCATCGGCCGTGGCCTGACCACCAAGGCACGCGAGGCCCTGGGTCTGGCGCCCTCCACGATGTTCCGCCTGCCGCAGGTGCCCGCCGCTACCGGCAAGGGCTTCACGCTGGCGCAGAAGATGGTCGGGCGCGCTTGCGGCCTGCCTGAAGGCCAGGGCGTGCTGCCGGGCACCTACTGCGAACCCCGCATGACCTCGGTTGGCTCGCAGGACACCACCGGTCCCATGACCCGCGATGAGCTGAAAGACCTGGCCTGCCTGGGCTTCAGCTCCGACCTGGTGATGCAATCGTTCTGCCACACGGCTGCATACCCCAAGCCCGTGGACGTGAAGATGCACCACGAGCTGCCTGATTTCATCAGCACGCGCGGCGGCATCTCGCTCAAGCCCGGCGACGGCATCATCCACAGCTGGCTCAACCGCATGCTGCTGCCCGATACCGTGGGCACGGGCGGCGACTCGCACACCCGTTTCCCCATCGGCATCAGCTTCCCGGCCGGCTCCGGTCTGGTGGCCTTTGCTGCGGCTACGGGCGTCATGCCGCTCGATATGCCTGAATCGGTGCTGGTGCGCTTCAAGGGCCAGATGCAGCCCGGCGTCACGCTGCGCGACCTGGTGCACGCGATTCCGCTGTACGCCATCAAGGCAGGGCTGCTGACGGTGGCCAAGCAGGGCAAGGTCAACATCTTCTCGGGCCGCATCCTCGAAATCGAAGGCTTGCCCGATATGAAGGTCGAGCAGGCGTTCGAGCTGTCCGATGCCTCGGCCGAGCGCTCTGCCGCCGGTTGCACCGTGCGCCTGAACAAGGAGCCGATCATCGAGTACATCAACTCGAACATCGTGCTGCTCAAGAACATGATCGCCCAGGGCTACGCCGACGCGCGCACCATCGGCCGCCGCATCCAGGCCATGGAAGCCTGGCTGGCCAAGCCCGAGCTGCTGGCGCCCGATGCCGACGCCGAATACGCCGCCGTGATCGAGATCGACCTGGCCGAGATCACCGAACCCATCGTCTGCTGCCCGAACGACCCCGATGACGCCAAGACGCTGTCGGACGTGGCCGGCGCCAAGATCGACGAAGTGTTCATCGGCTCTTGCATGACCAACATCGGCCATTTCCGCGCGGCTTCCAAGCTGCTCGAAGGCAAGAAGGACATCCCGGTCAAGCTGTGGATGGCGCCTCCGACCAAGATGGACGCGCACCAGCTCACCGAAGAAGGCCACTATGGCGTGTTCGGTGCCGCCGGTGCCCGCATGGAAATGCCGGGCTGCTCGCTGTGCATGGGCAACCAGGCACAGGTCAAGGAAGGCGCCACCGTGATGTCCACCAGCACGCGCAACTTCCCCAATCGCCTGGGCAAGAACACCAATGTGTACCTGGGTTCCGCCGAGCTGTCGGCCATCGCCTCCAAGCTGGGCCGCATTCCGACCAAGGCCGAATACCTGGCCGACATCGGTGTGATCAACGCCAACGGCGACAAGATCTACAAGTACATGAACTTCGACCAGATCGCCGAGTACAAGGACGTGGCCGACGGCGTGGCCGCCTGAGCGGTTCCCGCCCTCCACGGTTGAAAAAAAGCCCGGTGCTCGCAAGAGCACCGGGCTTTTTGCTGTTGTCTTTATTGGCGCTTATCGAATAAGGGTGTCGTCTTGCTAAAGGATGAACACTCGTCGCGTGAGCGCCGCATGGGTTTTCGTGTCGGGGGATGTCCCCGGGCGCGTAGTCCTGGTCTATCGGGAAGGGGGGCTATGTTTTCGCGGCTGCGCTCAGATGGGTCAGTAGTGCCTGCACCAGCGGATTAGCGGGCGCGCTGCGCCACATCGCCAGCATTTCGGAGGATGGGTGGGTGCCCTGCAGTGGCCGGAATACCAGGCGCGGCAGGCCCACGCGTTCCAGCGCGGCAGGTACCAGGGCCACGCCTTGGCCCAGCGAGACCAGCGAGATCACTGACAGCCAGTGGCGCACCTCGTGGCGCACCTCGGGCGCGAAGCCGTGGGCCAGGCACATCTCGTAGATGCGCTGGTGGTAGGTGGGCGAGACCAGGTTGGAAAACAGGATAAGCCGGTCATTGTGCAGCTCGGCGAGGTCAACGTTGGCGCGGGCACACAGTGGGTGTTGCTCGGGCAGGCAGACCACAAAAGGTTCTTCCATGATCAGCTGGCTGGCAATGCCCTTGGGCGGCTGGATGGAGTGCACCAGCGCCACGTCCAGCCGCATCTGCAGCAGACCCTGGATCTGCTCCGCGCTGTTGGCCTCCAGCATGTCCACGCGCACCTGGGGGTGGGACCGCTGCAACTGTTCCAGCGCCTGGGGCAGGCCGCGGTACAGGCTGGAGCCCACGAAGCCCAGGCGCAGGTGGCCGCGCGTGCCCTGGGCCACGTCGCGTGTTTCCTGGGCCGCCTGGTGGCTCAAATCCAGCAGCTGGCGCGCCTTGCCCAGCAGATGTTCGCCCGCCGCCGTGAGCCGCACGCCCTTGCTGCTGCGCTCGAACAGCTGCGCCTGGAGCTCTTCCTCCAGCTGCTTGATGGCCACGCTCAGCGGCGGCTGGGAAATGCACAGCCGCTGGGCCGCACGACTGAAGTGCAGCTCCTCGGCCAGGGTCACGAAGTAGTGCAGCAGCCGCAGTTCCATGGCCATAAGAATTCAAGATAAGTATTGAAGAAGTGTTTAATGATATTGGACTTGAATACTTAAGGCGGGTGCAATGGCGGTCACGACAATGCTCAGGAGACTTGCCATGTCCGCCAATGACTCGATCCAGATGACCGCCCTGGCCCAGGCCAGCGCCGCCGCCCACCCCGTGCCCGACCGCGGCCACGTGAACTACTACACCAGCGACACCGAGCTGCAGCAGCTGCTGGCGCTGTACCTGCCGGCCGACCTGTATGCCCACCTGCAGCCCTACTTCGAGCGCATGGGTGAGCTGGCTGGTGGCGCCGTGGACGATTGGGCGCTGGAGGCCGACCGCAACCCGCCGACGCTGGAGATGCGTTCGCGCGCCGGCAAGGAGGTGCAGCGCATCGTCAAGCACCCGGCCTATATCGAAATGGAAAAGGTCGCCTACCAGCAGTTCGGCCTGGCCGCGATCTCGCACCGCGAGGACATGCTGGGCTGGAAGGGCAAGATGCCGCCCATCGTCAAGTACGCGCTGACCTATCTGTTCGTGCAGTCGGAGTTCGGCCTGTGCTGCCCGCTGTCGATGACGGACTCGCTCACGCGCACGCTCAAAAAATACGGCGAGCAGAAGCTGGTGGACAAATACCTGCCCACGCTGCTGGCCATGGATTTCGACGCGAGCGTGCAGGGCTCGATGTTCATGACCGAGCAGGCCGCGGGCTCGGATATCGCCAATACGCTGACCATGGCCTACCCGCAGGAGGACGGCAGCTGGCGCCTGTATGGTGAGAAGTGGTTCTGCTCCAACCCCGACGCGGGCTTTGGCATGGTGCTGGCGCGCGTCGATGGCGGGCCGCCCGGCATGAAGGGCATCTCGCTGTTCCTGCTGCCGCGCATCAAGGACGACGGCAGCACCAACCACTACCACATCGTGCGCCTGAAGGACAAGATGGGCACACGCTCCATGGCCAGCGGCGAGATCCGCATGGACGGCGCCGTGGCCTATCTGGTGGGCGAGCAGGGCCGGGGCTTCGTGCAGATGGCCGACATGGTGAACAATTCGCGCCTCTCGAACGGCATGCGCTCGGCCGGCATGATGCGCCGCGCCGTGGCCGAGGCCGAGTTCATCGCCCGCGAGCGCTGGGCGTTCGGTCGCCGTCTGCAGGATCTGCCGTTGATGCGGGTGCAGCTGGACAAGCTGCGCGTGCCAGCCGAGCAGGCGCGCACCATGGTGTTCCAGACGGCGCAGACGCTGGCGCGTTCGGATGCGGGCGACAAGACGGCCTACGCGCTCCTGCGCATCCTCACGCCCCTGATCAAGTTCCGCGCCTGCCGCGACGCGCGCAAGGCCACGGGCGATGCCATGGAGGTGCGCGGCGGCTGCGGCTACATCGAGGAGTGGGCCGACCCGCGCCTGGTGCGTGATGCCCATCTGGGCTCGATCTGGGAGGGCACGAGCAACATCGTGGCGCTGGATGTCGTGCGCGCCATCAAGCGCGAGGGCTCGCTGCCGGTGCTCAACGACTACCTGCGCGGCCTGCTGGCCGAGACCGGCGCCATCACCGCTGCCTACCGCCAGGCCCTGGAGCAGGCGCTGGCGCGTGCGATCCGGCTGGGCGAACGCGCCGCGGCGGAGGGGGGCGAGCGGCTGGCACGCCAGGCCGCCTCCGGCCTGTACCACTGCACCACGGCCATTGCCATGGCCTGGGAGGCGGGCCAGACCGGTTCGGCCGAGCGCCTGCGCCTGTCGCAACTGGTGCTTGCGCACCGCGTGCTGCCGCGCGACCCGCTGGCCGATGGCGGTGTGCCGGCCGACTGGCTGGCCTGAATAGGGGCCGGAACCCAGGCACCCCTCAGTGGGGGAATGCGATTGAAGCGCTTCTCCATCAAGCGCAAGCAGCTAATAAAACCACAGAAGGAGACAGACCATGCAGATTGCCAAACGTGCCGTGTTCGGCCTGATCGCGGGTGCCGCCCTGGCGGCGGCCCTGCCCGCCGGGGCGCAGGACAAATTTCCAGAGCGCCCTGTCACATTCGTCGTACCGTTCCCGCCCGGCGGGCCCACCGACGCCATGGCGCGCATCCTGGCCATCGAGCTGACGCGCGAATTGGGCCAGAGCGTGGTAGTGGACAACCGTGCCGGCGCGGGTGGCAACATCGGCGCCGATGCCGTGGCGCGTGCCACCCCCGACGGCTACACCATCATGTTCGGCACCTCGGGGCCGCTGGCCATCAACCACAGCTTGTACAAGGGCCTCAAATACGACCCGCGCACCAGCTTCGAGCCCATCATCTACGTGGGCTACCTGCCCAACGTCCTGGTGGTGCGCCCCAATCTCGGCGTGAACAGCGTGCAGGAGCTGATTGCCAAGGAGAAGGCCAAGCCCGGCACGCTCCATTTCGCCTCCTCGGGCAATGGCGCTTCCTCGCACCTGGCCGGTGTGCTGTTCAACGGCATGGCGGGCACGCAGCTGGTGCATGTGCCCTACAAGGGCACGGGGCCGGCACTCAACGATCTGCTGGCGGGGCAGGTGGACATGACCTTTACCGACATCCTCACCGCCATGCCCTACATCAAGAGCGACAAGGTGAAAGCCCTGGGCGTGGCCACGGCCAGGCGCTCCAGCGCCATGCCGGGCATCCCCACCATCGCCGAGCAGGGCGGCAACGACCTGAAGGGCTATGACGTGAGTGTGTTCTTCGGCGTGGTGGCCCCCAAGGGCACGCCCGCCGAACGCCTCAAGGTGCTCAACCAGGCGTTCACGCGCGTGTTGGCGACAGACAAGGTCAAGCAGACCTTTGCGGCGCAGGGGCTGGAGGCATCGCCTGACCAAACGCCAGCCCACCTGGGGCACTTCATCAAGACCGAGGTTGACAAATGGGCCAGGGTGGTTGAGCAGTCAGGCGTGCGGCTTGATTGACCCGCGCCTTGCCCATCCACTGACGACACAGGAGACAAATATGCACAACGACAAGTTTTCGCGCCGCCAAATGCTGGCGGCAGCTATTGCGGGCTCGATGGCAACAGCGCTGCATCCGGTGGCAGCAGCGCAGCCTGACGGATTTCCTGCCAAGCCAGTTCGGTTGGTAGTTCCTTACGGAGCTGGCGGTCCGACCGACACGCACCTGCGCGTGATCGCACAGCAGGCTGGTGCGCTGCTCAAGCAGCCCGTCATCATTGACAACAAGCCAGGCGCCAACGGCACCTTTGGCGCTGCTGAACTTGCGCGTGCGCAGCCCGATGGTTACACCATCGCAGTGCTGCCCGCCAGTGTGTACCGCGAGCCCTACCTCAATCGCGTGAACTTCGATCCGATGAAGCTCACCTACCTCATGGGCATGACGGATTACACCTTCGGGCTGGCCGTGCGGCAGGACGCGCCCTGGAAAAACTGGAGTGATTTTCTGGCCGACGCACGCAGGCGCCCAGGCAAGGTCTCCGTCGGCGCAGCCGGGCCGGTGCAGACACCCAGCATTGTGCTGAGCGAGTTGGTGCAGACTGTGAACGTCGATTTCAACCGCGTGCCCTACAAGGGTGATGCGGAGCAGGCGACCGATTTGCTGGGTGGCCACATCGATGCGGGTGTGCTCTCCGGTATGGCGTCATCGCACATCCAGTCCGGCCGGATGCGCTACCTGGTGATGTTCACGCCCAAGCGGGTGCCGCAGTTCCCGGATGTGCCCACGCTGCGCGAGGAGGGTGTCGATGTAGTGATTGAGTCTCCGTATGGTATTGCGGGGCCGGAAGGTTTGTTGTCCGAGCGGGCACGGATTCTGCACGACGCATTCAAGGCAGCACTGGAATCGGCAGAGGGGCGCAAGATCCTCGACCAGCTCAACCAGCCGCTCAATTACCGCAGTTCGGAGGAGTTCGCGCAGTACGCAAAGAACACTTTTACCCGCGAGAAGGGCCGGATGGAGCGTTTCAAATCCACTTTCAGCACGCAACCCAAGTGAGCGGCGGTGCGTTTGACACGATGAATCCACACCCATGAATACCAGTGCCACACCTTCTTGCGCGGGCGCGCTCGCAGGCATCAAAGTGCTCGATCTTTCGCGCATCCTGGGCGGGCCGCTGTGTGGCCAGATCCTGGGCGACCATGGGGCCGATGTGCTCAAGGTGGAGCCACCGCAGGGCGACGACACGCGCGCGTGGGGGCCGCCCTTCCGCGACGGCGTGGCGTCGTACTACTTCGGCCTGAACCGCAACAAGCGTATCCAGTTCCTCGATCTGTCGGCCGCAGAAGGCCAGCAGCGCGTGCGCGAGCTCATGGCCCAGGCCGACGTGGTGGTGGAGAATTTCAAGGTCGGCACCATGGAGAAGTGGGGCATCGGCTACGAGCAGGTGCGGCATGACTTTCCGCACCTGGTCTGGTGCCGGGTGACGGGCTTCGGCGCCGACGGCCCGCTGGGCAACCTGCCGGGCTACGACGCCGCCATCCAGGCCATGGCCGGGCTCATGAGC
Source organism: Acidovorax sp. (assembly GCA_024711405.1). Taxonomy (GTDB): domain Bacteria; phylum Pseudomonadota; class Gammaproteobacteria; order Burkholderiales; family Burkholderiaceae_C; genus Acidovorax. The sequence goes on from JANJSZ010000318.1 coordinate 7,224, forward strand.
ATCAACGGCGATGCCGACGGCGACCCGCTGCGCGTGGGACTGCCCGTGGTGGACATGGTCACGGGCCTGAACGCCGTGATCGGCGTGCTGCTGGCGCTGCACGAGCGCGCCAGGAGCGGCTTGGGGCAGCTGGTGGATGCCGCGCTGTACGACTCGGGCTTGTCACTTTTGCACCCGCACGCGGCCAACTGGTTCATGAGCGGCAAGATCCCGCAGCGCACGGGCAATGCCCACCCCAATATCTACCCCTACGACGTGATCCGTACGGGCAGCGCGCCTATTTTCCTGGCGGTTGGGAACGACCGGCAGTTCCGGCTGCTGTGCAAGCACATCGACCAGGAAGCGCTGGCCGACGACGAGCGTTTCGCCACGGCGGGCCAGCGCTCGGTGCATCGCGCCGTGCTCAAGCCCCTGCTGGAGCAGGCGTTCGCGGCCCACGACGGTGTGCCGCTGGCCGATGCGCTGATGGCTATCGGCGTGCCCGCCGCCCCGGTGCTGAACGTGGAGCAGGCCTTGCAGCATCCGCATACCCTGCACCGCGACATGGTGGTGCGCATGGACGGCTACCAGGGCCTGGGAGCTCCCGTGAAGCTGGGACGCACGCCGGCCAGCTACCGGTTCGCGCCCTTGAGCGAGGGGCAGGATTTCTTGCCCATGGCGGAGAGTGATCGGACGCTGAAATGAGGGTGCGGATCAGCCCTGCCCGGCGTTGAGCCCGGCAGGTTGCAGCAAGCGCGCGATCAAGGCTCCCACCACAGAGCCATCCAACGGAATGCGCACGCGCAGAGGGTTGCCCAAAGCCACTTGCATCGGCTCCCCATCCAGGCTCCGCATCTGCGTGAGCCGCAGCGTGCGGTTGCCGCTGGGATGGATGATCTCCAGCATGTCGCCCACGGTAAAGCGGTTCTTGGTCTCCACCTCGGCCCAGCCGTCTTGCACGGCCTTGACTTCACCGACGAACTGGCTGCGCTGGTTTTCGGAGCTGCCGGTCTCGTAGTTCTGGTAGTCGTTGGCGGGGCGGCGCTCCAGGAAACCCGCGGTGTAGCCGCGGTTGGACAGGCCTTGGAGCTCGGTGATGAGCTCGGGGTTGAACGGGCGGCCGGCCACGGCATCGTCGATGGCGCGGCGGTAGATCTGCGCCGTGCGCGAGACGTAGTACTGGCTCTTGGTGCGCCCCTCGATCTTGAGCGAGTCGACACCGATCTCCACCAGCCGCTGCACATGCTCGACGGCGCGCAGGTCCTTGCTGTTCATGATGTAGGTGCCGTGCTCGTCTTCCATGATGGGCATGAGCTGGCCGGGGCGTTCTTTTTCTTCGAGTAGATAGACCTGGTCGGCCAGCGGGTGGCGCGCGCCGCCGCCGCAGGCGGCAAAGGCCGCGTTGTCGTCTTCCTGGGCCTGCTGAAAGTGGAAGTCGCCGTCCATGCGCTGGGCCATGGCTTCGCCCGTGTTGGGGTCCACCGCTGCGGGTTGCGTGGCGTAGTTCCAGCGGCAGGCATTGGTGCAGGTGCCCTGGTTGCTGTCGCGGCGGTTGAAGTAGCCCGAGAGCAGGCAGCGGCCCGAGTAGGCGATGCACAGCGCGCCGTGCACGAACACTTCGAGCTCCATGTCGGGGCATTCCTGGCGGATCCTGGCGATCTCGTCGAGAGAGAGTTCGCGCGACAGGATGATGCGCTTGACGCCCACCTGCTGCCAGAACTTCACCGCCGCGTAGTTGGTGGTGTTGGCCTGTACCGAGAGGTGGATTTCCGCCCCGGGCCAGCGCTCGCGCACCATCTGGATATCCGTCACCACCATCTGGCCGCTTTCGCTCATGACCATGAACTGGATCTTGGCCCCGATAGCAGTCTTGTCCAGCAAGGCTTTGTCCTTGACCACG
>JANJSZ010000319.1 GCA_024711405.1 Acidovorax sp.
TTTCGCGGTGATTCAGCACGCACCGCTGCCGCAGGTGCCGGGCTGGGCCTGTCGATCGTGGACAAGACCGTGCAACGCATGGGCGGCATCTTTGCGCTGGCCAACTCCAGCTCCGGCGGCCTGGTGGCCCATATCCAGCTGCAGCGGGCCACCAGCATGCCCGATGGCGAAGACCCCAAGCAGCGTCTGCAGCGCCCTTCCGTCAAGCGGCAACTTCCGCGCCGCCGCGCCGAAGACCATATGGGTTGATTGCATGCCGGGTGGCGGGCCAGGCCGCGCTGGCCGCGCCCGCGTGGGTCAGGCCCGGAACAGCAGCGCCACGGCCCGGGCCTCCATGGCCAGTCCCTGGCCCACAGGCCCCAGGCGTTCAGCGGTTTTGGCCTTGACGTTCACCTGCCCCTCGCCCACGCCCACCGCAGCCGCAATGCATGCGCGCATGGCCGGAATATGGGCGGCCAGGCGCGGCGCCTGCGCCACCACCGTGCTGTCGATATTGCCGATGTCGTAACCCGCTGCGCGCACCCGCCGCGCCGCTTCCGCCAGCAGCACACCCGAATCCGCCCCCCGAAATGCCGCGTCGGTGTCCGGGAAATGGCTGCCGATATCGCCCAGCGCGGCGGCCCCCAGCAGGGCATCGGTGATGGCATGCAACAGCACATCCGCATCCGAATGGCCCAGCAGACCCATCGAATGGGCGATCTCCACCCCGCCAATCACCAGCCGGCGCCCGGGCACCAGCGCATGCACATCCCAGCCTTCGCCTATCCTGAAATTCATTGCGTCACCTTCGCCCGCAAGGGGCTCAAAAAATGGTCTTTTTGCCACAGGCCACCGCCTGCCCGCATGCGCCACCCAACCGATCCAGCGTGGCGCCATGCGCCCGTTGCGCCAGCACGGCGGCCGCCAGGGCGAAGTCGTCCGGGTAGGTCACCTTGAAATTCTGCGCGCCGCCCAGCACCAGCCGCGGGTGCAGGCCCATCGCCTCCATGGCACTGGCTTCGTCGGTGGCGCCCGAGCCCGCATGCTCGATGGCCGCTCTCAACGGACCCATGCGGAACATCTGAGGCGTCTGGGCCAGCCATTTGTCGCTGCGGTCCACCGTAGAGGCCACGCGCACGCCACCGGGGCCGTCAATCGATGTTTTGAGCGTATCGGCCAGCTTGTGCGCGAGCAGGCCACCCACGCCGTCGTGCTGGCAGGTGTCGATCAGGGCGTCAATCTGCTGCGAGGTGACCAGGCAGCGCGCGGCGTCATGCACCAGCACCCAGTCGTTGGCCTGGGCCCCGCGCTCCGTCAGGGCCCGCAGGCCGCCCAGCACGGTATCCGCACGCGTGGGCCCGCCGCATTCCACGGTAAAAAACGCAGGGTGTGCGTAGGCATCCAGAAAATGGTCCCCCGGCGCCACCGCCACCAGCGTGCCCAGCAGGCGGCTCACCCCTGCAAAGGCCGCCAGGGTGTGCGTGACCATGGGGTGCCCCGCCACCAGATGGTATTGCTTGGGCAAGGGTGGCGCAGCCGGAGCCACGACCGGCGTGGCGGCAGAGGGTATGGCACGCAAGCCCATGCCCGCACAAGGCACCAGCGCCCAGAAGCGCCCTTGGGCAGACGAGGGAACGAGCGGAGGTGGCAGCAACGGAGCGGTCATGGATTGCTCATTCTAAAATCTCCGGCTGCCCCCCATCCGGCCCGTGCGCGTTTCGCGCCCCAGGGGATGCGGCGGCCCAGACGACACCGTCCGCATGGAACTGCCCAAACTCTCCCCCGGAAAACGTTTCACCCTGCCCCGCCCCGTGGGCAGCGCCGATGCCCTGCTGCTGGCCCGCCTGGCAGAGCGCGACAAGGCCAGTGGCCGCACCACCGCCATTGTGGCGGCCGACGCCACCGATGCGCAGCGCCTCATCGAGGAAATGGCATTCTTTGCGCCTGGCCTGCGCTGCGCGCTGTTCCCCGACTGGGAGACGCTGCCCTACGACACCTTCTCGCCGCACCAGGACCTGATCAGCGAACGGCTGGCCACGCTGTGGCGCATCAGCCAGGGTGACGCCGACGTGGTGCTGGTGCCCGCCACCACGGCGCTGTACCGGCTGGCACCGCCCTCCTTCCTGGCCGGCTACACCTTCCACTTCCAGGTCAAGCAGAAACTCGACGAGGCCAGGTTCAAGGCCCAGCTCACGCTGGCCGGCTACAGCCATGTATCCCAGGTCGTGAGTCCGGGCGAATACGCGGTGCGCGGTGGACTCATCGATCTGTTCCCCATGGGCTCGCTGGTGCCGTTCCGCGTGGACCTGTTCGATGACGAGATCGACTCCATCCGCACCTTCGACCCCGACAGCCAGCGCAGCCTGTACCCGGTGCCCGAGGTGCGCCTGCTGCCCGGCCGCGAGTTCCCCATGGACGACGAGGCGCGCGCCAAGTTCAGGAGCCGCTGGCGCGAGATGCTGGAGGGCGACCCGACCAAGAGTCGCATCTACAAGGACATGGGCGCCGGCGTGGCCACGGCCGGCATCGAGTACTACCTGCCGCTGTTCTTTGACGACACGGCCACGGTGTTCGACTACCTGGGCGGCGAAGCGACCGTGGTCCTGCACGGCGACCTGGAGCCCGCCTTCCAGCGCTTCTGGCAGGACACGAAAGACAGGTTCCGCCTGATCCAGGGCGACCCGGAGCGCCCTGCGTTGCCACCCGAATCGCTGTTCCTGTCCATCGACCAGTTCTACACGCGCGCCAATCAACACGCCCAGCTGTCGCTGCGCCCGAGTGTGCAGGACGTGGATGACCACCCGCACTTTCACCAGCTCGGCGACCTGTCGGTGGTGCGCGGTGCCGAGGACCCGCTGGCCCGCCTGCACGCCCACATCCGCAACACCCAGCACCGCGTGCTGCTGCTGGCCGAGAGCGATGGCCGGCGCGAGAGTCTGCTGGACTTCTTGCGCGCTTCGCAGCTGAACCCGCCGGCCTTCGACTCGCTGGCCGAGTTCCAGGCCGACACCGCCGAGAAGGTGGGCATCGCCACCGCCGGCCTGACCGTGGGCTTCCGCTGGATCGAGGACGGCATCGACTTCGTCACCGAAACCGAGCTGTTCGCCGCCGGCCCCACCACGCGCCGGCGCAAGAAGCAGGAACAGGTCAGCGACGTCGAGGCGCTGATCAAGGACCTGGCCGAACTCAACGTGGGCGACCCGGTGGTGCACAGCCAGCATGGCATCGGCCGTTACCGGGGCCTGGTGAACATGGACGTGGGCAACAAGAACCCCGACGGTACGCCCGCCATGCAGGAATTTTTACACCTGGAATACGCCGACAAGGCCGTGCTCTACGTGCCCGTGAGCCAGCTGCAGCTCATCAGCCGCTACACCGGCGTGAGCGCCGACGAGGCGCCGCTGCACAAGCTCGGCAGCGGCCAGTGGGAAAAGGCCAAGCGCAAGGCCGCCGAGCAGGTGCGCGATTCGGCCGCCGAGCTGCTGAACATCTATGCCCGGCGCGCGGCGCGCGAAGGCCATGCCTTCCGCTACAGCCCGCAGGACTACGAGCAGTTCGCCAACGACTTCGGCTTCGAGGAAAC
>JANJSZ010000320.1 GCA_024711405.1 Acidovorax sp.
CTTGGCCACGGGCACGGTGGCGCCCTTGCTGGCCATCATGGTGGCTGTGCCCACCTCGAACACCTGCAGGATGTGCGGTGCGTTGCCCGAGCGGAAGGCCGCAATGGCGGCGGTCATGCTTTCGTCATAGGCACCCTTGAAGGTGGGCACCACCTTGTATTCCTTCTGGCTTTCATTGAACTGCCGGGCCAGGTCGGTGACCCATTCGTTGTTCACGGCCGTCATCGAATGCCACCACTGGATTTCGGTCTGTGCTTGGGCAGAAACGCACACGGTGGTGGCAAGGGCGGCGGTCAAGGCCAGGTGCTTGAATTGCATGAATACTCCTCCAGAATGACGAAGACATAAAGGGACCATGCTAGGTAGCCCCTGTGTCAGTGGTGTGTCGTTGTCGCACAGACCATTTACCCCGACAACCGGGGAAACCCGTTGCGCGTTCTTGGTGGTTTGGTACTGTGACGGTCATGTAACAATTTGCGTGAATTCACCGTTGGCATCAAGGCCATTGCGGGCAGGGTGGCGGTTTTTTGTGCAATGCATCATGCTTGGTGCCTTGCCGGATTGCAGCGCCTCGTGCCCATGCAAGCCAGGTCTTTTCTCCATCCTCACTTCGCCATGGCCACCACTTCTCTGGACAAAAGCAAGATCAAATTCCTGTTGCTGGAGGGCATCCATGCGTCTGCGGTGGATGTGATACGGGCGGCGGGTTACAGCCAGATCGAGACGGTGTCTGGGGCGCTTGCCGATGACGACCTGCGCCGCAAGATCGCGGACGCCCATTTCGTGGGTATCCGCTCGCGCACCCAGCTGACGCAGGAGGTGTTTGCCCACGCGCCCAAGCTGGTGGCGGTGGGTTGCTTCTGTATTGGCACCAACCAGGTGGACCTGAATGCTGCACGCGAGCGCGGCATTGCGGTCTTCAATGCGCCCTATTCGAACACCCGTTCGGTGGCCGAGCTGGTGCTGGCCGAGGCCATCCTGCTGTTGCGCGGGATCCCCGAAAAGAATGCGGTGGCGCACCGGGGCGGCTGGCTCAAGTCGGCCGACAACGCCTATGAGATCCGCGGCAAGACGCTCGGCATCGTGGGTTATGGCTCCATCGGCACGCAGCTGTCGGTGCTGGCCGAGGCGCTGGGCATGCATGTGGCATTTTTCGATGTGATCAACAAGCTGCCCCTGGGCAATGCCCGGCAGGTGCAGCACCTGCACGACTTGCTGGGCCAGAGCGACATCGTGAGCCTGCATGTGCCCGAGCTGCCGTCCACCGAAGGGATGATGGGTGCGGCTGAAATTGCGGCCATGAAGCCGGGCGGCATCCTCATCAACGCAGCGCGCGGCACGGTGGTGCAGATCGAGCCGCTGGCCGAGGCGCTGAAGGCCAAGAAGCTGCTGGGCGCCGCCATCGACGTGTTCCCGGTCGAGCCGCGCACCAACAAGGACGAATTCGTGTCGCCCCTGCGCGGGTTCGACAACGTCATCCTCACGCCCCACATCGGCGGCTCCACCATGGAGGCGCAGGCCAACATCGGTCTGGAGGTGGCGGAAAAGCTCGTGAAATACAGCGACAACGGCACCAGCACCTCGTCGGTCAACTTCCCCGAGGTGGCGCTGCCCGCGCACCCTGGCAAGCACCGCCTGCTGCACATCCACCGCAACGTGCCGGGCGTGCTGTCCGAGATCAACCGCATCTTCTCGGACAACCAGATCAACGTCTCGGCGCAGTACCTGCAGACCAACGAGAAGATCGGCTATGTGGTGATCGATATCGACGCCGCTTCGTCCGACCTGGCGCTGGACAAGCTGGCCCATGTGCCTGGAACACTGCGCAGCCGCGTGCTGTTCTAGCCGGCCCCGGGCGCGCCAGCGGCCCGTGGCATAAAATCTTCCCCCCAAGGCTCATGGGCGCAGAGCGCCCGCCCAGGTTGATCCCATGAATGTTCCGATTGCGTTGGCTGCCCTGCAGACGCAGGCTGCCGAGCCTGTGCGTCTGCGCGAAATTCCCTACAACTACACCTCGTTCTCCGACCGGGAGATCGTGATTCGCCTGCTGGGGGCGCCTGCCTGGGAGGTGCTCGATCAGTTGCGCAACGAGCGCCGCACGGGCCGCTCGGCCCGCATGCTGTACGAGGTGCTGGGCGATATTTGGGTGGTGCAGCGCAACCCCTATCTGCAGGACGATCTGCTGGACAACCCCGCGCGCCGCAAGCTGCTGGTCGATGCCCTGCAGCACCGCCTGGGCGAGATCGACAAGCGCCGCACGCCCGACGACGCCGAGCGCGACCGCCTGGTGGGCGAACTGGCGCAGGCCGCGCGCCGCGCGGTGGCGCAGTTCGATGCCACGTTCGAACAGGCCGCCACGCTGCGCCGCCAGATCCAGAAGACCCTGGGCCGCCTCACGGCCCGCGACAACATCAAGTTCGATGGCCTCTCGCGCGTCTCGCACGTCACCGATGCCACCGACTGGCGCGTCGAATACCCGTTTGTCGTGCTCACGCCCGACACCGAGGCCGAGATGGCGCACCTGGTCAAGGGCTGCATCGAGCTGGGCCTGACCATCATCCCGCGCGGGGGCGGCACGGGCTACACCGGTGGCGCGATTCCGCTGACCTGGAAGAGCGTGGTCATCAACACCGAAAAGCTTGAAGCCATGACCGAGGTGGAGATGCGCCGCCTGCCGGGCCTGGACCGCGAGGTGGGCACGGTGTGGACCGAAGCCGGTGTGGTCACGCAGCGCGTGGCCGACGCTGCCGAGCGCGCAGGCTTTGTGTTTGCCGTGGACCCGACCAGCGC
>JANJSZ010000321.1 GCA_024711405.1 Acidovorax sp.
TGGCGCTGGCGGTGCCGTTGGTGTTTTTAAACTCGGAGGAGTTGCAGCCCACAGTGGCCCCTTGCGTGCTTGCAATTCCCCCGGAAGACACGGCCGCGCTGTACTGCGTTACATAGCTGCTGCTCCCGGGGTAATAAGCCACCGCTGTAGTCAGGGGCGTATTCGACTGGTAGAGCAGCTTGGCACCGACCGGGAACTGGGTGGTGCCGAGCACGGTGGGTGCCGAGGTAATGGACAGGTTGGTATAGCCCGCTGCCGTGATCTGGTTGTATACGTCGATCATGGGGCGGCCGGCGATGTCGAACACGGCGCGGTTTGAGCTGCCGGTTTCCATCTTGTCGCAGTCGTTATAGATGGAGTTGCCCTTGGCATCGCGCACCGTGCTGGTGTTTTCGCTGTTCAGTGCGCAGCCGACCCAGCTGGACCCATTGAAATGCAGGTCTGCCTGGCGGTTGGGGCTGCCTCCGTTGTTCCATGCGGCCACCGCACCGCCCACGCTGTTGTAGCGGCGGCTCACATATTTGACGTTGTTCGAGGCATCCGGGGTGTTCTGTGCCAGCGTCGAGACGAGGGCTCTGACAGACCAGTTGGCGGAGTCCGTGAACTTGAGACTGCGCAAAGTTCCGCCTGCTGTAGGTGTTTCGGCCACCACGCTGGGAGAAGCGGTCTGGTTGTTGATGGCAACCAGGGTGGTGACGGCAGTCGTCGGGATACCCGTGTCTGGGCTATTAACCAGTGCATTGGCTTGGGCGAGCAAGACCGCATCCTTGTCCGCCGGGGCTGCGTTTAGAACACTGGGATCTGCCAAGGCTGTCAGCAGCGCAGGCAGGATTTCAAGCAGTCTGTTCTGGATGATCTTGTCCAGATCGGCCTGTTTGATTACGGCGCCGTCGATGGCGCTCGAGCCCACCGTGCTGCTCAGCAGGGTGGATTGTTGCTGGGTGGTCAACACCACCATGCGTGCCACCGTGCCAGCAGCCTGGCTGTCGGCCGTGTTGTCCTTGCTGAAGTCGGAAAACAGCGAGACGTTGAGGCCGGTTTGGGCTTTGATGGAGGCTTCGGCATCGGCGCTGCTGGCACCGGTGCTTGCCATCACGGATTGCACCAGCGTGGTCAGTGGGCTGACGACCGCAGGCTTGTCTGCTGGGGCCTGCATGGTGAAGGGAGTCTTGACGGGGCCATGGTCTTTATCGACGGCATCGATGCCGACGACCGCGAGAATGGGGTATTTGTTGGCGTCTGCAATGTCAATTTGCAGCGTCACTTTGCCGTCGATGTCCGTTTTGCCCGAAGGTTCGCCGGAGTCGCAAATACCGTTGAGGTTTTTGTCCAGGCAGACCGTGGCTTTTTCAATCGCGCCATCGATCACGGTCACGGGCACGCTGGTGGTGCTGACGACAACATCGCCACCACCACTCCCTCCGGTGCTGTCACCATTGCTCCCGCCACCACCGCACCCTGCTACGGTCAGCATGGCCGCACCTGCCAGTGCAAATGCCAGTTTGCTGAGTTTGTTCGTCATCAGTTTCTCCAAGAAATTTGAATCAAGCGGTATGCAAGGTCTTGCGGATTGCGCTGGGAGATGATTGGGCCGACATTCGTGACAAATTGCATCGCATGAACATGGGGTGTTACACCGCTGTTGTGCTGCGTGGACGTGCTCCCTTGTTCATGGGATGCGGGTGGCTGGTGGTTTGCACGCCCCGGGTTTATGCTGGCCTGGGTTACACATTTAAACCAGCTGGATGCCAAGGGAGATGCCTGTGTGGCGGGTGCTGATTGTTGAAGACGATTCGCAGATGCGCGAGTTTTTTGCGGCCAGTGTGTCCGGTTGCGACCGGCTGGAGCTGGCGGCCAGCATGGGCTCTGTTGGCGAGGCGCGGGCCTGGCTGGCCGATGCCGAGCACCAGGTGGATGTGTTGTTGGTGGATCTGGGGCTGCCCGATGGCAGTGGGCTGGAGGTGATCCGTTATGCGCGGCAGCTGCATCCAGAGTGCGAGCCGCTGGTGATTTCGATGTTTGGTGACGAGGACAACGTACTGTCCAGCATTGAGGCCGGTGCGCTGGGTTATGTCCATAAAGACTCCACGCCCGAGAATGTCGCAGAAACTATTTTGGAGATGAAACAGGGCGCTTCGCCCATTTCGCCCATGATCGCGCGGCGGGTCTTGTCCAAGTACCTGAGCATGCACGCCACGCGCTTGCCAGCGCAACTTCAGCAAGGTCCTGTAGCGCTCAAGAACACAGCATCTGCCACCGGTGACGGGCAGGCGGGCCGCAATGCGCCAGAGTCCGTGTTGCTATCGGGCAAGGAGCAACAAGTTCTGGAGCTGATTGCGCGAGGGTTTTCTTATGCGGAAACTGCGCGACTGCAGGGCATCAGCGTGCACACGGTGCGCACGCATATCAAGAGCCTCTATGGCAAGCTGGCTGTGCACTCCAAGAATGAAGCGGTTTACGAAGCGGTCAAGTTGGGACTGCTGCCGAACTATTCCAGCGGCCGAGCGGACTGATCACTGCACATGCAGCGCCGTACTTCTGGGTTCCTGCCGTTCATCCGCATGTGGGCCGTGTTGCTGGGGTGGCTGGCCATGGTCAGTGGCCTGCAGGCCGCGCCATTGCAGTTGACACAGGCGCAGGCGACGGTCGATGTCGATGGGCATGTGCGGCATTTCGAGGCGGCGCTGCCGTATGTGTGGGACTGGTGGCATCGCGGGGGGCGGGGGCATGCCGAATTCGAGATGTCATTGCCGCTTCAGGACATACCGAAAGAGCCCTGGTTCCTGTATTTTCAGCGCCTGGGCAATGCCTACGAGGTTCGGCTCAATGGCGCCTTGCTGGATGGCAATGGCGACCTGACTGCGTTTGACAGGGACGACTACGGCCTGATTCCCCGCCTCATCACCATTCCGGTTGGTTTGCTGCGGCAAGACAACCTGATCCAGGTCCGGATTAGGGCCGATCATTCCCGGCGCGCCGGCGTGGCCAGCCCATGGGTGGGGTCGCACGCTGAGGTCTTGCCGATTTATAACGCGGAGTACCTTCAACGTGTCATGGGGACTCGGGTGGTTGTCATCGTGAGCCTGCTGGTGGGCACGATTGCGTTGGCACTTTGGTGGACGCAGGTCAACCCGACCCAGCCGCCCGGAAAACGGAGAGATCCGCTATATCTCTATGCGGCGCTCGCAGAATATTTCTGGAGTCTGCGCGTGGGCAACGTGTTGCTGGAGTCGCCGCCCTTGCCCAGGTTCTGGTGGGACATTCTGTTGATTGAGGCGCTCGGTATTTGGGTAGCGTCCATGCTGATGTTCAGTGCCTTGGCGGTGGGGTGGCGTGGGCGTTTCAGCGGGGTGCGCCTGCAGTGGGCGCTGGCCGTCCTGCTGGTCGCCGGGGTTGGCTGTGCGGTGGCCGCGCAATGGGGCTACAGCGGGTGGCTGACCTGGTGGTATGCGGGTCTGGGCGTTGTCGCTTTGCCGTTTGTAGTGCTGTACTGCTGGTCTGCTCTGCGCACGGGCAGTCATCTGCACCGACTGGTTGCTGCCGCCTTGGTTTTGAACTTGCTGGTGGGTGTGCGGGATTGGGCCGTGTTTCGTGTGCAGATGACTCTGGGTGGCAATACGCTGATGCGCTACTCCTCCGTGGTTTTCGGCGTGTTGCTGGTCTACATTGTGTTCACGCGGTTTCGGGAGGCCAGCGCGCAGGTGCGTTACCTCCTGTCCACGATGGCCCTGCAGGTGGCCGCCAAGGAACAGGCGTTGCAATCAAGCTACGAGAGGCTGGAGTTGCTTGCGCGGGAGCAGGAGCGGGTGAACGAGCGCACACGCATCCTGCGTGATCTGCACGACGGGGTGGGCTCGCACATCAGTGCCGCCATCCGGCAACTGCAGTCGGGTCGGGCTAGCAACGACGAGGTTCTGCATACGCTGAGGGACTCCCTGGACCAGATCAAGCTGTCGATAGATGCCATGCACCTGCCAGCGGGAGATATCACGGGCTTGCTGGCCAATTTGCGTTACCGGCTGGAGCCCAAACTCAATGCTGCGGACATCGAGCTCGTCTGGGACGTGGATCTGATCGAGCCGCTGGAGCGGCTGGATGCGGCTGGCATGCGGCATCTGCAATTCATGGTGCTGGAGTCCTTGTCCAATGTGCTACAGCATGCGCACGCCAGCGAGCTGCGTATTGATGCAAAGGAACAGGGGGGAGGGGTCGTGGTTCGCATTGCCGACAACGGCGTGGGTTACGACACCACGCGGCCGATGCGCAAAGGGTTGCTCGCGCTCCATGAGCGTGCCAAGGCCATCGGTGCAGCCCTTGTCATTCGCAGCAGGGCGGGTGAAACCGAAGTGGAAATAACGTTGGCCTGATGGGTTGGGGTGGCGACTGGGATAATCGCGCCATGGCCGCCGTTTTTGACAAACCCTCCCTCACCCAGCGTTTCGTGCCCCTGTTTCAGGGGTTTGA
>JANJSZ010000008.1 GCA_024711405.1 Acidovorax sp.
GATGGCGCGGTGGTTCCAGGGCTCGCCCACGCAGAAGCCGTCCATGTTGCCCACGCGCATGTTGGCCACCATCTGCGGTGGCGGCACGGTGATCAGCTTGGCGCCCGACAGCGGGTTGATGCCCGCCGCCGCCAGCCAGTAGTGCATCCACATCGTGTGCGTGCCCGTGGGGAAGGTGCCCGCGAAGGTGTATTCGCGCTTCTCCCTGGCCATCAGCGCCGCGAGTGAAGGGCCGTCCACCGCGCCCTTGTCGGCCAGTGCCTTCGACAGCGTGATCGCCTGGCCGTTGTGGTTGAGGGACATGAGCACCGCCATGTCCTTCTTCGGGCCCGCCGTGCCCAGGTGCACGCCGTACACCAGGCCGTAGAGCACATGGGCAAAGTCCAGCTCGCCGTTCACCAGCTTGTCGCGCACGCCGGCCCAGCTGTCTTCCTTGGTGGGAATGATGGTCACGCCGTATTTCTTGTCGAAACCCAGCACCGAGGCCATCACCACGCTGGCGCAGTCGGTCAGCGGGATGAAGCCGATCTTCACCTCCTTCTTCTCGGGCGCATCCGAGCCCTGGGCATGCACCAGCGCGCGCAGCGCGGGGCTTACGCCCACGGCACCCACGGTGGCGGCCTGCAGCACGGTGCGGCGGTTGAGGCGAGTTTTGAGCAGATCGGTCATGGTGCTTCCCTGGTGGTGTGACAAACAAAAAAGGCGTCCTCACACCGCGCCTGGCTGCGTCATGCAGCTGTGCGCGGGTGGGGACGCCTTTGTCCGGTTTTTGGCCGCATCCGCCCGCCGTTGGGCAGAGCCGCCATTGCAGACCTGTGAGGGTCTTGCCTAATGCATTGCAAGCCCTGTGCCAGCTAGTGGAAGTGATTTTTGCTATTGAATGATGAGCGTACTACGAAGTATTTACGGTAACTGCAGGCCATTTTTTCTCAAAAATACCGGGGGAGGCAGTGCACCGGTGTTGTGCTGCGCACCATCAGGGCGCGAGGAGCTGAGGGCTGAAAACGGCCACGATCTGCCGTTCGTGACTGATCGGTTTCTGGCGCAGCTCTATGCACTCAATCCACAGTCCCAGTTCGCGGCGTGAACGTAGGCCAGCGGTTGTAGCCGACTTCAGGATCGTTGGACCGCAGCGTCTGGATGAAGTGAACCTCCATGCTATGGATCTCCGCCCTTGTCGCAGTCTTCGACTCCCACAAGATGTCTCGGGTGACCGTGAAGCTCTTGCGCTGTACTGGGGAGTGAATCGTCAAGGTGCAGCCTTTCACGCACATAAGAACGACTTTTCGGCTCTGTCAAAGGCTGCCCTTTGCGGAGCAGAAAGGCCGCTTAGCTTGCAGAGAATTAGCTCGCAGTAATCCGTTCCCTGGCGAGCCGGGTGCCCGCAGCAAGCGCCTGCAGCTTTCGCCAGGCCACGTCCCGATCCATCGGAGCCAAGCCACAGTTCGTACACGGGAAAAGTCTCTCCTTGGGCACGAACTGCAGGGCTCGGCCGATAGTGTCAGCCACTTCTTCGGGTGTTTCTACTTCATCGCTCGCCACATCGATCACACCGACCAGTACGTCCTTACCTGGTAGCAGTGCCATGAGGTCGGGAGGCACATGAGAGTGGATACATTCCAAGCTCACCTGATCAATGCTGCTGCGGGCGAGCGCAGGAAAAACCGTCTCATACTGGCGCCATTTCTCGCCCAGTGTGCTCTTCCAGTCAGTGTTGGCCTTGATGCCGTAGCCGTAGCAGATGTGTACCGCCGTTGTACACGTCAGCCCCTGCGCCGCTCTTTCAAGCGCCTTCACGCCCCAGTCGGCTGCATCCTTCATGTAAACGTTGAAGGCAGGTTCATCGAATTGGATGATGTCTACTCCGTCGGCTTGCAGCGCGAGCGCTTCTTGGTTGAGCAACTCGGCAAACGCAAAAGCCAACTTCACTTTGTCACCATAGAAACGGTCGGCGACCGTGTCTACGATGGTCATCGGACCAGGTAGCGTGAATTTCAGCTTCTTTTTGGTATGAGCACGCGCGAGTTGAGCTTCGAAGGCATGCACACGGCCCTTCAATCGCAGGGCCGCCACCACCTGCGGCACCATAGCGTCGTACCGGTTATCGCGTATGCCCATCTTCACTTTGTTGTCGAAGTCGATGCCTTCGACTTGTTCGAGGAAGCCGTGCACGAAATGCTGGCGCGATTGCTCACCGTCGCACACGATATCCAGACCCGCGTCCTCCTGGGCTTTGATCCAAAGCAGGGTCGCATCGGCTTTGGCTTGGCGCAACGCATCGCCTTCGGCCCTCCACTGAGGCCAAAGTTTGTGGGTTTCTGCGAGCCAGGCCGGTTTCGGCAAGCTACCGGCGATCGAAGTTTCAAACATCAAAAATTCCTTCTGACAAAAAAATGGACAGACATAGGTGAGTCAACCGGTTTAGCGAGAACAGCCAATCCATGGTTTTTCTTGGGAAACAAAGCATGAAGAATCAACCGCAAGAGCGGTCAGTTCGCAGAGCTGGCAGTCCATCGATGCAGGACAGAACCGTACGGCTTGATGAAGTGCTCCTCAGCAAACTTGCCTTGCTGGACCGCAAGTTGACTGCGCTCTTCACGGTCGTAGACGATTTGCGTCGACGAGTAGTCCTGGTTGGTGAGGCTCGGCTGATAGAAGTTACCGGCGGCAGAGTTAGCGTTGTAGATCTCGGGTCGATAAATCTTCTGAAAGGTTTCCATGGTGCTGATGGTGCCGATCAGCTCAAGATTCGTGTAGTCGTCCAGAAGATCGCCGTAAAAGTAGAACGCTAACGGCGCGACGCTGTTTGGAGGCATGAAAAAGCGAACTTGCATACCCATTTTTTCAAAGTACCGGTCGGTCGCTGAAAGTTCGCTCTGTTGATACTCAACGCCCAGTACCGGGTGCTGATTTCCATTCCGCTGGTAACGTTTGCTGGTCGATACACTGATGCAGATGACAGGTGGCTTGCCTAAGTGCGCTTTGTAAGTGACCGAACTGACAAACTGTTTGAACAGCTTTCCATGCAATTCACCAAAACCTTCAGGAACACCGAATTGCGCCCGATCAGCGTTGTAGCCGGGCAGCAGGATGCTGAAGTCGTAATCGCGGACGTAGGAAGAAAAGTTGTTCCCAACGATCCCATCGATGCGTTTTCCCGTCTTCTTGTCGAGAATGCTGGTTTTCAGCACTTCAATCAACGGAAATGAAGCATTGCTAATGCTGGAAGCCATGCTCATCTCTACGGAGATGATCTCCAGTTCGACAGAGTAGCGATCTCCTGTCGCATTGTCCCAATGCGCTAGCTCATTAAAACGGTTATTGATCATCCTCAGCGTGTTGCGCAAATTCTGCTGGCGGCTCTTTCCCCGTGCCAGGTTGGCAAAGTTGGTGGTGATGCGCGTGCTGTCTGATGGGATGTAGTTTTCATCGAAAAGGATGCTCTTGAGTTCAAAGCGGAGTTCTTCGTTCATGGCGATTGCGTCTGGAAGTTGTTAGGTGGGCCAAGTCGTGAATCAGGCCCCGTGCGCTTCAATGGTCAGGCGGGGCAAGGCGAGGCGTGGCGCGCCAATGTCACCAACGGCATTGCCCGCTCGACCGCGAGCCTGGCCCGTTCGAGCAAGGCCCCGTTGCGTAGGCGGCCTTCCGCAAAGTCCTTGTCGGTTGCGTAAACACCTAGCGGCATCGTGCGCGTCTGGAAAAAGCTGAACAACGGGCGCAATTGATGGTCGATCACCAAGGCATGGCGCTCACTACCACCGGTGGCTGCTAGTAGCACTGGTTTGTCGATCAATGCATCCTGATTGATGAAGTCGAAGAAGTGCTTGAACAATCCCGAGTAGGCGCCGCGGTAGACCGGGGTGACTACGACGACCACGTCTGCTTGCTCGACTTCTACAAGCGCACGCTCTGCCGTACAAGGCAGTTGGGAGCGCAGGACCGCGCCGGCTAGTTGGGGAGCGATCAGACTCATCTCGATAAGGTGCTTTTCACACGGCACTTCATGTGCGATCAACTCCAGCAGGTGTTCTGCCAGGGTTGCTGCCTTGGAGGGACGTTGAAGCCCACCGGAGACGGCGACTATGCGCGTGGTGTGTTTCATTCTGTCTTTCGTATCGACTGATTTCTGGTGCCTAGAGGCTTGATGGAGTGCGCAAGGTCAAGTCGCTTTGCCATCGTGCTGCGCCTGCAAGTTCGGGCCGCTGAATGCGGTGAGTTGGTTGACGGCCATGGGCTTCCTTTGAACTGCCAACGAACAATGGAAGCGAATGCTAGATACCAGTGATCATGAAGTAAAATGGTTTTATCTCACGATTTCATGAATATGGCTCATGTATGTTGGAACGCGCACATTTGGCCATCGTGGCCGAGGTCGAGAAACAGGGCTCCTTGACTGCGGCGGCTAACGTGTTGTGCCTCACGCAGTCGGCGCTGAGCCACAGCATGAAAAAGCTTGAGCAGCAGCTGGGCACTGACATCTGGCTGCGTGAAGGCCGTAGCCTGCGTTTAACCCAGGCTGGCCAGTACCTGCTTGCGGTGGCGAACCGGGTGCTGCCGCAGTTGAACTTGGCCGAAGAGCGCCTGCGCCAGTTTGCGCAAGGTGAGCGCGGCACGCTGCGTATCGGTATGGAATGCCACCCTTGCTACGAGTGGCTGCTCAAAGTGGTGTCGCCGTACTTGGCGGCCTGGCCCGACGTCGACGTGGACGTGAAGCAGAAGTTTCAGTTTGGCGGCCTGGGAGCGCTTTACGGCTATGAGATTGACATGCTGGTCACGCCTGACCCCTTGTTCAAGCCCGGATTGCACTTCGAGCCTGTGTTCGACTACGAACAAGTGCTTGTGGTGGCCTGCGACCATGCTCTGGCCAGCGCACCGCATATCACCCCTCGTGACCTGCTAAGTGAGGTTTTAATCACCTACCCGGTATCGCCGGATCGGCTGGATGTTTACACCCAGTTCCTATCGCCTGCTGGTGTGAGTCCACGCCGGCATAAGACCATCGAGACCACCGACATCATGTTGCAGATGGTAGCCAGCGGGCGCGGCGTCGCAGCGCTTCCACGCTGGCTTGTCGAAGAGTACGCGTGCAAGATGCCCGTGAAGCCTGTGCGTCTAGGACCACAAGGGATTGCCAAGCAGATCTACCTTGGCGTACGCGAGTTGGACATGAACACCGATTACGTACAAGCCTTCGTGCTCCTGGCAAGAACGCTATCTCATTCTCAGGTGTAGCGTTTCTCTAGCTCGTCCCAGTCTGGCTTACCGACTAGGCGCTGACGCTCAGCGAACGAGGCGACCAAGCCGCTGCTTTCAAGTACTTGCTTGTCGTTTCTTAGGGTGGTGAGCGTCTTTTGCATGCCATGCACTGCGCCCTGTAACGCAGCGTTGGCGTAAAGCACGATACCGTAGCCCAGTCGGCCAAGTTCCTCGGCGCCGAACATAGGGGTCTTGCCGCCTATGACCATGTTCATCAGCTGCGGCTTGGCCAAGCGCTGGGGCAGTGCACGTACCTCCTCGGCCCTGGTTACGGCCTCTACAAAAAGGATATCCGCGCCTGCCTCCGCAAATTTTTGCGCTCGCTCTACGGCAGCCTCAAAGCCGTGCGTAGCTGCCGCGTCGGTACGCGCCATTACGAGGAAATCCGGATCGCGTCGTGCATCCACAGCGGCCTTGATCTTGCTCACCGCCTCTTCCGTCGAGATAACTTCCTTGCCCGAGAAATGACCGCAGCGCTTGGGTGAAACCTGGTCTTCCAACTGAATGCAGTCGGCACCGGCTCTCTCCAGCGTGCGTACGGTGTGGTACACGTTGAGCGCGTTCCCGAAGCCTGTGTCGGCATCTACTATGAGTGGCAGGCTCACCGCATCACGTATGCGGGCTGTGTGGTTGGCGATCTCTGAAAGACCCATGAAGCCCTGATCGGGCATACCGAACCACATGTTGGTAACTCCGGCACCGGTAACGTAGAGGGCCTCGAAGCCCAGGTCTTCCACGACCTTCGCAGACAGTGCGTTGAACGCGCCGGGTACCAGTACGCCGCGGCGGGCCTCGACAAGGGATTTGAGTTGCTTACGGGTGGACATCAAGTTATCACAATCTAAATTCAGAAACTGTCATTGGGCACGCGCACCCAGCCTTCCATGAGGATGCGCGCACTGCGGCTCATGACGGCCTTGGTAACGGCCCATTGACCGTCAACCAGGTTCGCCTCGGCGCCGACGCGCAGCTGGCCCGAAGGGTGGCCAAAGCGCACGCTGTGGCGCGCGCCACCGCCAGCCGCAAGATTCACCAGCGTGCCCGGCACAGCGGCCGCAGTGGCAATGGCGACCGATACCGTGCCCATCATGGCGTGGTGCAACTTACCCATGGAGAGCGCGCGAACCAGAATGTCCACATCCTGAGCTCGCACACGCTTGCCACTCGACGCGGTATAGCCGGCCGGAGGCGCCACGAAGGCGATTTTGGGTGTGTGCTGCCGAGTCGTGGCCTCCTCGGCCGTGTGGATAAGACCCATGCGCAATGCGCCTGCCACGCGGATGGACTCGAGGCGCGCCAACGCAGTGGTATCGCCGTTGATAGACTCGCGCAGCTCGGTACCGGTGTAGCCAATGTCAGCGGCATTGACGAAGATTGTGGGAATGCCCGAGTTGATCAACGTAGCCTGGAGCATTTCGATGCCCGGCACCTCCAATTCGTCCACTACCTGCCCCGTTGGGAACATGCCACCGTCACCATCGGCATCGTCTGCTGGTTCCATGAACTCGAGCATGATCTCTGCTGCGGGGAAGGTCACGCCGTCGAGTTCAAAGTCCCCTGTCTCCTGGACTTGCCCGTTGAGAACCGGAACATGAGCAACTATGGTTTTGCCGATGTTGGCCTGCCAGATACGCACAGTGCAGATGCCATCGCGCGGCATCGCTTCGACATAGCCCGCATGGATTGCGAACGCGCCGGCCGCTGTCGACAGGTTGCCGCAGTTGCCGCTCCAATCCACGAGATCTTTATCGATGGCAACTTGACCATAGAGGTAGTCCACGTCGTGCCCGGGGCGGGTACTTTTCGAAAGAATCACGCACTTACTGGTGCTAGACGTGGCGCTGCCCATGCCGTCGATTTGTGCGCCATAGGGGTCCGGACTGCCGATGACGCGCTGGAACAAGCGGTCTCGTGCTGGGCCCGCTTGTTGCGTTGTGGGCGGCAGGTCCTCAAGACGAAAAAATACACCCTTGCTGGTCCCTCCACGCATGTAGGTGGCTGGAATTCTGATTTGTGGTGGAACGACCATCATGCAGCCTTTTTCTGCGCAAGGAAGTCCTGCGCGAAGCGTTGCAAAACCCCCCCAGCCTCGTAGACAGAGACCTCTTCGGCAGTATCGAGCCGGCAGTTCACTGGCACCTGCAGCGTCTCGCCGCTCTTGCGATGAATTACCAGCGTTAGCTCCGAACGCGGTGTGCGCGTCCCTTTGACGTCAAAGGTTTCCGTACCGTTAAGTCCAAGCGTCATCCGGGTGGTGCCGGACTGAAACTCCAGCGGCAACACCCCCATGCCGATCAGGTTGGTGCGGTGGATGCGCTCGAAGCTCTCGGCAACCACCACCTCGACGCCCGCCAGGCGAACACCTTTGGCCGCCCAGTCTCGGCTAGAGCCTTGGCCATAGTCAGCGCCAGCAATGATGATCAACGGCTGACGGCGGTTCAGGTAGGTCTCGATGGCTTCCCACATACGCACCACCTGTCCATCGGGCTCCACACGGGCAAGGGAGCCTTTCTGCACCTTGCCATCGACCACGACCATTTCGTTGATGAGCTGCGGGTT
>JANJSZ010000020.1 GCA_024711405.1 Acidovorax sp.
ACCCCGTAAATCGATCATGAAATGACATTGCGCCGCGAAGGCCTGGAGCCACCGCAGCGCAAAAAGTTGGAGGGAGGCTGAACTGTAATCAGAAAATATAAACCATCAAAATATCAAAAAATAAAGTAATAAGACCCTCTGGTTATTTGGCCAACGCGGCGCCGTCATCGGCGCACATCCAGGAAGACTCCGGCGGGGGTGGGACCCCTCACGCCGGCCGGTGGCGGGCCTGCAGTTCGCGCGCAACCAACGCGCCGAGGGCCAGCACCCCCAGCGCGGGACCGGTGAACACCGCTGCCAGCCAACCCCGGTCCACGCTGGCCGCCACCACCAGCACGCCCATGGATTGCCCCAGAAACAACAGGCAGGCAAACAGCGTGACGGCAGTGCCCCGCGCCTGCGGCGCCATCTGCGTTGCTTGCGTCTGCAAAGTGTTGTGCCGCATGTAAAAGCCCAGCCCCGCCAGGAAGCAGCCCAGCACGGCCCAGGCCACCACGGGTACCCACGCCAGCAACAGCAGGCCGCTGGCAATTGACCTGCCCCCTTCCAGCCGTGCCAGCATGAATTGGCCCTGGAAGAAGAACATTAGTCTGCGCAATTGTCTGATTCCCCCAGGCGACTTAAAGCAGTTGCTGTCAATCAGGGACATGCCGTGTATTCCCGTTTCTAACACGCCCGTACCCGTGTGCTAGCAGGGCGAATTATCGCTAATCAAAAGAATGACAATTTGTCAATAAGTAGTTACGAATGAGCACGATGCCAGCACCTTGGATAAGCTGATTTAGAGAAACCGCGCCATGAAAGGTGCAACGCAGCTTTTGCCCAACGCGTTTATCACGCTCGGCCCGGCGCCCTGAGCACCGGACCTTGACGATGCAGGTATCGAGGTAGCGATGAGCGTACCCCTGCACCTGGGACCACAGACCGATTCACAACCGAAGAGGAGACAATCTGATGGACGACCGAACCCTTGCTGCAACTGCCAACACCGAGCGCATGCGCAGCCTCCGAAGACGCTTTTTGATCAATGGCACAGCAGCCGTCGTTGGTGTCGCAGGTACCGCGCGCGCGGCGGCGCCGCTGGGCGCGGTTGAACGCGAGGTGCCTGCCGACGCGACCAAGACCCAGGGCTATCCGCTGGAGGACTCAAGCTATGGCTCACGCTCTCAGTTTGAGACCGAGGTCCGCACGCGCTTCAAGACCGCGACGCCTGCGTCGTCGTGGACAATGACACCGCTGCAGAACAGTATCGGCATCATCACGCCTTCGGGTCTTCACTTCGAGCGCAGTCACGGCGGAACTGCGGTGATCGATCCGGCCAAGCACATGCTGTACGTGCACGGCATGGTCAAGCAGCCGCGAAAGTTCACGATGGCCGACATCCGCCGGTTCCCGTCGCTGTCGCGCATCATGTTCATCGAGTGCTCGGGGAACGGCCTGACCGAATGGTCCAAGCCAACAATGAAGACTGTGCAGGGCACGCATGGTCTCACCTCATGTTCCGAATGGACTGGAGTGCCTCTGGCCACGGTACTGCGTGAAGCGGGTCTGCGCACCAATGCCAAATGGCTACTTGCCGAAGGCGGCGACGCCTCGGTAATGACCCGCAGCATCCCCATGGCCAAAGCACTGAAGGACTGTCTGGTGGCTTACGGCCAGAACGGAGAAGCGCTTCGACCCGAGCAGGGCTATCCACTTCGGTTGATCGTGCCGGGCTACGAAGGAAACACCCACATCAAGTGGCTGCGCCGCATCGAGGTCTCCGATACGCCCTTCATGACGCGCGAGGAGACCTCCAAATACACAGATCTGATGCCCGATGGCAAGGCGGTGCAGTTTTCGTTCGAGATGGATGCCAAGTCCGTCATCACCTCGCCGTCCGGTGAGATGCAGCTTGACGGGCCTGGTTTTCTGGAAATCACTGGATTGGCATGGTCCGGTCGCGGAGCCATCAGGAAGGTAGAGGTTTCGACCGACGGCGGCGCGACCTGGAAGACGGCAGCGCTGCAGGGCCCTGTTCTGCCCATTTGCCACACGCGTTTTCGACTTCCTTGGCGCTGGGATGGCAAGGCGGCCATCCTGCAAAGTCGCTGCACTGACGACACGGGCTACGTGCAACCCACACTCGGGCAGCTGATTGCCGCGCGGGGCGGCGCACTGAATGGTCCGATCGGCTCCATCTATCACTTGAATGCCATCCAGAGCTGGCAGGTCGCGAATGACGGAAAGGTCTCCAATGTCCACCACTATTGAGCGCGGAGTTCGTTTCGCCGCTTTCTGTCTGTTCACCAGTTCGTGCTTCGCGGCGGGTAACACCGCCGCCGAGGGGTTCGGCATCGGCAGCCTGGCGACCGCCGACGAATTGAAGACCTTTGTCTCGCCGCTGCCCGATGGGCGCGGTCTGCCACTCGGATCAGGTTCAGTCATGCAGGGAAAAGCGATCTATGAGGCACAGTGCGTGGCCTGCCATGGCGACAAGTTACAGGGTGGCATCGGAGACAAGCTCATCGGTGGTCGCGGCAGCCTGGTAAACAGCGACGCCAAGAAGGCGCCCGTGAAGACAATCGAAAGTTACTGGCCCTATGCAACTACGCTGTTCGACTATGTCAAGCGTGCAATGCCTCTGTACACACCAGGCAGTCTGAGCAATGACGAGGTTTATGCCATCTCGGCCTACATCCTCTCGGAGGCGAAGATCGTCGGCCCCGATGCCACGCTCGATGCCAGCACGCTACCCCAGGTGCAGATGCCGAACCGAAATGGCTTCGTTGCGGATCACCGGCCTGAAAGATTCGTACCCGCTTCCAAGGCACCGCACTCGAAATGAGCACGCGAGGGAGTTCGCATTAGGGGGCGAGCCATCCCCCCCTCCAGTTTGCGGCGCCCTGCCCTCGGCCGGGCGTGTCCGAATTTTTGTGTAAACGGGCCGGACTTCAGTTGACAGAGATGCGGTCTCCGAACTGAATGGTAAAGCGGGTCAGCGCAGCTTTCCAATCGCGGATAGGCATGGTCCACTTCTGGCTGATGTTGCGCAGGGCCAGATAGAACAGCTTGGTCAGCGCCTCGTCACTTGGGAACGAACCCCGGTTCTTCGTCAGCTTGCGCAGGCCCATGTTCACCGACTCGATGGCATTGGTAACCGGCATGATCCCCCTTGGCGCCCCAGCGTCCCCGCCGATTCCGGCATATGGTGAGCCCATCCGGGACAGGGGCACCGGGAAGCATGAAACGTGGGCAGGCCGTTTTATACGATGAGCCGAGAGCTCGAGTTAGTACCTGGCCGCCCCTGCGACCCGCCCGGTTGCGCTGCGCGCGCGAATCCGTAGTTGTCGTGCTGCCCACAGCTTCCATGGTGAGGTGTTCAAACCCACGCAAGGAGGTTGACCATGAGAGTGATTGGACTGGACGTCTCGCGCACCTTTGGCGAGATTGCCTACCTGGAGAATGGCCTGCTGCGCCCTGGCGGGCGAGTGGTGCTGCAACACGCCGAGCTTGAGCGCTTCGCACAGAGCTTGCGAGCCAGCGACGAAGTGGTTCTTGAAGCCACCGGCAATACAGCTGCCATCGTGACGGCTCTGAAGCCGCACGTGGCCAAAGTGGTGATCGCCAATCCGCTGCAGGTCCGGCTGATCGCTGAAGCCCGGGTCAAGACGGACAAGATCGACGCGGCGATCCTGGCGCAGTTATACGCCAGCGGCTTTTTGCCGCAGGTGTGGATGCCCGACGAGCGAACGCTGACGCTGCGCCGTCAGGTGGCGCGCCGCTCGCAAATCGTCAGGCACCGGACACGGCTGAAGAATGAGATTCATGGCGTGCTGGCTTCTCACCTGATTCCCCACTGTCCCGCAACCGACCTGTTCGGCAACAAAGGCCGCGCCTGGCTTGGCCAGCAGCCGCTTCCGATGGATGAACGCCTGGCTGTGGAGCAGCGCCTGCGTGAACTCGATCGGCTGGAGGAGGACCTGGCAGCGATCGAGAACCTGCTGTGCAAATCCGTGTTGCAAGAGGAGCAAGTCAAACGGCTGCTGACCATCACGGGTGTGAACTGTATTGTGGCCATAGGCCTGCTGGCTGCGATTGGAGACATCGGCCGCTTTGCAAGCGCGGCCAAGCTGGTGAGCTATTTCGGGCTCAACCCGCGGGTGCGTCAGTCTGGCTTGCAGCCGGCCCAGCACGGACACATCAGCAAGGTCGGGCGCGCACATGCCCGCGCGATGCTGGTGGAAGCCGCGTGGTCGGCCGCCAACGCGCCTGGCCCGCTGCGCGCGTTCTTCCTTCGAATCCGGGGCAGGCGTGGCCAGCAAATCGCCGCTGTCGCAACAGCGCGCAAACTGGCGGTGATCGCCTGGCATATGCTCACCGGGCAGGAGGACTTTGCGTGGACCCGTCCAGCGCTGGCAGCCAGGAAGCGTCGTGAACTTGAGCTGCGTGCCGGGCTGCCTGCCAAGAAAGGGCATCGCGGCCCGGCGGCCGACTACAACGTCAAGGAAATACGTGAACGCGAACACGCTGCAGCGCAGCTCGCCGAGCAAGCCTACACGCGCTTCGTCGCCAACTGGCAACCCAAAAACAAGTCTTCGCCACCCCCTTTGACCCCGTTGAGAAGATGACTTCTTCAAAAAGGTTGTCAATTTCATCCGTGGTGTAGATGACCTTGCGAATTTCAGGCGGGTAGTCAAAGAACGGGGTCAAGCGGCTCCAGTTCCTGCGCCAGGACTGGCCAATGGGCAGGTACTCGGCATCCCACTTGGCCTCGAACTCACCCAGGCGCAGCTCGGCCTCCTCGGCGGTGGCCGATTGGTAGATGCGCCTCAAATCGGTGGCCACCTCTTTCCTGCGTTTTCCACGACACGTAGTTCAGGCTGTGGCGCACCATGTGCACGACGCACAGCTGCACCACCGCCTTGGGGAGCACGGCCTCGATGGCCTCGGGAAAGCCCTTGAGCCCATCGACACAGGCGATGAAGATGTCCTGCACGCCCCGGTTGCGCAATTCGGTCACCACCTGCAGCCAGAACTTGGCACCCTCTGTCTGG
>JANJSZ010000023.1 GCA_024711405.1 Acidovorax sp.
GCGCTAAACCGATAGGACATTCACCAGCGAATTCCATCAGGGACCGTGGCTCGCGCCACAGAAAGTCCGGATATACGGGTGCAATCTTTACCGTCTTGACTTCAGTGAGTGAGGGCTTGGCTTATTCGGGGCGTCCATATAAGGCTCTTAGAGACGAACACACCAAGGAACCGCCATGAAAAAGCCCGCTTCCGCCCTGCTCTGCTCGCTGCTGGGCGCCCTCGCCGCTTCGACCGCCATCGCGGGCGACGTGGCTCTGGGAGAAAAGCTCTTCCACGACACCAAGCTCTCCACCAACGGCATGAGCTGCGCGAGCTGCGACGCCAACCACGGCGCGTTCCAGACGAGTTTCATCAAGCCCTACCCCACACGGTCGCCATGGCCCGGGACCAGTTCGACCGCAAGACCGTCCATCTCGACGAAGTCGTCCAGGACTGC
The DNA here is from genome assembly GCA_024711405.1 of Acidovorax sp. Taxonomy (GTDB): domain Bacteria; phylum Pseudomonadota; class Gammaproteobacteria; order Burkholderiales; family Burkholderiaceae_C; genus Acidovorax. The sequence goes on from JANJSZ010000023.1 coordinate 439, forward strand.
ATGATCATGCCGATGGCCGCCAAGCCGCTGCCTTGGGACTCCAAGGAGCTGGCCGCCTTGACGGCCTACCCCGCGTCGCTGCAAAAAACCTTCAAACCATCCAAGTAACCTCCAAGGAGATTCCCATGAAGTTCGCCCAGGCCACCGCCATCCTCGCCCTGACCGCCGTCGCATCGATCGCCGCGGCCGGCGAGATCAAGCACTACACCCAAGCCGAGTTCGACAAGCTCACCCACGACGGCAAGCCTGTCGTGGTCAACGTCAGCGCCACCTGGTGCCCGACCTGCAAGGCCCAGAAGCCCATCGTCGAGAGCCTCATGAAGCAGCCCGCCTACAAGGACGTCACCGTGCTGGCCGTGGACTTCGACTCCGAGAAGCCCACGCTGCGCAAGTTCAAGGTGTCCATGCAGAGCACCCTGGTCGCGTTCAAGGGCACGAAGGAAGTGGGCCGCTCGACCGGCGACACGACGCCCGAAGGCATCGAGGGCTTGATCAGGAAGACGGTCCAGTGATGGAATTCGGGCTCGGCTCCTACGGCTTCGGGTTCCTGGCGGGAGTGCTCTCGACGCTCTCGCCCTGCGTGCTGCCCATCATCCCCGTCCTGCTGGGGACCGCGGCCAACACCCACCCGCGCGCGCCGCTGGCCCTGGCCGGCGGGCTTGCCCTCTCCTACGCCGTGATCGGCTCGGGCCTGGCGTGGGTGGGATCCGCCCTGAACATCGACCCGGGTATCTTCCGCGGCATCGGAGCGGCGATCCTGGGCCTTCTGGGCCTCGTGCTGGTCTCAGGCCAACTCCAGCAGCGCTTCGCCTCGGCCACCTCCGGCATCGGCAACGCGGGGCACCACCTCATTTCCCGCATGAGCCTCGACGGGCTCAAGGGCCAGTTCGCGATCGGGCTCGCGCTCGGGGTGGCGTGGAGCCCCTGCGTCGGGCCGACGCTGGGCGCCGCCGTCGTGCTTGCGAGCCAGGGCTCCCAGCTCCCCCAGGTGGCCCTGATGATGGGCGTCTTTGGCATCGGCGCCGCGCTTCCCGTCGTGGCGCTGGCCTACGTGGGCCGCGGAATGATGGCGCGGATGCGCGGCAGCCTCGTGCAGGCGGGCAAGGTCGGCAAGACGCTCATGGGCGTCATCATGATTGCCTTGGCCGCGATGATCCTGTCCGGGGCGGACAAGCCGATGGAAACCTGGCTGGTGGATCATTCACCGGCCTGGCTCACGCAATTGACCACTCGTTTCTAACCCTGATTCTCTAGGATCATTATGGCCATCAAAGCAGCAACCTTCGACACGGGCGGCACCGTCCTGGACTGGCATTCGGGCATTCGCGACGCACTGGCCGAGGCGGGGCGCGCGCATGGCATGGATCGCGACTGGGGCGCGCTGGCCAACCAGTATCGACGCCTGGCGATGAAGGGCATCGTCGGCCAAGCGCAACCCGCGTTCAACATGGACGATGTCCACGTTCGCGCGCTGGACGAGCTCCTCGAGGCCCAGGGCCTGGCCATGTTCTCGCCGGCTGACCGGGTCCGGATCGCGACCGCCTGGCACAGGCTTTCGACCTGGCGAGATTTCGCCGCACCCTTGCGCGAGATTCGCAAGAGCATCCCCGCGGTCTCCTTCACCATGCTTCCGCTGTCGCTGGTGGTGGATGTGTCGCGGCGCAACGGCATCGACTGGGACGCCGTCATCTCCTGCGAAGCCATCGGCTACTACAAGCCCGACCCCAGGGCCTATCGGCAAGCGGCCAGGTGGCTCGCGATGGAGCCTTGCGACATCCTGATGGTGGCTTGCCACAACTTCGACCTCAACGCGGCGCGCGCGTGCGGCTTCAAGACCGCCTTCGTCCGCAGGCCCGAAGAGTGGGGTTGCGAGCCCCCGCCGGACCCGACTCCGCATCCCGATTGCGACTACGTCTTCGACACATTTGACGAGCTTGCCGAGGCTGTGCGCGCCATCGCGCCCCCGAAAGCAAAGCCCGGTCCGTCTTGACAAATTGCCTGAAGACAAGTTTGCTGACCTCCAACCCATCCAAAGGAAATCCAATGACGGTCATTGAGAGCGCAGCCAAGCATGCGACGCGAGCCGCCTGAGGGAACCGCTCTCGTGAGCGACCCCTTGGACCGGCTCCTCTCGCAGTTCGCTCTGCGCGCGGGGGTGTTCTACACGGGCAACATCTGCGGCCTGCACGATTTCGAGCGCGACGAGCAGCGGGGCCACCTGCATGTGGTCAGGCGCGGCCCGGTCAAGCTGGCGAACGCGGGAAAGGCCGACGTATTCATCGAGCGGCCCTCGCTGATTTACCTGCCGCGCCCCGAGCGGCACCGCCTGGTGGCCAACGAGCGCGAAGGCGCCGACGTCGTCTGCGCCACGGTGCTGACCGGCGCGGGAGGGCGCAACCCGATCTCCGACGCTCTTCCCGACCTTGTGCTCATTGAGCTCGGCAACTTCCCCGGGATCGAGCCGATCCTGGACCTGATGTTCTCCGAAGCGTTCGGCGCGGGCAGCGGTCGCCAAGCCGTGCTCGACCGGCTCTGCGAAGTGCTGACGATTCGCATGCTGAGGCATTGCATTGAACGGGGGAAAATATCGGGCGGCGCTCTCGCGGGATTGGCCGACCCCAGGCTTGCCAAGGCCCTGGACGCCATTCATCAGAGCCCCTCGCAGGCTTGGGACTTGTTGTCCCTGGCAACCCAAGCCGGCATGTCGCGGGCGCGGTTCGCCGAGCACTTCCGGATCGTCACCGGCGCCACGCCCGCCGATTACCTCTCGTCCTGGCGGCTGATGCTCGCGCAGCGCTTGTTGTCCAAAGGCGTTCCCGCCAAGGCCGCAGCCTTGGATGTCGGCTACGGGAGTTCCAGCGCCCTGCATCGCGCCTTTTTGCGCAAGTTCGGCCAATCGCCTTCGGAGTGGCTCAAACAGCGTGTGATGGCGGACTGACGCGGCTGAGGTGGTTCGGCGGAACGGCCGGGCATCCGATCGAGACGCTCGGTCAACGTAGTTGACCCATCTCCTTCTAGGATAAGTCGAGTCCATCGCGAACCCCTCTGCGATGGCCCACCATCCCCAGGAGAAAACCGATGGCCTATCTCAAGACGCTGACTTCCGTCGTCCATGCCCAAGCGCAAGGACCCCAAAAGGAGATCCTCGACACCGCCCTCAAGCAGGTCGGCTTCATCCCCAACATGTATGCCAACATGGCGAATGCCCCGGCCGTCCTGGACACCTACCTGAGCGGCTACGGCAAGTTCAGGGGCGAGTCGGGCTTCACGCCGGCCGAGCAGGAGGTCGTGTTCCTCGCCGTGAGCCTGGTCAACGGCTGCGCCTACTGTGCTGCCGCGCACAGCATGATTGCCGACAAGGTCTCCGGCGTCCCCGGCCCGGTCCTGGAAGCGATCCGCCAAGGCCAGCCGATCCCCGACGCCAGGCTCACCGCCCTGTTCGAGCTGACCCAGGAGATGGTTCGCACGAATGGCACGCCGTCGCGCGCCAGGCTCGACGCGTTCCTGCAAGCGGGCTTTTCCGAGAACCAGATCCTCTACATCGTCCTGGCCGTGGCCGTGAAGGTCCTGAGCAACTATTCCAACCACGCCTTCGGCACGCAGGTCGACGAGCGCTTCGCCGCTTACCAGCTCGCCTGAGCGCCCGGCCGGCCCCTGCCCCGTCCGAAAAAGGCGGGGCCCTCGACGAGAACGCCCCCGCGATCAAGAGCCGGCTGCATCGCGCGCGGGAATTGGTGCGGGAGTATCTTCTGGGGGGAGGCGGCGAACCCGCCGCGCAACCGAAGATCAAGGCCGGGGGCAAGGCATGAGTTGGCCTGCCATCGCAATCCTCGCCGCCGTTGCCCTACTCGCTTCCGGGCAGGCGCTGATGTGGTTTCGCGCAAAGCGAAGCGTTGGCCGGCCCGCGCACGACACCTGCGCAATCGACGGCCCAGCCTCGGGGGATTCGCGGCGGCTGTATTACTTCTTCTCGGAGAGCTGCAGGCCTTGCCGGGCGATGAAGCCGGCGGTCGAAAAGCTGCGCGAGACCCATCGCAACCGGATCCCCGTCGACATTGCGCAGCGCATCGATCTGGCCAGGAAATTCGCAGTCACCGGAACGCCCAGCTTTGTTGGGGTTGAGGGAGACACCGTCCAGGAGGTTCTGCTCGGGGGCCAGACCGAACGAAAACTTTCGCGGCTGCTCAGCGGCGAAGACGGCGTAGCATGAGCGACCACATGCAAACTCGCTCCGTCCTCACGTGCCCTTTGTGCGGCCACCAAGCCGAGCTGGAAATGCCCGTCGACGCTTGCCAGTTCTTCCATGAATGCGGCGCGTGCCACTCTGTCCTTCGGCCTCTTCCTGGCGATTGCTGCGTCTTTTGCAGCTACGGGTCGGTCAAGT
>JANJSZ010000040.1 GCA_024711405.1 Acidovorax sp.
CCTTGACCATGTTGCGCGCGAACTGGAAGTACGCGTCGCCCTGCGGGTGCTTGCAGGGCAGGTTGCGCACCAGGGGCATGGGGCGCACGTCGGCAACACTCTGCGCGAAAGCCAGGGCCTCGGCGGCCAGCGCCTCGGGCGAGGCGGCCATCTTGTCGAACAGCTTCTGGCCGGGCATGGAGCCGAGCAGCTCGCTCTTCACGGGCTCGCCGCTCACGATCATATTCAGGGCCGCTTCCACACCCACCACGCGCGGCAGGCGCTGCGTGCCGCCGGCGCCGGGCAGGATGCCCAGCTTCACTTCGGGCAGGGCCACGCTGCAGCCGGGGGCCGCAATGCGGTAGTGGCAGCCCAGGGCCAGCTCCAGCCCGCCGCCCATGCAGACCGAGTGGACCGCGGCCACCACGGGCTTGGGCGAATTCTCCACCGCCGCAATCACGGAGTGCAGGTTGGGCTCTTGCAGGGATTTGTCAGTGCCGAATTCCTTGATATCGGCGCCGCCGGAAAACGCGCCGCCCGCGCCGGTGATGACGATGGAGGTCACCGCGGCATCGTCATTGGCACGGGTCAGGCCGTCCACAATGCCCTGGCGGGTCGACAGGCCGAGCCCGTTGACGGGAGGATTGGCCAGCGTGATCACGGCAACGGAGCCGTGGACTTTGTATTCAGCGGTCATGCTGTTGTTCCTTGGAAATGAGAAAAGAACGATCGTGCGATTTTTATTGTAGAGAGTTCTGCCCGCGTTGACTGTGCCGATTTGTCTCGCCCGGGACAAAAGACAACCAGCCACTCACATGGGAGCAAACGCGGCCCATGGCACAAGGCAGTGAGCACCTCGCCGGCGCCAGCAGGCCTGCCGCCCCGCTGCATCGCCGGCCCGCGTGGTCAGACCTCCAGCCACTCTTTGCGGACATAGCTGTCGGCCCGCAAGGTTTCGGGGGTTCCCTGGAAAACGATGCTGCCATGGCCCATGACCAGCGTCCGGTCGGAGATGGTCATGGCGATGGTGAGCTTTTGCTCGATCAGCAGCACCGAGATGCCGCGCGACTTGATAGTCTGCAGGTATTGCCCCACCAGTTCGACGATCTTGGGAGCCAGGCCCTCGGTGGGTTCGTCGATGATGATGAGGTCGGGGTCGCCCATCAGGGTACGGCACAGGGTGAGCATCTGCTGCTCGCCGCCCGACATCACGCCCGCCTCGATGTTGCGGCGCTCCTTGAGGCGGGGAAACATGTCGTACATGTCGTCAAACGACCACCGGCTGCCCTTGCCCTTGCCTTTTTGCCCCAGCAGCAGGTTCTGGTGCACCGTGAGGTTGGGGAAGACATCGCGGCTCTCGGGCACATAACCAATGCCCAGATGGGCAATCTCGTAGGCCTTCTTGCCCTTGAGGGCCTGCCCCTTCCATTGCACCGAGCCGTCCCAGTCCACCAGGCCCATCACGGCCTTGGCCGTGGTGGAGCGGCCCGATCCATTGCGCCCCAACAAGGCCACGATTTCACCGGGCTGGACATCGAAGGAAACACCATGGAGCACATGGCTTTTGCCGTAGTAGGCATGGAGGTTGTCGATTTTCAGCATGTCAGTGTCCCCCCGCCTGCGCATCGGCCACGGCAGAGCCCAGGTAGGCTTCTTGCACGCGCGCATTGGCGCGAACCTTGTCGGGGGTGTCAAAGGCGATGACCTCGCCATACACCACCACGGCAATCTTGTCGGCCAGGCCGAACACCACGCCCATGTCGTGCTCCACCGTGAGCAAGGTGCGGCCTTCGGTCACCTCCTTGATGAGGTGGATGAAGCGCGTGGTTTCGCTGCGGCTCATGCCGGCCGTGGGCTCGTCGAGCAAGATCACATTGGCGCCGCCGGCAATGGTGACGCCGATCTCCAGCGCGCGCTGCTCGGCGTAGGTCAGGTTCACGGCCAGGGTGTCACGCTTCTTGTCGAGCTTGATCATCTCCATGAGCTGCCTGGCGCGCTCGTTGGCATCGTCCAGCTTCGAGAGAAATCGCAGGAAGGTGTACTTGTAGCCCATGCTCCAGAGCACGCCGCAGCGCAGGTTTTCAAACACACTCAGCTTGGGAAAGATGTTGGTGATCTGAAAGCTGCGCGACAACCCCATGCGGTTGATTTCGTAGGGTGCCTTGCCATCGATGCGCTGGCCATTGAGCAGCACCTCGCCGCTGGTGGGGCCAAAGCGTCCGCTGATCAGGTTGAACAGCGTGGACTTGCCCGCGCCATTGGGGCCGATGATGGCCACCCGCTCGCCGGGCTTCACGGCCAGGTTCACGCCACGGATGATTTCTGTCTTGCCAAAGCTCTTGCGCAGATCACGCAGTTCGAGCGCACAAGGTGCGTTTGTCGCCATGTTCACAGCGCCTCCCCCCGCTTGATTTCGTGTTCGATCTCTTCCTGGATAGTGCCCCATTGGCGCACAAACTGGCGCCGGCACAGCTCAAACAAGCCGAGCCCCGTCAGCAGCACAAACCCTGCGCCAAACCAGCTGCCCACCGAGTTGGCGTGCAAGGTGGCCCCCAGAAAATCAAGCTCTGGTCCCAAGGCGGCATTGAGCTGCAGGTGATAGGTCATCTCCACCATGGCTGCGGCCCCCAGCACGGCCACCAGTGCGGTGCCGCCCAGCGCCAGGTACGAGGGCCACAGGCCGCGGAGCTTGCCAAACTTGGCCAGCCGCAGATTCATCATGACCAGGCTTGCAATGCCGCCGGGCGCATACATCACCATGAACAGGAAGACGAGCCCCAGGTACAGCAGCCAGGCCTTGGACAACTCCGACAGCAGCACCGACGCCAGCACCAGCAATACCGCACCGATGATGGGCCCGAAGAAGAAGGTGGCCCCCCCCAGGAAGGTGAACAGCAGATACCCGCCCGAGCGCAGCACATTCACGCTGTCGGCCCCCGTGACGATCTCGAAATTGATCGCCGCGAGCCCCCCCCCGATGCCGGCAAAGAAGCCCGCAATGATGAAGGCGAAGTAGCGCACGCGCTGGGTGTTGTAGCCGATGAAGTCGACGCGTTCGGGGTTGTCGCGCACGGCATTGAGGATGCGTCCCAGCGGCGTGCCCGTGACAGCGAACATGGCGGCGGTGCAGACAAAGCAATACGCAGCGATGAGGTAATACACCTGGATGGAGGGGCCGAACGTGATGCCGAAGAACGACTGGCCATACACACGGTCGGTGGTGATACCGCCCTCGCCGCCAAAAAATTC